>DFZE01000293.1 GCA_002382065.1 Desulfobacteraceae bacterium UBA4064
GTTACCAGACGCTGACGAACTGGATGAAAAAATATGGGATTGAATGATGATGGCACGGGGATTGCTTTTTGTCAGTAAGATCGTCACGGATTCAATACGTGTGATATAGCTTTTAAGATAATGATTTTGGGAAGGCAACAGGGAGGGGATAGGCATTTTCTCGGCCATCCCCGACCGATAACGCACCCAAAATCTTTATTATTAAAAGTTATATCGTCATCCGCAATTGACAACCCCATTGTTTGCAGGCATAAGCCAGAACAATCGTATCTTTTTGATTCAATGACAGAAAACCGGAACTCAAACAGGAACACATCATGACGTCTCGAAACGAACGGTTAACCTGCAAGGAAATCATCGAGCCGGCTCTGAAACAGGCGGGGTGGGCCTGGGAAGAGCAGTTGCGCATTGGTCCGGGCCGGGTCAATATGACCGGAGATTCCTCTGAATCGATGTATGATGCCACCCAGGCGATTGTGGCGGATTATCTGTTGCGGTATCGGGGCGTACCCCTGGCCATTCTGGAAGCCAAGGCCGAGACTGAACCGGCTGCCGATGGCATGCAACAGGCTTCACGATACGCCAAACGTCTGATGATCCGGTTTTCCCTATCTTCCAACGGGCAAGACTGGATTCTGACCGATAATGAATCCGGTACATACGATATCCTGACTACCCCGCCGACACCCGATGACATCATCACCCGGTTGGGTGTCACCATCGACTGGGATGGCTGGGAGGCCTGTTTTATGTCGGGATACCATGTGGATCAGGTCAGTCGCAAAACTGTCCGGCCGTACCAGGAAATGGCCATTGCCAAAACCCTGTGGCAGTTTGCCCAGGGAAATTCCCGCGCCCTTTTGCTGATGGCCACCGGCACTGGCAAGACATTTACGGTATTTCAGTTGATCTGGAAAATGATGACCGGTAATGCGCTCCGGCGACAGCACGTCCTGTTCCTGACCGATCGAAACAGCCTGAAAGATCAGGCATACCGGGCCTTTGCGGCATTTTCTGCCAACGAGCGCGTCACGATCGACAAGGAAACCATATCGAACGGCCGGTGCCAGGTTGGAAAAATCTTTTTTGCCAATTACCAGAACCTGAATGAGGAACTATACGGACAACGACTTTTTGAGCATTACAGCCCGGATTTTTTTGATCTGGTGGTGATCGATGAATGCCACCGTTCCGGATTTGGTGACTGGTTTGGGGTGCTGGAACATTTCAGTGGGGCCATGCAACTGGGTTTGACGGCAACCCCCCGGGAGCTGGAAGAACCCGTTCGGCCAATGACAGATGAAGAAAAACGTCGGGACACATATTTTTACTTTAATGATCCGATCTTTGTTTACAGCCTCAAACAGGCCGTAGAAGACGGATATCTCGTGCCCTATCTGCTGGAAGAACGGATCACCAATCTGGATGAGGCCGGATATACGGGACTGGATGGCAAACGCTACACAACCGCCAATTTTGAACGGGATATCCGGATTCCGGACCGGACACGCGCCATTGCCGAAGATCTGTGGCACATGCTGGGCCAATATGGACTGCGGGATGAAAAATCCATTGTTTTTTGCGTGGACGACACCCACGCGGCATTCATGGCCCAGGAACTTCGGCGTCTTTCGGGCGACAACGACCATGCGGCCCGCATTACCCGGGCCGAGAGGAACAGCCATCAACTGGAACGCAATTTTGCAGTGGTCGGCCCCGGTAAACCCCGTATTGCGGTCACGGTCGATCTTTTGACAACCGGTTATGATGCACCGGATGTCAAAAATATCGTTTTTGTCCGCCCGCTTCGAAGCGCCATTCTGTACAAGCAGATGAAAGGCCGGGGGACCCGGCTTTGCGAAGATATCAACAAACGGTATTTCACCATTTTTGATTATTCCGGCGCCAGTCACCTGGAAGATGCCGAATTTGACGGACATCCGGCCAATCGGGTAAAACTGCCCCGGAAAAAATCCCAGGCACGAAAAAATGCGGATACGACCACGACCAAGCCGGTTGAACAGGGGGTATCGGTCATCATTTCGGCGACCAACTGCTATGTCTGCCTTGCCGATGGCCGAAAAATTCCATTTGAAGAATACACGGAACAGTCCCGGGAACTCATCCTCAATCTGTCAACCCGAAACCTCGATGACCTGTTGACCATCTGGATCGACAAAACCAGCCGTCGGGAATTGCGTGAAGAGCTTCGCGACAATGACATCTACCCCGCAGCATTCCGCCATTTTCTGGATCTGCCGCAAACCGACGATGTGGATATTCTGGCCAAAGTCGGATTTGACCTGGTTCAGGTTCCCACCCGCCCCCAGCGGGTGGACCGCTTCTGGTCAGATGACATGTCCTGGCTGATGCAGCCAGTGACTGCTCCGGAGCCCCGAACCGCCACCATCATTCCCTTTCCACAACCCGCCACATTTTTTCTGCGCCCTGATTTGCCTTTTCAAAACGCAGCAGAAACCAAAGAACCATTTGATCCGGAGACGTTATTTAAAATCCGGTTCTGGGAAACGGCGCTGGATCACTATGCCCTGTTCGGTATCGATGATCTGGAGCAGGCCCGAACTTATGGCGCCCCCCAGTTTGTAGAACTGTTTGGCAGTTTTCAGTCACTGACCCGGCAATATGGCAGTGCAACCCGGTTAAAAACCGATCTGGAGGTGGTCAAACAACACCTCTATGTTCCAATGACATTATAGAAAGTTTTATCCGACATGAATCACAACGGTATTGACCATCGCAGGCAGGAAGTTCAGCAGACCGTAAAAAACGCCTGTGATCAGCTCAATCAGGAAGGCGTGGACGCCCGCAACTATGTGGAACAGCTTGCCTGGCTTTTCTTTTTGAAAGCATTTGACGAGGCCGAAACCCGCCGCGAGGAAGAAGCGGCATTTGACGATAAACAGTATGCCAGACGGCTGTCCGGGCCATATGCATGGTCATCCTGGGCAAAAGATATTGACCACCCGGATCAGATGCTGGAGTTTGTCGATGGCAAGCTGTGGATCAAACTCACCAGTCCTGATCCGGAAAAAGGTATGGGCGAGGACCTGCTGGCCCAGCGATTTCGCCGGATATTCGACAATGTCCGGAACTACTGCCGCCGTGGGGCGTCCTTTGCCAGGGTGGTGCAGCAGGTGGACAAGCTTCATTTTTCAGATGACACGGATGTTCATGTTCTGTCTGAAATTTACGAGGATCTGCTCAAGCGCGTCGCAGCCGACTCTGCCGGATACGCCGGTGAATTTTACACCCAGCGCCACATCATTCGGGCAATGGTTGAAGTGGTCAAACCCCGAATGGGGGACCGGGTATATGACCCCTGTTTTGGAACCGCCGGGTTTCTGGGAGAGGCCGCAGATTACATTCGCCGAAACGGGCAATTCAGCAACAGACAGGTTGACACCCTTCAGAAACACACTTTTTACGGCATGGAAATCAAACCGCTGACCTATCTGCTGGGAACCATGAACATGATTCTGCACGGGATCGAGGGGGCCAACCTGGAGCTGACCAACACCCTGGAGGTTCACAGACAGAATGTTGGAGAAAAAGAAAAATACAATGTGATTCTTTCCAATCCACCATATGGCGGCAAAATGGCCCATCAGATGCAAACCAATTTCAGGGTCCATTCGGGTGCTACCGAATGCCTGTTTGTTCAACACATCATGGCCAATCTGGCAAAAGGCGGAAGGGCTGGCGTGGTGATTCCCGAAGGCGTCCTGTTCCGGGGAGGGCCGGACCAGAAGGTCCGCAAGGAATTGCTGGAGCAGTTCAATGTGCACACCATCCTGTCGCTGCCTGCCGGCTGCTTTCTGCCATACACAGGCGTGAAAACCAATGTCATCTTTTTTGACCGTCTCAAGGACGATTGCGGCACCAGAAGCGTCTGGTATTATGAATTGACCAACGACGGCTTTGAACTGAAACAGACCAGAAAGCCCATCAATGGTGAACAGATATCGGATTTTCTGTCAAAATGGCAAAACCGGATTGAAAGCGACAATTCATGGATTGTGCCGATCGAGGCGATCATGGAACGCGGATACGATCTGTCAGCCAAAAATCCAAACCGGAAAGACGATTATGAACACCGGCCGCCGTTGGAGCTGGTGCAGTCCATCAAGGCTAAGGAAGAGCGGATTGTGGAATTGCTGGGTGAGTTGGAAATAATTTTGGAGAAAGATGTTCTATGAATGACTGGGTAGAAATACCACTTGGCGATATAGCACCAGCTTCTTCCAACGGTTTGAGAAAAGATATTACGGAAGTCTGGAATCTTTCATTGGATGAAGTCGAGCCTGTAACCGGACGAATTTTAAAAAAATCAATTTCTGATGTGCGGGAATTGCGCTCAGCAAAGTGTTCATTTGACGACAGACATGTTCTTTATTCAAAACTGAGGCCTTATCTCAACAAAGTGGTGCTTCCAAATGAACCTGGTGTTGGAACCAGCGAACTGATTCCTATGCTACCGGCTAAAGATAAATTGGATCGAGAATACTTGGCATATTACCTGCGATCTCCAAAATTTTTGACCTTTGCCAATTCCAATACACGTGGAGCCAATCTACCTCGGATTGCTATGAAAGAGTTTTGGAAACACACAATCCCAATGCCCAAGTCTCTTTTTGAGCAGCGCCGCATCGTCGCCCGCATCAAGGAGTGCATGGAACGGGTGGAGGAGATAGAAAGACTCCGGAGAGAGGAGATCAATGAGTCAGAGTCGCTGATTAAATCAATTCTTCATAACACTTGGCAAAACAAAGAAATAACATCCGCTCAAAAAACAAAATTACATAACATTGGGGAAATCACAACAGGCAATACACCCAGTCGAAAAATTCCAGAATACTTTGGCGGACATCTGCCTTGGGTGACACCAGGTGATTTTGCCGGTCATCTTATAACGACAGGAAGGGAATTTTTATCTGAACGAGGTTTAATAGAGGGAAAAGCTCGGGTTGTACCCAAAGGTTCGATCTTGGTTGTCTGTATTGGAGCCACCATCGGTAAAATTGCTTTGGCTGGATGTGATCTTGGCACCAATCAGCAAATCAACTCAATTTTTTTTGACCCTCAGAAAATTTTACCAGATTTTGGCTATTGGGCATGCAAAGCACTGGTTCCTGAAATCATAAATAACGCCAGTAAAAATACACTGCCAATTTTAAACAAGGGAAGATTTGGCAATCTTCAAATACCTGTTCCAAACAAAACGATACAAAAAAAAATTGCCTCACATCTAAATGCAGCAGAATCAATTACTTCAGAAATGCGATCTAAGTTTTTGGATGTTGCATCCGCGAATACGGCTATTCGCGACGCCATACTCCGCAAAGCCTTCGCCGGGGAATTATGACACCCCATGCAATCGACTTATCCCGCCTGGATGCCAAAGGCGTCCTGAACCGTCTCTGGCATGAATCCCCATTACCCGCCCACGATATCGTCACGGCCGTGGCAGCCTTGATTTTCCTACGATGGGCGGATTTTCAGGAAGCCGAGCAGGAGGCCATTGCCGCATTTGAGGGAAACGATTTCAGGCCGGTACTGCCGAATTCTTTGCACTGGCGGTCCTGGCACCAGTTCAGGGCGCCCGAACTGAAAGATTTTTTCATCACCCGTTTGCCATTTTTTTTGGAAAGCCTGAGCAATTCCCGCCATGTGCCATTGGCAACCCATCTCAGCCGAACTGCTTTTGCCGTAAAAAATCTGGGTAAAATATCCCGCCAATCGCTGGATTTTCTGATTCACTGGCTGGCGGATCAGCCTTTTGAAACGCCTGCCGACCGCCGCAACCTGCTTGATCTTTTTGACACGTTTCTGGATTCATCTCCGGACAAATTCACCGCATCTTTCAGAACCCCGGCGAACGTTGCCAGGCTGATGATCGAACTGGCTGCCCCGGTCAATGGAGAGCATATTTATGACCCCTGTTTTGGCACTGCGGGTCTGCTGACATCGGCCATTGATCATGTTCTGCAGAGTAGCCATCAAAAGAAAGTCCGACATGATCTGGCAGGGCTTGGGGTATCCGGTGTCGAACAGAATGAATCGGCATATATTATCGGATTGACCCGGCTGGTTTTGGCCTGTAATGACGATCCAAAACTGGAGACAGGAAACAGTCTGGAGCGGATTCCGCCGGTCAATCCCCAGCAGGAAGGCTTTAACATGGTGGTTGCCAATCCTCCCTTTGGATGGACAGGCAGTAAGGATGGCCGTTACGGACAGGAACACTATCCCATTCCGATGAAAGACAACATCGGGCTTTTTGTTCAACATGCACTGTCCCATCTGCGCCCCAATGGTCGGGCTGTTATTGCTGTGCCCAATGGTATTCTTTTCCGGGGCGGAGCAGAAAGAAAACTTCGCGAATGGCTGGTCGGACAACATACGGTGGAAGCTGTTATTTCTCTGCCCGAAACAGCCTTTTTGCCAGGGCCTTCTGTTCAATCCAGCCTCCTGATCCTGCGACGGGGGGGCGCCACCAGGCAGATTCGCATGGTGGATGCTGTACCATTTTTTGAAAAAGGCAGAGGGAAACAGCCGGCAACCATCACCGAAACCCGGGCCCAAGAGCTGGCAAAGAGCATCCGCGATGCAAAACCGTCCGATTTCATCTGGGATGTCGATGTCGAAACATTGGCCAAATCCGATTTTGATCTGACACCACGGCGCAGAGACCAAAGCAATCTGACCACAATGCTTGAGACACTGCGGGAACTGGCGCCTGTGGTTCAGCTCAGGGATTGTTGCCAGATCAGCTTGGGCCGTTCCATTCCATCCGCCGACCTTGTGCATGAATTGCCTCAATTACCAGCCCTTTCCGTCAATCGGCCTGGTCTTATTAAAGAGATTTCGGAAGAGAACCGGATTTCCCAATCCGGATCAATCCCGTATATCCGTATCAGGGATATCGACAAGGGGCAGGCAAACAGCGGCTCCGCATGGCTTACGGCAGAATCGGGTTCGGCGGGGGTGGAAAGCGGATGGAAGCTGCGCATCGGGGACGTATTGCTTTCCCGGTCCGGAACCATCGGCAAGGTCGGAATCGTCCGGAATGGGGCTGTCGGGGCAATTGCAGCAAGCGGATTGTATGTATTGCGTGCAGATGGAACCCGACTCGATCCGCATTATCTGACCGCATATCTGGACAGTAATGATTGCCGGGCCTGGCTGAAAGACCGGGCCTCCGGTGCAGTGATCCGTCATCTTTCCAGGCGCATGATTGAAGAGATTCCGGTTCCGCTGCCTTCCCTTCAAATCCAGCAGCGAATTTTCCGGCAGTGGCGTGAATACCATATGGATGCGCTTGCCTGTCTTTCTCAACTTCTTAGCGATGCCGATCATGATCCAATCGCCGAATGGGTTGAACAGGAATTGAAGGCACTGCCATCAGATTCGGAAATGTTGTCCGACCCGCTGGAATTCGCCCGGCTGGATCAACTGGCAATCCGGATTCTGCCGCTGTGCACCCGGTTGGAACAGGACGGTCATGACCAAAGCAAGCTGTTTCAATGGCTTCTTGCCTTCAGTGATACCGTTTCCATTCTTCGGGGCATATCCACCATGCCTCCCGGCCCCGGGCTGCTCAGTGTTCTTCAGGAATCCCTGATGAGACTGAAAAAGGCGGATGCGACAATCCCGGGGCATTTGCCGAATGCGGAAAAAGCCCGAAAATTGATGGTGCGGGTTGTCGAATGGCTTGGCCGGGGGGTGGCTTCGCTGCTGGATAATGTTCAGCTTGTTTTCCGAACGGAGAATTCAACCCTGGAGCTTGGTGCAATGCAGGAACTGGACCTGGTTGTTCAGAACAAGGGTCTCCTTCCACTGCGTGAAATTGTAATCGCCTTTCAGCCGGAATGGGGTCACTGCGAGATTCCATTTTTGGCGGAGAATGGGTCCAAAACCATTGGTCTGCAGGCCCAAACACCCAAGATGACCGGTCCGTTCATGCTTCAGGCCCGCTGGTCCGCCCTGACCCTGGACGGCCGTCGGGTGGACGGCATTCAGGAGATTGGGTTTGATGTGTTGGAAAAACAGGGAATCGATAAACACATTGAAATGGATATGGGACCCAGCCCGTATATCTGCGGTGACCCGATCCGCCCGGACCGGAAGGATGTTTTTTGGGGTCGGGAGGAGCTATTGGCTCAAATCCGCCGCCAGATCATGCAAAGCGGCAACGTGGTTTTGCTGGAAGGCAATCGACGTTCAGGAAAATCATCCATCCTGCGACATCTGGAAGGAGTCGGCCCGATACCGGGCTGGCTGGGTGTTTATTGCAGTCTTCAGGGAGCAGAGGGCGACACGGAAAAAATCGGGGTTCCCACGGCAACCCTGTTTCGTGAAATTGCCGCAAGCATTGCCAGTGGCATGATGAAATTGGGAATTGACGTACCATTGCCGGATGGCAGCATCATGCCTGCAAAAAAGAAAATCGGTATCGCCAAGGCCTGCCGCATCGGGATCAGCGATGAATCTCCCTTTGCCGATTTTCGTGAGTATGTTGAAACAGCACTGGATACCGTTGCCGAACATCAGCTTGGCATTCTGTTGATGCTGGATGAGTTCGATAAACTCCAGGAGGGTATTGACAACGGCGTCACCTCTCCCCAAGTGCCGGAGAATATCCGGTATCTGATACAGACCTATCCGGGGTTTTCCGCTATTCTGACCGGCTCTTGCCGACTGAAACGACTGCGTGAGTCGTACTGGTCGGCGCTGTATGGGCTTGGAACCCGATTCGGTGTGACCTCGCTTTCCCATCAGGCGGCATCCAGCCTGGTGACAGAACCGGTCAAGGGCAGGCTGACCTATTCCCGGGAATCAATGGAAAGAGTCATATCCCTGACAAATGGTCAACCGTATCTTCTGCAATGTCTTTGCAACCGGATATTTGACATGGCGGCCCGACTCAAAATCCGTTCTGTCACCCTTAATATTGTCGATCAGGCCGGCGACATGCTGGCCGAAAACAACGAACATTTTGCCAGCCTGTGGGATTATGCGCGTTCCGATCGAAGACGGTTCATCCTGGTCCTGATTCATATGGCGTCGGATGAACCTGATTCGCTTCGGCTGGGCCTTCTTCAGGAACTGCTTTCCCGTCATGGAATCGAGGTGACTTACGAGACACTGATCGCGGATCTGGAATTTTTGCGGGAGCTGGAGCTGGTTGAACTGATTGATGGAACCGGTAGCGGCCATTATGCCCTGTCCATTCCCCTGATGGGCCGATGGATCAGCCAGGTGCATGATTTTGAGGTATTGAAAAAACAGGCACAGATGGAAACGGAGGATCACCATGACTGATGGACTTTTTCCGGTTCTGGGAACCACCATAGCCCCCATGATCGGCCGGGCCGATATCATGCGGCGACTATGGAACGATCTGACAAAAACCACTCCCAGCCATTTGTCGATTGTGGGGCCGCGCTATGCCGGTAAAACCGTTCTGATGCACGGACTGACCGAACGGATGCGCCAGACAGATTCACCCTATGATGCGGTCGTTTTCTGGGATCTCGGCCATCAGACTCCGGATTCCAACGGAGCGTTTCTTCAGGCCATGTGCCATAAATTGGCTTGGGGCCTGAAAGACATTGGTAATGAATATGGCGATCATCTGCTGACGGTGGATACTGATGTGTATAATGGATTACGCGAGGTTCTGAGTGTTCTGAATGAAGATGGCGTTCGAATGCTGATGCTTTGGGATGGATTTGACAAACCGCTTGGCACCGGAAAACTGACCCGAAACCTGTGGGATCAGTTGAGAGAGCTTGCCACCTTCCCGAATCTGCGTTTGGTGGCGGCAACCCGCCGCCCCATGCATGAACTGATCCGCAGCGTGGAATCCGAGGCCAGTGATTTCTGGAATATTTTTGACATGACGCCGATACGGGTGGGCATATTCAATGAAAATGACCGGACCGCCATCCTGAAAAACATTTCCGGAATGACATGGAAAAGCGGCGCTGAAACCGAGCTGGAAAACTGGTCGGCAGGATATCCGCCTGTTTATCTGAAATTGCTCAACCGGATTATGGAGATTGGAGCCGGTGGCGAAATTGACAACCATGCCGTGAATGCGGCAGCGAAAGATGTGCTGGATGGCATCACCAGCATGCTCTGTGATTTGTGGAATGACTGCCCCGGGACTGCAAAAGACTGTTATCGACATCTGATGAATTGCGGTGAAATCAGCAGTACCGATATTGGTCGATCCGAACGGGCTATGCTGGAAGAAAAGGGTTTTATCAGGGTTTCCGGAAATCGGGTGGTAACCGGATCACGTCTTCTTGCACATTATGTGAAAAATATTTCCGGGGATTCCGGCAGCATGGTCCGTTTGTTTGGTTCCCAAGATGCCTATCGAAGCAATATCCGGAGCCTGCTTGAACATCGACTGGCCCAGTTGGACACACTGGATGCCACCCTGCGCCGATTTCTCCAACGAAGCATCGAGGATATTCCGGATCATCCGGATGTATGCCTTTCCAGCATGCGGGGAATCGTGGACCGATCGCTTGACCTGATCTGGGATGCCGAACTGGGACCGGGAAGGATATTTCCTGCTGACTGGTTTACCGAGTGGCAATACAACGGTGAAAAAGGTGCGGAAAACCATTGGAACAATCAGTTTCCATCCAAACGGGGGCATCAGATCCGCCTGCTCCAGCTTATGACCGGAACCCAAAACAGCGTGCCGAAGGCCAGGCGAATTTCCAAAAACACCTGGGCGCTGGCCAGTGCAGCCCAGGGCTTTGGTGATTTTGGCCAACATCTTGAAGGTGCCAAAATTGATGTCGGGGTAGCCGTTGCCGCGGTCACCGTCTGTTTGGAACTTGCTTCCAGCCTGCATCGGGAGATTGGAATCGGTTAAGTCTGGCGGGTCTGCCATATGCAACCTAAAACCTGCAATCGTTTTTTATCTATTTGATATAATTGAGTATAATCAAAAGCAGGTCTGGCAATGAAATGCAATAACAATTTGATATCATTATCATATCAAAACAGCATTGCAGGTTTTAGGTGCAAAGAATCGAACGAATCATGGCTGGGGCGGATTCAGGGACATCCATTGATAATTCAGTACACGAATTGAAACTTCAATTAAAGTGGCTTGGCGGCGAAGGATTTACCGCTGAAAACCAGGAATTGATTCGCCATGTGGATAAAGAGATTGTCGGGTTGGATGCGGACAACAAAACGGACAATAAAAGATCGTCGCACTGCAAAAAGACAAAGCGGTGTTGAAGATGTGAATTGCAAAAACAGACGCTCTTATCGGTGAAATTGGCGGCAAGCTTGCCGACGAAGAAGCCAAACACCTCATACTAAAAAACTGTACGACATCGCCGGCTGCGAACTGGAGCGGTATCTCAACACGGAAAAGCGGGCACTGATTCAGGGTGTGGAAATCTCTGGAATAAATATTCGGTCAGCAGCCGGGAACTGGAGCAACAGCAGGAAAAGACGCTTGAGGAGTTGAATGGGTTTCTGAAACTCGATGTTCAAGTTTNNAAAACTTGATAATCGAGTGAAAGGGTTGGGGTATTTGGAGGGAAGTTTGAAATGAATCATTCCGATATACTGATTTATCAGGCGTCAGATGGAAATATCAAAATTGATGTCCGCCTGGAGGAGGAAAGCGTTTGGTTGACGCAGGCGCATCTGTGTGAACTTTTTCAAAAATCAAAAGCGATGATCAGCGAGCATATCCGACATATTTTTGAGGAAGGCGAACTCAATGAAGATTCAGTTGTTCGGAATTTCCGAACAACTGCGGCAGACGGCAAAAACTATGATGTTCGGTATTACAATCTGGATGTGATTATATCCGTCGGCTATCGGGTAAAATCATTGCAAGGCACGCAGTTTCGCATCTGGGCTACCCAACGGCTGAAGGAGTACATTGTCAAGGGCTTTGCCCTGAACGATGAGAGATTCAAGAGTGGCAGTTCCATGAACTATTTTATGGAGCTGCAGGAACGCATCCGGGGAATCCGGCTCTCCGAACGTTTCTTTTACCAGAAAATCAAGGATATCTACACCACCAGCATCGACTACGATCCCAAAGATGAAAAAACCATTGAGTTTTTCAAAATGGTTCAGAACAAGTTGTTGTGGGCCATCAGCCGACAGACTGCAGCGGAATTGGTCTATCGTCGGGCAGATGCCGCTCTGCCGCTGATGGGGATGCAGTCCTTTGACAAAAAGGGCGCTGCCGTGTGCAAGGGTGATGTGAGTATTGCCAAAAACTATCTCAATGAAGGGGAGATCAAGCTGCTGGGGCTTTTGGTGGAACAATACCTTGCCTTTGCCTAAGCCATGGCGCAACAGCGTATTCCCATGTATATGAAAGACTGGATCACCCGGCTTGACGCCATTATTCAGCTCAATGGCCGTGAGTTGTTGACCCATGCCGGAAAGATCAGCCACCAGATGGCGCTGGAAAAATCGGCAATGGCGTACAAGCGCTACCAGGAGACGCAAAATCAAATTCAGTACGAAGCCAGCCTTAAGGAACTTGAGCAGGATTTGGAGCAAATACAGCCGTTCGGCAAAAATGAAGATTGATGAAATCTGTATAGAAAAATTTGAAAGTTATATTCTGTGAGGACGTCCGTAGCAGCCGGGAACTGGAGCAACAGCGGGAAAAGAAGAGACGCCAGTGCCAGTCGTCCATCGCATTGAAATACTTCAGCAACAGCGCAGGAAAAACCGAAAGCGTGTAAGGATGGGCTTCATCCGCTTTTGTTGCGCTCATCATAGTAGATTGATCAGAGCCTTTTTGAACGATATAAAGCTTTCCATGTCGATTCTGTCGAAGTCGATGGTTCTTTCCTCAACCATTTTGCATAGGGACTCTCTGGAAGGCGGGCCGCCAAGAAATCCAGCCAATTCGCCCTTGAGCGAGTTCGGTGATTTGTCATTGCCCGAGCGTTCTTCCAAAGATTTGCAGCCCTGATACGGATTCTTCTTGACGCAACAAATGACCCAGGCTTCGGACTTCGGCTTGGGAATCATCGGAACACCCCGATCGAACCTCTCATCTCGAAATCCCTGGACTATTGAATTCCATTTGTTTTGCCAGATACCCCGATCGGCAGAAGCCGTTCCATCCGAGTCCCGAAAAAGAACGGCGATGACGTTTTCATTGAGTTCAGCCTCTTTGTCTTTCGCACACAACGCCAGTGCTCGCGCATTGCGATAGAAATAACCTGTTTCCTTTTGGCTCTTCTTGCCAGGAAGTTTGGGTGATTTCTTCTGTTGCTTGAAAATAGACGCTCTTTGTACGAGCTCACTTTTCGAAATGTAGCCGTAGTACCGGGTGTCAATAAACGAAAATTTTAATCGCTGCTCGACGATTTGTGAAACGATGATTGCCATCGGACCCTTTTGGTGGCGATTTCCTTCACACGAAGTCATACTGTCTGCACAAAAGCCCATGTCTGTTGGCCCTTCCCCGCTGAGAAGAAAATACATATCACTGCGCCTCCATATTGAGGCTCTGAATTTCCTTGGCCAGGTCTGTCAGGTTTGTATCGACAAAAACTTCCCCTGGTCCCATCACTGTCAACTTCTCTGCAATGGATGGAATTGAGAAGAATCGAATCGCTTTCGTTAAACCCTCCGGTGTCTTGTACAGGAAAATGACTCCAGACTTCGCAACTTCGTCGTTGAGATAGTTCAAGATCATTGGACTGTGTGTCGTGACAAGCACTTGTTTGTCGGTCAAGGTCAACGCTTCGATTACGAACTCAACGAGTTCAGGATTGATGCCATTCTCAATTTCGTCGAACAGCAGGAAACGATGGTCAGATTGAAGCTCGGCCAGAATGGCAATCAGACGCAGCATCCCGTCGTTTACATGGCGAGCTTCCGTGGTCATTTGTGGAAAAAAAGGACCTGTAAAGATATCCTTTCCATCATATCCCTCCGAGATATCTAACTGTTTCCAGCCTGACCGTAGCGATTTGATACGCAGGTTTTTTAACTGCGGGTAAGCGTCCTTCAATTTTTTCTGCAATTCCCGGCGTCCTGGTTCACCAAGTTCATATAAAAAAGAGGCGAGCTTCTGCCCTCCCAAGCCCAGCGATCCAGAAGACTCTCTGGTTTTCTGACGCAGGTATTCGGGTGAAAGCAGTTCAAGAGATTTGACCGCCTTCATGAGCTTCTTGCTCTCAAGGATTGGTTGTGGCAGCAGTTCTTCCTTATACGCCGATAGGATTGAGCCCTCATAATCGAATGAGATATCGTTGATCTTCTCATTCTTCGAACCCGAAATGCTGATTTTCCCCCTGGAGACGTCTATAATGGAACCAGACAGTTCGATTCGCTCTTGTGTACAAAGATTCTTCGATGGGCTATAGTTTGCTTCCCAACGTCCAGTTTCTTGACCGTCATTATCTGCAAAAGACACGCACAATTCGATGTTCGTCTTCTTTGTCAGTTTCGACTTGAGATCTGATGGTTTCCATTTCCTCTCATTCAGCCAGCCATTCATATCACCTCTGACAAGCTGGGAGATGAAATCGATGAATTGGAGAACGGTTGACTTGCCAGATCCGTTCAACCCGATCAGGCAGTTGAACTGTGAAAACTCAATTTTGAAATCAACCAGCGACTTGAAATTGTTCGCTGAAATGTAATTTATTCTCATAGTTTCCTTGATCTTTTATTGTGTGGTTCGTTCTGATCCTTATCATGGTTCACCTGTGAGAGCCGTCATACCAGCCAGGACATCATCGTTTGGCAGCAACTTGGAATTACATTCTTGTCAAAAAAAGAGATGGTTGAGCAGACCGGCAGCAGCGTTTCCTCCGTTCCCATCGCAATATTGATTTAATCCTGATATCCCATATTTTTTTTCTTCGGACAACACAATTATCAAACCCCTTCAATCGGTTAAATCTGGGTCGATTGAATTTTCTCCCGGTTCTGAAAACGGATTCTGGGAGACGGCGATTTCGTTGAGGCGGTACTGGCTCATGCAA
>DFZE01000080.1 GCA_002382065.1 Desulfobacteraceae bacterium UBA4064
CTATGGCTTTCAGGTTCAAAATGGCAGCCATCTTTTTCCGGAGGTAATGGAAGGCATCTTGAAAGACGACTACCCCGGCAATGAGTTTTATGTGGGAGGAAAAATGGTAAAAGATATGACTGACAGTCTGATTAAGAAACTGGAGGCGAAAGGAGTGACACTGGATAGAAATTCACAGCGATTGCTGGCTACGGTAGCCCAAAAAGCCTTTCCCGAATAAGGGGGGAACTCATCCATGCAATGTTACTATCTTCAGGCCAAGTTTGCAGCATTCCGGCCTTTTGTGAGCGGCAGCTTCCGGCCAACAGCCGGATTCATCACTCCCTCTGCCGCTTATGGCCTTTTACTGAATATTGCCGGAATCGACATGCGTCATGATGATGGCCAATCCGTGATGACCCTGATCGGGACAAATCTACCGGCCTTTAAAATCGCCTTGGGAACTGGAACTATGCCGGGCCGTCACGTGTTGATGCAACAACTGCACAATTACCCCATTGGGAATACTGGGCAGGAACATGCGATTCATACAAAAGGCAACAAATATAATGTCATTCCAGTTAAACGGGAGATTCTCTCCGGCATCAATGCCTATGTTGTCATCAATGGCAACCCCGAAGTGGAAAAAAAAGTCATGGATGGTTTGACCGGAAAAACCCAGCGGAGTTATGGACTGCCTTTTTTGGGAGACAACAATTATCTGTTAGACCGGTTTGAACCGATTTTGAAGATGGAACCGGTATGGTGGTTTGAAAAAATTGATAATGAAACGGACGGCATTCGGGAGTTCACTACCCGATTGACAACCTCGATCGATCGTGCAGACCTTTCCCGGACACGTTCCTTTTTGTTTGCGCCATCGGTTGAAAAGCACGACCAGCCACCTGATTCCGCGTGGATATCCATGCCATAGAGGATATGTGAAATCGAACCTGGAAATCATCATAAAATCCGTCGTAACATCCATTCCGGAAATCGCCGCCTGCCACATTTTCGGTTCCGCAGCCCGACATGAACCCGTTGTCAACGATCTGGACATCCTGATTCTGACATATCCCAACCAGGATGCCGACAAAACGGTATGGAAAGCGCTGGAAAAAATCAGTGATGCAACCGGACTGCCTACGGACAGTCTGGATATTCTGGTTTTTGATCTCGAAATGGCCGACCCGCGTGTCTTGTATCATGCCGTCAGTGAAGGCATTCTGATCAAGAACGAATGCCCGAATTTGCTTGGGGATAAAATTGAAGACCTGTCCCGGTATTTTTTGGAAAACGAGACCATCATTCAAAGAGCCGGAAGGCTGAACCGGGAATTAATCGAGGAGATATGCTGCAATGGACAAGGAACGCCTTGAAACCTTTCTTCAGGAAATTGCCACGGAAACAGCCGCCATTCTGGATGTTTTGAAAAATTCCGACGAATTGCTGCTGTCATCCCCACACTGGATAAAAAGCTGCAAATACTCCCTGATCGTCATCTCGGAAGCCATTGCCAATACACTTCAGCACATTCTTGCCCAAAAATATCACACGGCGGTCAGCGGGTACACAGAGGTTTTTATCAAGGCAAAACAATTCAAAATTCTCTCCGATGACTTGCTTGGACGGCTACAACCCTTCATCCGTTTTCGAAACATACTGGTGCATCAATACTGGCGGATCGATGATACCATTTTTCTGAGCAATCTCAGATCGGGAATACCCGACTTCAGGGAATTCATCTATGACATCAAAAAATTTATCGACGGATAACACCCCCAATCCGGCTGAAACCGAGGATGCGTTTCCCTCCCATCATCTGGCGGAAAAAACGACGGATGAGCCTCTGATCCGGGTAATGGCCCTGCACGCACTGGCCTATTGCGAACGTTTGTTTTATCTGGAAGAGGTGGAGGAA
This sequence comes from Desulfobacteraceae bacterium UBA4064, assembly GCA_002382065.1. GTDB lineage: Bacteria > Desulfobacterota > Desulfobacteria > Desulfobacterales > Desulfatirhabdiaceae > UBA4064. The sequence goes on from DFZE01000080.1 coordinate 1,901, forward strand.
ATCCGGCGAGCCGATGCCAATGTGTACGCTGGCCGCAGACTTCATGAGACATTGGACAAAGGGCCGGATATCTATACAATGGAACTGGCCAGCGAAAGCCTGGGTATCCGCGGAAAAATGGATTGTGTCCGACGTCATTCCGGACAGTTGATCGTATATGAACACAAGAAAGGCAAATCCCGAAAAGGGGTGGGCGCCTGGCCTGCGGATCGGCTTCAGGTGTTGGCGTACACCCTTCTGCTTGCGGAACATACCGGTGAAAACATCGATGAGTCCCGAATTCGTTACCATGCCGATAACCAGACCATCAAAATTCCCATCGTGATGAATGATATCCGGACAGAAGTCCTTGCTGCCGTCGAGCGGGCCAGAAGATTGCGGGAAAGTCTTGAACGGCCTCCGGTTGCCGTTCCCGAAGGGCATTGCCGGACATGCTCCCTGGCACCGGTCTGTCTGCCAGAGGAGGAGCGGTTTGTCCGGGGTGAAAAAAATGATGCGAAACGACTTTTCCCACCGGATGACGATCGCAGGATCATCCACATTGTCGAGCAGGGCGCCTCTGTTCGAAAAGATGGCGATCAGATTGTTGTGTATTTACCGGATGGCGCCAAAAAAGCGTTGCCGGGTTTGGCAATTTCATCTTTGGTCTTACACGGAAACGTTCAGGTTTCCACCCAGATGATTCATTTTTGTGCGGCTCACGATATCGGTCTGCACTGGCTTTCTTATGGTGGTAATTATGTTGGCGGGTTATCTTCCGGAGCCGGGCCAGTCCAAAGACGAAACCGCCAGTTTCAGGCATTCCAGGATTCTATATTTCGGGTCAATCTGGCGTTGAAACTGGTTCAGACCAAAATTGAAAATCAGCTTCGATATCTGCTGCGGGCCACAAGATCCGAAGGAAAGGATCAGCGATCCGAAGAAACCGATAAATGTCTCGCTGCCATACGAATCGAACTGCAAACATTGAATCAAATTACACCTGCTATGCCGGAACGGACCATCAATGGACAATCGGATAGCAGCCTGTCGGAAATGCTTGATAAAATCCGGGGGCATGAAGGCATGGCCGGTAAATTGTATTTCAGTATGCTGCCAATCATCATTTCCGCCCAAAAGGGGGATCTGATGCATTTTGCCGGAAGAAACAGAAGGCCCCCCAAGGATCCATTCAATGCATTGCTTTCGTTCGGTTATGCTCTCCTGGATTGTATCGCATCCCTGATGGCCACCGGTCTGGACCCCTGTCTGGGATTTTTACATACTCCCCGTTCCGCAGCTTACCCACTTGCACTGGATCTGATGGAGCTTTTTCGGGTGATTCTATGGGATATTCCAATGATCGGTTCAGTCAATCGGGGGCAATGGACCAGGAATGATTTTGAGATCACTGCCCAGCAGGTTTGGCTGAACGTCGCAGGGCGCAGAAAAGCGATCCAGATTTATGAAAACCGAAAAAATGAAAAATGGAAACATCCGGTGCTATCCTATTCTTTGAGTTATGCCAGATCCATCGAACTGGAGGCAAAACTGCTTGAAAAAGAATGGACCGGCCAGCCGGGTTGTTTTGCAAAACTGAGGCTGCGATGACATGAGCGATTATAGTCATTGGCATTTGGTGTGCTACGATATTCGTGATCCGAAAAGATGGCGCCTGGCATTCAAACTGTTAAAGGGAAGAGGTGAGCATCTTCAATACTCCATTTTTCGCGTTCGAACAAACAAGACCGGATTGGAAAACCTTCGTTGGGAATTGAGTAAAATCCTGAAAGAAGAAGATGATCTGATGATCGCTCGCCTTTGCCCTTCTTGTGCGCAAAGAATCGTGGACAGCAGAACAGAAGTCAACTGGAAAAAACCACCGGAGAAATTTGAAATTTTTTAGTCAAGCATCTGCATGGGTTGATTTGCAGCAAAGGGCGATATCTGCAATAAATTGATTTAATTTAGCAGGTTGTAATCCAACTGACTGCATTTGGGCGCTTGAAGAAAACAATTTGGTATTTTTTCAAACTGTTTGAAATGTTGTAGCCGGATTGAAAGTTAAAAAGTCGGCCATTTTCGTTTATTCCGTAGCGATACTTGTAAGTAATGCCCAACCGTGTAGTGTGAAAGGCACTTTGCAGGAATGGGGGCGCCACGATCTTTGATGCCGAAAGGNNTGATGCCGAAAGGCGTTGAGCACATATTTCCGTCGAATAAAATTTTCATCGTTTTGTGCGCCACGATCTTTGATGCCGAAAGGAATTGAGCACGCCCCTACAGCGCCACGATCTTTCATGCCGAAAGGAATAAGCAAGAGGATGTATATGGACTGTCAAGTCAAAAAATGAATGAAATGAATCTTTTCAGGAAGCCATACCCCATTGCCAGTGATATTTTCCTGATAGACGGCCATACCGCTTTTCTCATGCTGCCTGATGAGCGAAAAATAGCCAATTCTATGCCGTGGGTCTGGTATGCGCCCACCCTGCCCGGTTTGCCGGGGCCTGAAGAAGAATGGATGTTGCGCCAATTTCTGGCAGCCGGCATTGCCGTGGCCGGTATCGATGTGGGAGAATCCTATGGCAGCCCCGGGGGACGGTCTGGTTTTTCTGCTTTGTACCGTGAACTGGTTCACATCCGAAAATTCTCCGCAAAGCCGGCCCTGCTGGCCAGAAGCAGAGGCGGATTGATGCATTACAACTGGGCGGCGGATCATCCCACATCAGTCTCCTGCATTGCCGGAATTTATCCGGTCTGCAATCTTCTCAGTTTTCCCGGGCTCGAAATGGCCTGTGAAGCCTATGAGATGGCCCCGGAGCAGTTTGGCGTTACCCTATCCCATCACAATCCGATCGATCGTTTAAGCTGTCTGGCAGACGCGGGCATCCCCATCTTTCACATGGCCGGAGATCAGGACCTTGTGGTCCCGCTGGAGCCCAATTCCCAGGAACTGGCTGTGCGCTACCGGCGATATGGCGGGGATATGACGCTTCGGGTGGTCCGGGGGCGGGGACATGACATGTGGGCGGGATGGTTCCAGTGCCCGGAACTGGTCGATTTTGTGATTTCACATGTTCATTTGAAAACAGGTTCTGTCAATGGGATGAGATCCTTTTTCAAAGACGCTTTTCGGAGATTCTTTTCAGAAAAAGACTGAAGGGGGCCGCATTCACGCAGAGAGCAACCGTTGGACGGCTGAAGATCATTTTTTGCGTGTTTCGGGTATTTCGTAGTTAAAAAGTATTTTCAGGGTAAATCATCAACTTGTCATTGATCCCAATCTGAAAAAAATCGGTAGCACTCTTTTCCAGAATCCACGCCAGTTTTTCGTGTGACAGCCCCGAATTACTCAACCATTGGAGTTCCCGGTCCCAGGCATACGGAATGTTGGGAAAATCACTCCCGTACATGATCCGGTCCATTCTGAAGCTCTCCAGGTCGACAGGATTTTCTATCGGAAAATATCCTGACAGAATCATGGTCGTATCCAGCCAGAGGGTGTCATATTTCTCAATCAGTTTCTGGTAAGCCGATATCTCGTCAAACCCGAAATGCGGCACACAGATTCTCAATTTTGGAAAGTCCCGCAAAACCCGCTCCAATTTTTCCGCGCTGCAGATTTGATATGGATCACAGTGATACGCCGTACTCTTGGGCTCCCTGCCGACATGCATTATAATGGGTTTGTCATTGGATTGGCACAATTCGTACAGCATATTCATGCAATCTGCGTTCATGTCAAAACACTGTACATGCGCATGAAGTTTCATACCCCCAAGGCCCAGATCAAATGCTTCCTGAAGAATGGCGGCAGCATTTGTTTCACCCGGAAAAACAGTGGCTATACCGGTAATTTGATCGGGATATTCCCGGCATTTTTGTGCCATGTAATGATTCAATTTGCCGGCTATTCCCGGTTTATGGGCATACTGAAGCGCAATGATATGGTGAATCCCCCGGGATAACAGAAAATCAAACAGTTGTGATGTGCTGAGCCGGTATCTGATGCGCCAGGCATGTGCATCAAACCATTTCCAGATGGCGGAAAAAAGGCCGTGGGGAAAGATATGAACATGGGCATCGATGATTTTGGGAAGGCCTGCCGGAACAGTTTTGCCTTCCCTGTCGTCAAATGACGGGAGATTGGGTTTCAGCATCGGACATCACTTTCAGGATGACTGGAGAATTCAATTCTTCTCTCACAAATCCCGATATACACTGGCGGATATGGCTTTCAGTCCGGCAAACCGCGCAGATCGATCCTGTTCGAGCCAGACAGGTCATCATCCGGCCAGACAGGGTTTTCGGGCTGCTTCCACCTCATTCAGACGTCTCATTTTGGGTGTTTTGGGGGCATCATGAAGCAGATCCGGATTCTCCTCCGCCTCTTTGGCAATGGCGATCAGGGCATCCACAAACTGATCGATCTCATCCCGTGACTCGGTTTCCGTGGGTTCGATCATCAATGCGCCGGGAACCACCAGGGGGAAATATATCGTGGGCGGATGATAGCCGTAATCCATCAGGCGCTTGGCGATATCCAGTGTTGAAATTTTATGGGCCTGCTGTTTTTTGTCGGAAAACACGCATTCATGCATGCAGGGGCGGTCATAGGCCAGATGATAAAAGGCCTTCAGCCGTTCCCGGATATAATTGGCATTCAAAACCGCCAGTTGACTGGCCCGGGCAAGACCTTCGGGCCCCAGGGACCGGATGTAGCTGAAGGCCCGGACCATGACACTGAAATGCCCGTAAAATGTGACCAGCCTGCCGATGGACAGTGGAAAATCCCTGGAAAGTCCGTATGCGCCATTCTGCATGACGATCCGGGGAACGGGCAAAAACGGTTCCAGATGTTTTTGAACACATACCGGACCGGACCCCGGGCCACCGCCGCCATGGGGGGTGGAAAAGGTTTTGTGCAGGTTGAGATGCATGACATCCACACCGGCGCATCCCATGTTGACAACCCCCATGACCGCATTGAAATTGGCCCCGTCCGCATACACCAACCCGCCCATAAAATGAACGATCTCGCTGATTTCCCGGATGTTTTCCTCAAACAGGCCCAGGGTGTTGGGATTGGTGATCATGATTCCGGCCGTATCCCGGTCCATGACCGCCTTTACCGCATCGGGTGACAGAATGCCGTTGGGGCCGGATTTGACCGGAACCGGTCGATATCCGCACAATGCGGCGCTGGCCGGATTGGTGCCATGGGCCGTGTCCGGAATGATGATTTTGGATCGCCTCTCTCCCCGGTGTTCCAGGCAGGCATGAATGATCAGCATGCCGGCCAGCTCGCCATGGGCGCCGGCAGCAGGCTGCAACGAGACCGCATTCATGCCTGTGATTTCCGCCAGATCCGCTTCCAGATTTGCCATCAGTTTCAATGCGCCCTGACACAACGGGGCTGGTAGCAGGGGATGGGCGTCTGACAGTCCGACCAGACCTGCCTGGCGTTCATTGGTTTTGGGATTGTATTTCATGGTGCAGGAGCCCAGGGGATACATGCCGGCATCCACACTGACATTCCAGGTGGAAAGCCGGGTATAGTGGCGCACCACATCCACCTCGCTCAGATCCGGCCAGTCCAGATCATTCCGGACCAGTTCTTCGGCAAGCGGGCTGAAGGGAACATCCTCAGATGGCATGGAAAATCCGGTTCGACCCGGTTTTCCCCGTTCCCACACCAGGGGCTCATTCAGAATCAGGCCGGTTGTGCCCAGTTTGTCACTCATGCGCTCACCTCCCGGACCAATGCGTCCATGGATTTCCGATTCATGGTTTCGGTCACTGTCAAGAGATAATGGGATTTCAGTTCCGGATAAAACGGCTCGAGGGCCAGGCCCGCGATGATCCGCTGATCGATCAGGCGATCATATACCCGGTCAAATCCATCTGGAAACCGGACGACAAATTCATTGAAAAAAGGCGCATCAAACGGTAGCGTCATTCCGGCCTGTTTCAGTGCCGATTTCAGATATGCGGCCTTGCTGTGGTTGATTTCCGCCAGTTTTCGAATGCCGGTTCCACCCAGTGCGGCCATGTAGATGGCTGCCGTCAGCGCGCAGTGGCTGTTGTTGGAGCAGATGTTGGACGTGGCCTTTTCCCGACGGATGTGCTGCTCCCGTGTGGCCAGGGTCAGAACAAATCCGGAGTTTCCATCCAGATCATGGGTTTTACCGACCAGCCTGCCCGGAAGATTTCGCATATATGCTTTTGAGGTCCCCAACATACCCAGCCCGGGACCGCCAAAAGCACAGGGAAGCCCAAAGCTTTGCCCTTCTCCAAAAACGATATCCGCGCCCTGACTGCCCGGGCTTTTTAACAGACCACAGGACAAGGCCTCGGTGAATCCGGAAATGCAGAGACCGCCGGCGTGATGAATGACATCTGAAAAAGCCGATACCGGTTCAATACAGCCCAGAAAATTGGGAGACTGGACAATGACTGCGGCCAGACCGGAAACATCCGACAGGCCTGCCGGATCGGTCCGGCCGCTTGCATCCCGGGGAATTTCAATCAATTGATATCCGGTGGGTTTCAGATAGGTTTTTAAAACCTGAAGATAAAACGGGTGAATCAGGGCGGATGCCGCAATCCGGGTGCGTTGGGTAATCCGGACTGACATCAGGGCCGCTTCGGCCATGGCGGTAGCCCCGTCATAATGGGATGCGGTCACGACATCCACCCCGACAAGCCGGGAAACAAGTGTCTGATATTCATAGATGGCCTGAAGGGTGCCCTGGCTGATTTCCGGCTGATAGGGGGTATAGGAGGTCAGAAATTCGGTTCGGCCTTTCAGGGCTGTGACCACAGCAGGGATATGGTGGTGATACCGGCCGGCACCCAGAAACGCGGTATAGGCTGGCGGGACAGCCATGCTGTCGGAGACCGCATCCATAAGGTCATTCAGTTCCCATTCACTCCAGGCGGCGGTCAGGTTCATGGCCCGGGTTTTTTGACATGTTGTCGGAATACCGGCAAACAGGTCCTCCAGGCGGGTCAGCCCGATCACCTGAAGCATCTGGTCGATTTCTTCCGGTGTGTGGGGGAAATACCGCATGGCCTGTCATCCTTTCAGCATGGTGATATAGGCGGCCTGGTCCATTAACAAATCCATGTCGGAAATTTGGGCCGGGACGATGCGAATCATCCATCCGTCATGGTAGGGATCGGCATTGACCTGATCCGGCGAATCCATCAGTGCGGAATTGATGGCGATCACCTCTCCGCCAATAGGCATGAACAGCTCGGAAACGGCCTTGACCGATTCCACTGTGCCAAACACCTCGCCCGGCGCCAACGTTTCGCCAATTTTGGGCAGTTCCACATACACGATGTCACCCAGTTGATCCTGAGCATAGTCCGTAATGCCAATGACTACCGAATCACCATCCGGCCGTGCCCATTCATGATCGGCGGCATAACGAACGGTTTCCGGAAACTGCAGTTCGCTGATATCTTTCATGGCGCTATTCCTTTATGCTTGATATTTCAGTAAATGATTGACACCATTCATCCTTCATCCTTCAGTCTTCAGTCTTTCTCCTACACAATACCAACCGGAAAAATGATTTTAACCTCAGTACCATTGTTACGGTTGATTGTCAGTTTACCCTTGAGTTGCCTCAGAACGAGATTGCGGATCAGTTTGATTCCCAGACTGGTTGCCGTCATGGCAGAAATGTCATCCGGAAAGCCGATGCCATCATCACTGACTTCCAGATAAATGCTGTCCGAATTTTTTTTCATATGAATCGAGATATTGCCGCCATCCATATTTTTAAACGCATGTTTCAACGAATTGGATATCAGCTCATTCAGGACCAGTGCGCAGGGAATGGCCTGGGGAATTGGCAATTCCAGACCCTTGGCATCGATCTGAATACTGACACACCGGTGCAGGCCATACATTTGGGAAAGGGACATGCCCAGACTGTGAATATGGGATTCCATCTCGATCTTGTCAAAACGGTTGCTCTGATACAACTGTGTGTGAATCAGGGACATCGTATGAATTTTGGAGCGGGCACCGGCCAATGCATCGGCCACCAGCGGAATTGGGGTGCGGGTCTGGCTCATGTCCAGCAGACTGGAAATAATCTGAAGATTGTTTTTTACGCGATGGTGAATTTCTTTCAGCAACATGTCTTTTTCGCTTAATGACGCCTGTACAAATGCTTCTGCCCGTTTTCTGTCCTGTACTTCCTGTTGCAAGGAAATATTGGCTTCTGTCAAATCCCGGGTCCGTTCCAGAACGCGCAATTCCAGTTCATCATATGCCTGTTTCAGTTCCGTCTCGGATTTCAGCCTTTGTTTGATTTCAGCTTCCACAGACTGATGGGTCAACTGAAGTTGAATGGCCATATGATTGAAAGCGGATGTCAGTTCACCAATTTCATCATTGGATATGACCGTCAAGGCATCTGATTTGTTTCCAGCAGCAATTTGAGCCGCCAGATGTTTCAGCTTCCGCAGCGGTTGAAATATTCGTTTGTCCATAAACCGGAACAGCAGCCAGACCATGCCGATACCGATCAACAGAACGCCGCTCAGTCCGGCCACAAGCATATCCCAGGCTTCAATATACCGGCGCACATCAGAATGAAGCGTCAAAACAGCCACAGCCTGATTCTGATAATCCAGTACGGGTGAAAAAGCAGCGATATGTCCACCCCGGGCAAATTGGAATTGGTAATCCGGTTGATTCGTTTCAAGTACGTTCTTTAAAAATTGTGGATCCGGCGAAAAAACTGACGTTGATCGATCCGGCGAAATGGAAGAGGATATCAAATAACTGCCAAGATACATGCTGGCATGGACTTCAAGTGATCTGGAAATGTGCTGTATCAGATCGGAACTGGTTTCCCGGATAAACCGTCTGATGATGACCACACCAATAATGTTATTCGATTCAGTCTCTTTGACCGGTGCGACACCGGTCAGGGAAATGATATGTTTACGTTTTGGATAACCGGTGGCATCGAAATCTCCTTCAGGTGACAGTTGTTCGGGACTTAATTTTTCAGTAAATCCATAAGCCTGGTTGGTCCTGGCCAAATCAAAATAAGCGCGATAAGTCAATGTATCGTTGACCATATCGGGAAAATTGGATCTGGCGATGACTTGATTGCGGTCATTGATAACAATCACCTGATCCAGATGATCCATTTTGGCCAGTCTGTTCAGCTCCTGACCAATTTTGGGTCCCAGATTATAGGGGATCAAAAATGACACGGTTTTTTGTCTGGCATAAGACAATGCCAGATTCTTCATAAAATTTTCATTTTCCTTATAAATCAGCAGGGCGGATTGCTCTTTTGATAGGATTTCATCGATGGCTTCCTTCTGCAGATTTTTATTGAAACGAAAACCAATCCAGCATGATCCGATGACAATGGGTAACAGGCATATCAACAAAAAAATATACGTTATCTGTTTTCTGAGGCTGACTGTTTTCAATCGGATTTCCTTTGACTTGAAAATGATATTGTTTCCATTTTTACAAACCGCCAAAGGGTTTTTCATCGATGGTAACGGCCGCATCGCAACCCGCTTTTACCGACTGAATCTTGCCCATGGTCACCGGAAGAATTGTTTGAATAAACCATTCAGCCGTTTTAACCTGGCCATCATAAAAAGCGGCATTCCGGTCGGTCTGAACGGCTGATGAAATTTGATGCAGATCTGGTCCTCCTGCGATGCTCTCGAGTTTGGGCTGAGTAGCGGAGCCGCGCCAGAGAAGCATCCAGGCCATGATCACATCGCCCATGATTTCCATGAACGGATGTGAAAAGGCTAAAGCGACCAGCACATCTTTCAGCCCCAGTTTCTGGACCAGAATACCTGCAATTTCAACCAGCCCATTCATGGCTGTTTCAAATTCCGCCGAAAGGGACTCCAATCCCTTTCGGGACCGGGCCAACTGGATGGTTGACCGCATTTCCTGAATCAGGTCGTTAAAAACCGCCCCGTTTTTCAGGCTCAATTTTCTGCCCACCAGATCCAGTGCCTGAATACCGTTGGCGCCTTCATAAATGGATGTGATTTTGCAGTCGCGCAAAAGCTGTTCGACCGGATATTCCTGCGTGTATCCATACCCGCCAAAAACCTGCACGGCCTGGGTGCAGACATCAAATCCCCGTTCACTGCAATAGGCTTTTACGACCGGTGTCAGCAGTTCGGTCATGGCAGACCATCTGGCCTGTTCTTCCGGATTGCCGGATACGGCTTTTCGGTCAAAACACCGGGCCACATAGTATACAAAACTTCTCATGCCTTCGACATAGGCCTTCATCATGATCAGCATGCGACGGACATCGGGATGCCGGATGATGGGCGCCTGGTCCTGAGCATCTTTGCCCCCGGAGATATCTTTTCCCTGAAGCCGTTGTCTGGCATAGTCCAACGCATACAGATAGGCGGCGGACGCATGGGAAAAGCCCTGTGCCCCCACATCCAGACGCGCCTCGTTCATCATGTGAAACATGATTTTCATGCCCTGATTTTCATTTCCCAGTAAAAATCCCCGGCACTGGCCTTTCCCGCCCAGGGTCAGGCTGCATGTGGGGCAGTCATGAAGCCCCAATTTATGTTCCACACCGGTACAGGCGACATCGTTAGGGCCCCCCAACGAACCATCTTCATTGACCCATATTTTGGGAACGATAAACAGGGAAATGCCCCGGGTTCCGGCAGGCGCCCCATATTCCGGAATACAGTTTTTTGAGATATCGATTTTTCTGATCGGGGGCGCCATAGAGTTCGATCAGCTTGCCCGCCCCATGCCCCAGGGTTCCGAACGCGATAAACGCATAATTGGATCCAACCAGATATTCATACCGAACTGAAGTTCGAAAAGAGA
>DFZE01000242.1 GCA_002382065.1 Desulfobacteraceae bacterium UBA4064
TGATTATCCGGCGGGCATCGGACATTTTGGACAAATATGTCGGGGAGTCTGAAAAAAATATCGCAGACATGTTTGCCGAGGCGCGGCAGCAAAGCGCGGTGCTGGTTCTGGATGAAGCCGACAGTTTTCTGGCAGACCGGCGGGATGCCGTGCGCAGTTGGGAAGTGACCCGGGTGAACGAGCTTTTGACCCAGATGGAGGCCTTTGACGGCATTTTTATCTGCACGACAAACCTGATGGAGAAACTGGACCCGGCCAGCCTCAGACGGTTTGCCTTCAAGGTGAGATTCGACCCCATGACCCCGGATCAGACATGGGCCATGTTTCGCCATGAACTGGTGCGACTGGGCGGCGATGAAGCGGCTGCAACCTCATGGGAACAGCAGGTGCGCGGCCTGAATGGCCTGACTCCTGGCGATTTTGCCGTAGCGGTCAGACAGTTTGAGCTGTGGGGGAGCCCGGCCGCGCCGGATACATTTTATGATCTTCTGTGCAGGGAGTGCGGGGCAAAAGAGGGGACCCATCGGGAAATCGGGTTTTGTGCCAGATTGTAAGTGGTGATGCATCGGGATAATCGGATATCCTTTTCACCAGACACAAATTGCCTTGTTGAAAAATCCCGGTCATTGTCATTTGGTCAAAAACAAACAGCAGAAAAAAGAAAGGTGAAAATTATGGCTATGGTTACATGTGTTGAATGTGGGAAAGCAGTAAGCTCTGAAGCGAAAACCTGTCCCCATTGCGGTATCAAACTGAAACCTGATTTCTTCGATAGAGCAAAACATCAGACTTCAACGCTGATGGAAAAAAATGTCGTTTCCGATACAATTGAAACCGCGGTCTCATCCATTTCATCGGATAATAAAACTGGTGGGTTGAAACAACTTGTGAAAAATAAATATGTTATTGGTGCTGCGGTCGCCATGTTTTTCATCGTTTTGGGAATAACCTTTATCCGTGGATCAGGCGCTCCGGGCTGCAGTGATTCCAACGTTCAGGCGCTGGTTTTGGAAATCGCAGGTGATGAAGTTAAAAATAGCATTTTAAACGAATATATCAGGACTGAACTGGGCACAGATCCCAGGGTTCAGGGCAGCCCGAAGTATGAGGACTGGAACGAATTGAAAGACCAGAATGAAAAAATCCGGAAGATTATCGAACAGGTAGATAAAAGATTCAGTGAATTTAAACCGAATCTCTCCGGTATAAGAACCGATGATACAAATGATCAGACCCAAAAATGCAAATGTGGGGCAACATTGACTGCTGCAAACGGCAATTCGCTTTCTATCAGCTATGTTGCCCAATTGACGGAAGATGGCCAGTTATACGTTGAGGTGTATGGATTGAAATAAGGAGCATTCGGTATGCCCAGTCTTGAATATCATTGCCAGGAGTCCATACGCCTCTTCGGCAAACCGTATGAAGCGGTCCACCGCTGGCTGGATGAATTTGCCGGGAGCGAGAAATATGGCTTCAGGCACCGAAAAGTGCGCCACCATGAAGCCGGAATTGCAGATGTTTGCAGGCTCTTTGGACAGGAAGCAGGAAAGGCGGCGAAACAACATGTCATTTCGGATCTGAAAACAGAAGGCTGGGCACCGGGCGATCCGTTCCCGAAAAATGAAGGTGACTATGTCAGAATCGGGTTCTTTTAGGCTTTTCCCCTGCCAACCCATGATAAAGGTTGACAATTACCATACATCCTTAATAGTATCCATGCAAATCACTAAATAAGGTTATCGATATGCATGGATATATTCAAAGGGCTATTGAAATGGAACTGCGCCAGGCTCTGGGCCGTTCGCCTGCTGTGGCCATTCTTGGCCCTCGGCAATGCGGAAAGTCCACAACCGCAAAAATGCTTCTTGGGGATAGCCCGTTTGTCTATCTGGATCTCCAGGATCGGGTGGATCGAAATAAGCTCACAGAACCCGAGCTTTTTTTTGATCATTACCGGGACAAACTGATCTGTCTTGATGAGATTCAGCTCATGCCCGAGTTTTTTTCCGTTCTTCGTTCGGAAATTGATAAAGATCGGAGGCCAGGCAGATTTTTAATTCTGGGGTCTGCATCCCGTGACCTGATTCGCCAATCCACAGAATCTCTTGCTGGTCGTATCGCATATACCGATCTCACCCCTTTTTTGCTGAAAGAAGTTTCCCATGTCTCATCCTGGTCCAATCTCTGGCTCCGGGGGGGATTCCCCGAAAGCTTTCTCGCGGAAAATGATTCAGACAGTTTCCACTGGCGCCTCAATTTTATCCGGACATTCATGGAACGGGACATTCCCGGCCTGGGGCTGAATATCCCGATCCCGGTGATGGAACGGTTATGGCTGCTCTTGGCCCACTATCACGGACAAACGGTGAACTATCAGAAATTGGCAGCCGCGGCCGATCTTTCTATTCCTACACTGAAAAAATATCTTTCCGTTCTGGAGCAGACCTATATGGTTCGCCTTTTGCCGCCAATGGAAGCAAACCTGAAAAAGCGGCTGATCAAATCTCCAAAACTCTATCTGCGGGATAGTGGCATCCTACACACGTTTCTTGACATTGAAACCTATGATTATCTCCTGGCCAATCCGGTTGCAGGCGCATCCTGGGAAGGCTTTGTCTTGGAAAATATCATCGCGCAGCATGGCCGCTGGCGGCCGTCTTTTCTGCGGACATCCAACGGGGCTGAAATCGATCTGGTCCTGGAGCGGGCCGGGCAGCACCGGATTTTTGAATGCAAACTTTCCAAAGCACCCAAACCTTCCCGCGGATTCCATGAATTGATCGATTCCCTGAAACCTGAATCCGCCTGGGTGATTGCCCCTGTGGACGAATCCTACGAAATTGGAAAAGGGATTTTTGTCTGCCCCCCGGGACAGTTGAGCCTGAAATAGGGGGGCGAGCTGGAAACAGCATCCCACCAGCGATTTCCAATACGGGATGTATCCATACCCGGTTCATCCGTCATAACGGTTGCGATTCTTGACGCCATTGACCACCATATCCAGCAAGAGGGGATGCTTTATCTGCAATGAACAGGAACAATACATCCTGGAGTGGGAGGAATCCTGATGACAACCGAACAAATGCGCTACCAGGGCTGCCTGATGGGACTGGCTGCGGGTGACGCACTGGGAACGACAGTTGAGTTCAAATCGCCGGGTAGCTTTTCTCCGCTGACAGACATTGTCGGAGGCGGCCCGTTTGACCTGGATAAAGGACAATGGACGGATGATACATCGATGGCGCTCTGCCTCGCTGAAAGTCTGGTCAAATGTGGAACATTCAACGCCCGCGATCAAATGGAGCGATATACACGATGGTGGAAGGATGGTTATCTCAGCAGCAATGGGCAATGCTTTGATATCGGAAATACGGTTTCGCAGGCATTGCGGCAATACGCCCGTACAGGCGATCCGTTTGCCGGCGCTACGGACGCTTACTCGGCAGGCAATGGGAGCCTGATGCGGCTGGCTCCCGTTCCCCTGTTTTATGCATCCGATCCCGAAAAAGCCATCTGTATGAGTGCGGAAAGCTCAAAAACGACACACGGGGCAGTCACCTGTCTGGATGCGTGCCGGTACTTCGGTGGATTGATTGTCGGTTCGGTTCAGGGTGCATCGAAAGCGGAATTGCTGTCCAGCCGGTACACACCCGTGGATGGAATCTGGGACCGGGCGCCATTATGTGCCGAAATTGACGAGATTGCCTGTGGTTCCTTCAAGCGGAAAGAGCCTCCTGATATCGTTGGAAGCGGCTATGTCGTGCAATCGCTGGAAGCCGCGCTGTGGGCGTTTCATAAATCTGCAACCTTTGAAGAAGGCTGTCTGCTTGCCGTCAATCTGGGAGATGATGCAGACACGACCGGCGCCATTTATGGGCAAATCGCTGGTGCGTTTTATGGCGTTGACGGTATTCCGCGGGAGTGGCGTGAGTGTTTGGCGTTTTCTGAGTTGATTTTGGAATTGGCGGATGGATTACACAGCAACAGGGATTGATATTGGTTTTCAAAAGAATCTGAATCTGTGGCATTATTTTTTCTGTGGCATTATTTTTTTGGTTTATTACATCATAACATTTTGAATTATTGTTAAGGGGCTATCCCTGTTCGTAGTTCGCCGTAAGGCGTTTTTTTAAAAGCCTTTACGGGCACACTACGAACAGAGGGAAGCATTCCGATCGAATGCTATTTTCACGATAAATAAATCAAAATGTCGTGAACTATCAATTGAGACAGGATAAATGTTATCCATTCACGGGTATTGAATTTAATTTGGGTGCTGAAAGCGAGGTTATAGAATGTACGAACTGGGCGAGAATATTACATTGAATGGTTTAGTGGAATGCACAAGGAAAGGAATTTTCTCTTTACCCACGGTTCAGCGGGGATTTGTTTGGAAACCTCACCAGATAGAAAATTTTTGGGATTCTTTGCTGAGAGGATATCCTGTAGGGTCTTTTGTTTTAGCAGCACCGAAAGATACTTCAAACGAGTTTGAAATACTGGATGGCCAACAAAGGGCATCATCAATATGTCTGGGATATCAAAATATATTTGCTCCTAATACGGATAAAACTGGTAATGATTTCTTTAACACATCCAATAAAGAGATTGTGATTTTCATTGATCTGGCAAAACCCGACTATCGTAATGATAATCGAAAATACTTATTTAGAGTAATTACAAGATCACATCCATGGGGGTATCAACGGCGTGAAAATCAGAAAACCCTTGAGGCAATACATGTCAGACAAGCGTTGAATGCCTACAATATAGAAGGATATTATTATCTAGAAGAAAATTTGAACTACTTCTGGCCCTATGACTCCTCCAACCCGGTTCCTTTTGGACTGTTTGTCAATGGCTCTGATATTGAGTCTGTTAAAAAAAATATCGAGGCTTGGCGTGATGAAAAACCACGCTCTTTAATGAAAAAAAATGAGATGGAGTATGACATTGAGGAAATATACACTGCTGTACAGGAAATGCTCAAACACCAGAAGATCCCTCTAATGTATCTTGATTTAGCAAAGGTATCTGAGGATAAAAGCGGTAATGATAGAACAACAAGCAGTGCAGATTCTGAATTGTTTGACAACAACTATCAATCCACGAAACCGAATGATGAAAAAATAGAAGATCGGGATGTCGATGAAATCGAAAATCTTTTTATCAGATTAAATTCTGGTGGGACTCCCTTGAGTGGCGAAGAATTGAACTATTCTGTTCTAAAAGCTAATATCACCCATGAAATGCAAGGCCAAATTGAGAAAAAATGTATAGGCCTTTTTAAACCTCCTCGATTTATCACGATTGCTTTTCGGCTATTTTCTATTTCAGGAAAAAGCACAAACGCCTCAGAATCCCTCCGTATGCGTATCAAACCCAAACAATTTCAACGTACTATGATAGCTAACCAAAATGGTTTTATAAATTTTCTTTCTGTTCATTTTTTAAAAGGCAATTTGATTGAAAAAGTTAGAGAATTGCTGTTTTTCCACAAGGACAAGAACCCCATTGGCCTCCCCCCATTTATTTGTGCCTCGTTAAGTGAAAAAGCGCCAGAAATTTTGTTTATGCTACTATACCGGCTACATGTAAAAAAAGATAAAATTGATGAAAATATCAGACCTCGAGTATTGGGAATGCTAACATTATTTTACTGGTTGGGAAGAGGTAAAAACCAAAAAGATCATCAACGATTGCTAAGAATAGTTTGGCCTTGTGTAATGCATTTTGAGACGGAGCGATTTTGGTCAAGTGAAACCATTGAGAGGGCCATGATTGATGATGAATATGAATTATTGACACCTTTTCCAAACAAAAAGGATTTAAAGAAAATAGTACCCACCGACGGTAATAATATTAAACGCTTAACGTTTTCTCATATCTATAATCAGGCTTCATTTTATGGCGATTTTATAAACAAAATATTTTTTAACAGAGAGCTAATACTTTATTCTCAGAGGGAACAACTGTCCGAATGGTTTTCAGAATTGGATGGATATTACCTTGACGATACGAACAGACCATTTGATTGGGATCATATCTGCCCTCATAGCTATATTTATAATCAAAGGCGTATTCATCAATCGCTTAGAGACTGGTACAATTCAAATGGAAATTTCAGGGCTTGGCCCTACCCATGGAACCGAGGTGATGGGAACTTAGCCCCATCGAGGAAACTGAACCCATGTTCAGGCAGCCAAACTTTAAAAGAAGAAAAAGATGAAATAGATTGGTGGACGCGCGTTTGTAAGAAGATAAACGACAAGAAAACGAAGATTAAAGACAACAAAACCTTGAAAACATATTTATTAAAGGCTTCATGTTGTGATGTCTCATGGTTGGATATAGATGAAAATCTTTGCCAAAATATCAGGCAAACAACAAATGCCAGACCGATAATCAATTGTATATTAAAGCGAAATATCAAAATTTGTGAGGAATGGTATGACAATCTCCATATTGAATCGTTGATACCCAATATTCCGGAAGAAAGGAATAATCTTTTCGGTCCGCTCTTAAAGAACTGTTGGCGAACGGTTGACAGAGAAGAAGGCAAAAAATCCTTTACGTTGGATATTAGGGATATCGGCATTCAACTGTATTTTTCATTTGAGATCGACCGACATACCATCAATGAAAATTATATTTATTTCGCATTTTTAAATGAAAATCAAGCATTTAAAGCTATAAAAATACCAGAAAATATAATAAGAAACTATGATTATTTTGATGGAAACGGAAACGAAATAGGAAAGTACTTTACTTTACGTTCCTATTCAGAACAATCCCAAATAGACCTTTTTAAAGAATTACACTGCTGGATCGGAAAATTTCCCCAAAAAAAAGATAGAGATAAAGCAATACAGGCGTTTGAAAACAGTGTCAGGAAAAAGTATCAGGATATATTTGCTCGATAAAAGCTCATATTTTAAAAAAATGTCAACAGGCGCTCAGATTCATGGAAATAATTAAAACCACAAATTTACCGTGAAAATGCACTTAATCCGTCATTCCGGCGAACGCCGGAATCCAAAAGCCGTCAGACAGTGGACCTGAAAGCTGCACTACAGCATTGCTGCAATCTGTTTTGGATTCCGGGTCAAGCCCGGAATGACGGTGGTCTACCATTTTCATGTCTGGGGGTGAGCAAGCCCTTGATCATGAGGGTTTACTGTCGAAATATTTTAACTATGCTTGGTTCCAATTTGGCATACTGGGACGAAGTTGGAACAAGCCAGTCGCTACCGTCATGTCACAAAACGGTTTTTCCACCCAAATTGGTTATGATTTTGAAACCCCAATTTCAGAACGTATCCAGGATGGCAGAATGGATACATTGATAACATCCTGTGAAGATGGATTTTCTCCACTGGGAATAGTGAGGGAATTCATTTCAGATGATCTCGGGATTCCGGAAAAAGAGATTTTAAGGCTTGCAAACAGGAACCGATACAGCCCCGACGTATCGCTGATTGCCCTTTCCCCCCGGCGTAAAGGCGGACTGCTGAAAGGCGTCATTCTGGCTGCTGGCGAGACCAGTTCGTGTTATGAGCAGTTTGCAACGCCGTTTTATGGCCGCCCATATCGGGATTTTTATTACAATGTGACGTATGAGGCCATTGCCAATGCCTGTACCATTTGGAAATCCAGACATATTGGCATAACGCATCTGTCGGCCAGCGGCAAATTTCATCCGGATATTGCCTCATGTACGGCTGAAGCCCTGGCCCATTTCTGCGACATTGCAGACAGCCCGGTGATCGATTCAGTTGCTTTTGTCGGATGCTGTATCAGCCCAACAGACCTGGAAAGCATCCGGCTGTTGAATCAGGAAGGCGATACAACACGGCACAAACCCATTTCAACCAACGTCGAAACGCACAAAGATCATGACCGGATTTTTTTGACGTGGTAAGCGCAGGCTCGGTCAGGGAGAAAACAATGTGGTTGATCAGCAAATATGGTTTTTACAGTACCGTCTGCAAACCAGAGGATGATGCGGAACATACCGTAACCATTCGCGCCCGCGTAAAAAACGATCTGGTTGCTCTGAAAAAAAAATTCCTGCCGCATCTGAGTAAAATTTCCGCTGACGAAGGCACGGATTACAAATATCGGGCCAAAGCGTCCCAGGCGGACTTTGCCATTGCACTGCTCCGGATGGCGCTGGATATCAATTACGACAATTTCAAGGATGCTGTGGCGGACCGACAGGGTATGGCGCGGTCCAATCTGTATCATGAGTTCTGGGATACACTGTACCAGCTTCAAACCAGCAAAACAGACTTCTGTCAAAACACCATGCCGGATACTGACATGGAAACCCCGGGTGAGGTTGCATATGGCGGCATTCTGTTTGACGGCAAGAGGCGTATATTGCTCCGCAAGCCGACCGATGAATTTGATGGATATGCATGGACTTTTGCCAAAGGCAGGGTAAAAAACCGGGAAACGGCCCAGCAGACCGCTATCCGGGAAGTGCTGGAAGAGACCGGTTATCACGCCGAAATCATTGGCGTGGTACCGGGGACATTTCAGGGCGGGACAGGAAGTAATGAATATTTCCTGATGCGCCCAACTGGCAAGCCCGGCCCCTTTGACGAATCAGAAACCGAGGCTGTCAAATGGGCGCCCCAAGACAAAGCGGTGAAACTGATTGGCATGACCCGAAATGAGGCGGGTCGAGATCGCGATTTACAGGTATTGCTGGCGGCTGTTGCAGCGTATTCAAAACAGTAAGGAAGGACGTTGGGGCCAATTGTGGCCGCCTTACATATGTTTAAGTAAATTCAAAGGCATATTATTACACATTCATGCCGGTTTCCAATGTCTGGCTGTCGGGAAAGCACCCCAAACAGGTGCTTCTCCGTGATCTCATCTGCTACTGGGCGACCAGCAATTTGGGAATCACCTGTCATCCGCGTAGCCTTCGGTATCCACCTCCAGGGAAATATAAAGAGCCGCCTTATGTTGTGACGGTGAGATGTGATTCATGTATCACATAATTGTGTTATGGAAACCGAATATCTGAGGAACGTCCCGCAAAATGGGCTGAAATACAATCATTATGTACGGCTTCTGGATCGTAGAGTTCTGAAAGGGTATTGGAATCAAGAAGATACTTCATCGCCGGCCTCTTGGGGGAAGGCAAAATTGTCTCGGAACTCCTGCATATCGTGTTGGAGTTGTGCCGAGTAACCCCTCAGTCCTTGTGGATCTTTATGAATTCGCTTCACAAATTTTGCCCATTTGGAGGACTGCGATG
>DFZE01000041.1 GCA_002382065.1 Desulfobacteraceae bacterium UBA4064
ATGTTTTTTTCCCGCGATCAGTCCAAAATCCTGAAGTGTGGAAATGGTGTTGCTGCAGAGCTTTTGTTTGGATGAGGTGGTAATCCGGTATAAAGAGGCATTTTCTGCAGACAAGTGGTCCAAAAAATGACAGGTGTCCTCCGGGGCGATGGATAACTGATGTTTCTGCCATTTCTGCCAGATGATGGTGGTGACAAAATCAAATGCCAGTTTATCCCGAAGCAGGAAATAGAGATATAACAGGGAAATGAATTCCGGGGACTGCGGGCCATAATTCGACGCCGCTACCAGCTCGGAAATAATCCATGAACTGGAAATGTTGAGATAGCGGGTTCGAAATATTTTCCAAAGTGCCATTCGCGTACTCTGTGCAAAATGGCCAAATATTTTTCCATCTGCCAGATCCTGCCGAACCTGATCCGGTTCGGCACCATTGGCCAGCCTGCTCAAAAATAGCCAGCATTCTTCAATACAACCGGCTCTGACGGTATTTCGCAGACTGTATTGGTCATGCAAACGGATAAAATTCATTTTTTTCGGCAGGTCTTTCTTTGGCTGTCCTGATTGTGTCAATTGATTCTCATGTGATTTTATCTTGTTGTCAATTGTATTGCCGACCGCAACATCACTTCGTTTTGCCAATAATTCGTTCTTTTTTGTCAGCCGGTTGACCGTTATCAATCCTCCGGATTAAGGTCATCAAAATCCCGCAGGCCGGCTGTACCCTGATCAACTGCATTCATCCGCTTTCTGATTTCGACAATCCAGGACTTTCAAATACCCTCATTGGCCGGCGCATATCGTTCCCGGATGATTTCCCAGTCAATCGCCTCAACCTCTCCCCGCAGATAGGCCGCATACCGGGCTTCGGATTCGGCAACCCAGGCTTTTTCAATTTCCGGGTCAGGTTGATGCAGGCTGGACAAAATTGCCTCGACCAGCCGAATTCGGTCCGCCGGTTTGCGGATAGCGCCTTCAAAAGCCACAAGCGTATGGCTTTTTCAGCCAGTTGGTCCACGGTTTCCATAAATCGGCTTTGAAATCCAATCGCAAAACTGGGTATCAGGAACGGGGTATCAGCTTTTTTGGGGCTTGTTCACTCATTTGCCAAAACAAGAATTCGTTCTTTGATTTCAGCAGAAAGCCACATTCCCGCATCATTCAGCTTTGCGACAAATGGTTCCACTTTCCCAACACAACCGTTGGCTTTGGCTTCCAGTAACACCTTGAGCGTACCCCAAACTTCCAAACCTGCTGCCTGTGCGGTTCGACGAGCCAACATATCATCCAACAAAATGATATGCCGGGGATTTTCCAACGCCAGAGCAATTGTCGAAATCTCACCAGCACCCATATCCAGTACAAGCCATTCGGAGGGCATGGATTTGGGATTGACGATTTGCAGCCAGTTGAAATCGGCAGGGTTTGGAACATCATATCCCTTATTGCTTCCTGCCAACAATTCGTCTTTTACAGCATCAGATGTCCATATTTCATTGAACAAACATGGAAGCCAATCAATTCCTCCAATTCGATAAAGATAAAGCAGCGGCGATGTATTGCTGATGACGTCAGCCATGTTTACCTCTTTCCAAATCATTTAATTCAGAAACAAGAGGAAATACCTTGTAACGATTGAGGCAAAGCAGGAACTCCACTCTGGGCATCCCTGCGAGTTCGGCTGCGCGCCCGGAGGAAAGCCTGCCCATTTCAAACAGTTTGACT
The DNA here is from genome assembly GCA_002382065.1 of Desulfobacteraceae bacterium UBA4064. Lineage (GTDB taxonomy): Bacteria > Desulfobacterota > Desulfobacteria > Desulfobacterales > Desulfatirhabdiaceae > UBA4064. The sequence continues at coordinate 1,726 of DFZE01000041.1, forward strand.
GCCGCCAATATGCGCAGTTCACGCCCAAAGGTCACACTGTCTGTTTTTTCAGCCAGCAAAACCTTTTCAGGAATTTCAATCATAACTTGCTGAAGCGTCATTGTTTGCTCCTTTGTCATTCTGCAGGATAAAGATCATCAAAATCCAGCAGCCTGGCTGTACCCTGATTAACTGCGTTCATCCGATTTCTGACTTCGGCAATCCAGGATTTTCAAATATTCTCATTGGCAGGCGCATATCGTTCCCTGATGATTTCCCAGTCAATCACCTCAACCTCCCCCCGCAGATAAGCCGCATACCGGGCTTCGGATTCGGCAACCCACGCTTTTTCAATTTCCGGGTCAGGTTGATGCAGACTGCACAATATTGCCTCGACCAGCCGAATCCGGTCTGCCGGTTGCAGACACAGAGCTTTTTCTGTCAGTTGTCTGAGGGTTTCCATAGATTCCGACTCCAGTCATATCGCATAAAAAAGGCTTTCCGGAGACAATCGTGCCCCATGAAGGACGGTTAATATTTCAATGGTGTCAATTTTGACACGATGTTTCGTCGGGAAGGTCATCCAGCAATATTTTCGCTTCCTGAATCAACGCATGCTTGTTTATATGTCGCCTCATTTTTCAAATTCGTCAGATTCATGACATATATTTCTCAAAATCATCCAGGTGCTTATCATCTTCAATCAGCACCTGCAGAATTCCTTTTGCGCTACCGGCTTTACGTTTCTTTTTTGAATATGTTGCCTTGTCCGGAAGAAGGATAATCACACGGGCCGGTTTGCCATAGACGTGCTCGTACACTCCGGGCAGGTCAATATGTCCATTTTCATCAATATGCGTTTCAAATTCTATTGTTTCCATAAAACATCTTCGGTTGTTTTCCAAAATCAGTCAAATAGCCAGAATCCCCGCCCAAATCCACTTTACCCGGCAACCGTGTGCATCAATTGCCTGAAAGATCTTTTTTCAGGTTCCCAACGTTTCCGAACATCGCATGTTTTTCCCTTACAGATATTTCATTGTGTATTTCCTATCAACATACTGTGTCCGCTGTACGGGTGTGTGTCCAGTTGATATGGGTACATCGTGGACATATTTCTTAAAGGATCGTCAGCACCTCCGGATTTTCCTCCAGAAACCGGTACAGGGTTGCCCGACCCACCCCCAGAATGGCTGCAGCCCGGGATTTGTTTCCGGCCGCTTTTGTAAGGGCTTCGAGCGTGGTTTTGACATCCAGTTTCTGCCGGGGACCTCTTGGCGTGGTCATTTTGCAGGCAACCGATGCCTGGATTTCGGAAGGCAGATCACGTGCGTCGATCCGGCTGTTTTGCCGGTGAACGATGGCATACTGAATGGTATTCTGAAGCTCCCGGATATTGCCGGGCCAGTGGTAGGCCATCAACCGGGACATGGCTTCCGGTGATATGCCCTGGATCGGCTGATTGTAACGTTTTCCGGCCTGGGTCAGAAAATGATCGATCAGAAGCGGAATATCGGTTTTCCGGTCCCGCAGCGGCGGCAGATGAATGGGGATCACATTCAGCCGATAGTACAGATCATCCCGGAACAGATTGCGCTGCACCGCCTGTTTCAGATCCCTGTTGGTGGCGCTGGTGACGCGGACATTGACCGAAATGGTTTTTTCACCGCCCACTTTTTCAAATTCTCCTTCCTGCAAAAAGCGCAGCAGTTTGGCCTGAACCGGCTTGCTGAGTTCCGCCACTTCATCCAGAAAAATGGTTCCGCCATCGGCCAGCTCAAACCGGCCTTTTTTATCCCGGACCGCACCGGTGAACGCACCCTTGACATGACCAAACAGTTCGGATTCAATCAGGCCTTCCGGAAGCGCGCCGCAGTTGATGGGGACAAACGGGCCGTTTTTCCGGTTGCTTTCATAGTAAATGGCGGCGGCAACCAGTTCCTTGCCCGTTCCGGTTTCTCCGGAAATGTGAATGGGATAATCATATCGGGAAACGTTTCGAATCTGCTGAAATATATCCAGCATCCGGACATCATTTCCGATGATTTCTCCAAATCCCTGAATTTTTTCAGCATCGAGCTGAAGGTTAAGGCAATTGTCGGCATCACGAAATGACGCCACCACGCCGACCCGCTCGCCGATTTCATTTTTTATGGCGGTGATACACATTTCAATACAACGGTATTCTCCCTGCCTGGTTCGAATGTAGGTTGAATATCCGGTTTTGTCTGCAATTCCGGGCTGATTTTCGCAGAACTGACACCGGTTTCCACAAAACGGGCCGCCCATGGCCACATGACAATCCTGCCCAATGACATCCGATTTGCTGTAACCGGTGATATTCTCCGCAGCCTGATTGAAAAAAAAGATCCGGCGATTGAGGTCATGGGCAATGATTCCTTCTTTCAGATTGTCCAGTACACGCTCCAGATTATCTTTGTAGGCGATGATTTCCTGTGTCAGCAAGGCAGCGGTTTCCTTATATGAATATTGATCCGTTTATATTTGCCTGATTGTGCAGGATTGGAAATTGAAGTGTCGCAACAGCGCCCTTTCCCGGTGTTGACGAGATTAAAAGCTGCCCGCCCATCTGATGCATCAGTTTGCTTGCAATGGACAGTCCCATCCCATTCCGGTCGCTGCGGGTGGAAAAAAACGGCAGAACCACTTTGGGCAGAACATCCGGAACAATTCCGGGTCCATTATCCTGTATATGAAGAATCAGGTGAGCGCCTGAAATACTGGCTTCCATGTCAATTTGAGGCGAGTCGATTCCCTCAAGGGCATCGATGGCATTGTTCAGAATATGGTCCAGCAGTTGCTGGGTGGCGGAGAGGCTGGCTTTGATCAATACATGTGACGCGGCAATCTGGTGGTTGAATGCAATCGGGGTTTTATGGGTTTTGGACCGGATGAGCTGAATGAGTTCATTCCAGAATGACAGCAATGGAATGGTCTGGATATCATCCACGGTGGCATGGGCATATGCCTTCATTTTATCCAGTAGATGGTGCTGTCGATCGACCTGTTCCATGGACCGTTCAATAAACTCGATGCGTTTTTGATCGGAAAATCCCGCGTAATTGTTCAGAAGAACTTCGAGTGTGATTTTGAGAGAGTTGACCGTGTTTCCCAGTTCATGCCGGAATATGGAAAAAATATGATCCAGATGGTCTGGGGAGGGGGTATTTTTGTACATGGATGGATATTACCTTTCATGGGGCTGATCCCCGGATCATGGCAGAAACAGTCGTTTGAGCGCGTCACTGTTTTTTTCGGCAACCAGCCGGATATTCCCCAGGATGGCAGGTTTTTCTACAATAATCCCAAGATAATAGAGCGATGACAGTGGCCGGCAGAGAATCCAGGATTGGCTGGTCTGCACGATTTGTTCCTCAATTTGTTCCCGGCCTTTCAGAGCGGTGACTGCCTTTTGGGCTGCATTCATCAGCGTGGTCATGTGTGCGGGAAAAGCATCCGACAGGGAAGAAGCGGATGGAAAATCGGCAATCCGGATACCATCCCGGTCAAAAACGCCCAGAAAAACAAGGCCGCTGATTTCCAGTGCCATTGTTTTCAGGAGATCATTCACTTTTTTTATGGAAAGACGGGGGGTGGGCTCAAATATATCCGGATCATTGCCCAACAATGACTCGGTATCCGGCAACAGGGCTTTTTCAAATGTGTGTTTATCCCCCTGTATGGGGTAAAAGATATTGGGGAGGGAATCCAGATTGATTTGATCGGTATCAATGTGGTCGATTATTCCGGATACCGGAAAATCCAGGGGAAATTCTTCGGTTCCTTCGGGTTCGTTAATCTCGTCCTTTCGTCTGGATGCCTCCATCAACATGGCCATGATATCGGTCGTGATGCGCCGGATGATCTTTCGATCCGGAAGGCTTTTGAACTGAAGCTTGACCCCTTCCCACATGATCATTTCGATAGCGGCTTCTTCTGCAACCAGATTGCCGCACACGGCATCATACAGCTTTCCCTGATTCAGATAAAACAGGCCTTTTTTCCCATCGGTCTGGACATCCAGAAGGCATGTCTTTTCTTCCACTTCCAGCAACTGAAGAAAGCTGCCGACGGAAATGCCTGTCATCGAACCGCTTTGGGTTCCGCGGGTCAAACCGTCTTCGATGCTGGAAATCAGTTTTTCAAACGCAACCGGTTTGTCGAGAAATCGCACAATTCCAATGTTGTTCAAACGGGATTCAATCTCCCGGGTCCCGTAAGCGCTCATGACAATGATTGGCACAGTGGGATAATGCGTATTCATGTAAACAATCAGCTCAAAGCCATCCATCTCCGGCATTCGGATATCGGTTACCAGAATATCGATGGGATTGGCCTTCAGTATTTCGATGGCCTGTTTTCCATTTTCCGCAGTATAAAGACGTAACCGGTCACGAAAGGACTCAAATCCGGCCTGAATGCTGAGTATCAGGGATTTTTCATCATCAACAATAAGGATGGGATGAATTGTCATTTCTTTGTCCATTATTCCTTTTGATATTCTGTCCGATGATATCGCTTTCAAGATGATGATTTTGGGCCATTTCTCAAATCCAAACCCTTATCCGTCAACATGCCACAAGACCGTATGGAATTCAACCAGATTAATCCAGACGGGTTCGGGATCTGATTTGGCTTATTTTGGTTGACTACCGGCGTGACGGTTGAAATAATGTTTATAGGCTGAAGACTGAAGGCTGAAGGGTGAAAGGGCCGCAGAAAGCGGCCCGACCGCCCGGCGCTGACCACTGAACACTATTTTCACGGCAAACGCTCATGAATCATTCCGGATGGTTCATAGGCCATGACGACGGTTCAGGCCTGTTCGTAGTGACGCCGTCAGGCGTTTTAATTAAATGCCCTTACGGGCACACTACGAACAGAGGGAAGCATTCCGCCGAATGCATTTTTCAAGGTAAACGCTTAAGGCATCGGTGCAATGCCCCCCAGAAATAAAAATGATTATTTCCGATTTTAGCCTGCACCCTGCACCCGGACACCTGATACCTTTTTTATTTTTTACGTTAAATGACAGGAAATCGACAGTTGAAATTCAATATGCTTCAGGATCGGATCACCGGTGATGTGTTTGACGATCCAATCCATACCCGGCTGGTGTCAACAGACGGCGGCATTTTCTCCATCGAGCCTGCGGCAGTCGTCTATCCCGCCGATGTCGGGGACGTTGTGGCAACCGTCCGGTTTGCTGCGGCAAACGGCTTGACGGTTCATCCCCGCGGCGCCGGAAGCGGCCTGTGCGGCGCCGCATTGGGACACGGCATCGTCATTGATTTTTCCCGATACATGAATCGACTGATCACACTCGATCGGAATGAAAAATTTTTTGTCTGTCAACCCGGATACCGGTTGAGTGAGCTCGATGCCCAACTGAACGGCGCCGGCCTGTTTTTCCCACCGGATCCATCCAGCGGCGAGTACGCCACATTCGGCGGCATGGCCGGAACCAACGCCAGTGGCGCCCATTCTGTAAAATACGGCAATGTTTCGGATTATGTTCTGGACGCGCAAATCGTCTGGAGCGACGGGACCATTTCCACCCTTTCGGAAATTTCAAATACCCCCGGTGACAGCCTGCCATCCCGTTTCAGACAGGTCCGGGATATGTATGAACAAAACCGGGTCATGATTGAAAACGCGTATCCCGCTGTTCCCTGCAACACGGCCGGATACAATCTGCGTGGCATGGTTGCAAACGGTCAACTGGATTTGCGCCGGCTGCTGACAGGCAGTGAGGGAACGCTGGGCGTGGTCACACAGCTTCAACTGAAGCTGATTGAAAAGCCGGCATTTGATTCTCTGGTTGTTGCGTTTTTTCCCGATCTTTTTTTAGCAGCAGAAGCCATGCAGCACCTGCTGCCAATGGGGCCATCCGGAATTGAAATCATGGACCGGTCCCTGCTGACGCTGGCCCGGGATAACTGCCCGGCGCTTGAGCGGGAAATTCCGTCTGATGTTGCGGCCATTCTGTTGATCGAGTTTGATGCGGCAACCCGTGAAGCGGCTGAAAGTCTGGCCAGGCAATCCCAACAGCGGATTCATGACGCCCATCTTTCGGACGCATCATTCCTGGCGGTCACCCGGGAACAGAAAGACCGTTTCTGGGCGGTACGAAAAGCGGCTGTTCCGATTTTATACCGGCTGAAGGGCGAACGGAAAATTTTGGCCCTGATCGAGGATGCAGCCGTCCCAACCCGTCAGCTTCCGCCATATTTCAAAGGACTTTATGATCTGCTGGATCGTCAGGGGGTGCCGTTTGTCATCTATGGTCACATTGCCAAAGGCCTGTTGCACACCCGGCCCCTTCTGAACCTGAAACAGGATCGGGACATCCGTCTGATGAAGACCCTGGCAGATGGTCTGTGCGATCTGGTGCATTCCCTGGGGGGGACCGTATCCGGCGAGCATGGCGACGGCAGGCTGCGCAGTGCATACCTTGAAAAACAGTACCCCGAAATTTACCCGCTGTTTCTGAAAATCAAGGCCATTCTGGATCCCGAAGGCCTGATGAATCCCGAGATCATCACCCATCATGATCCGGAGCAGATGATGAAATCGTTGCGCTACGGCAGTGCGTATCGGGCGCATGGTCTGGCGCAATATGAGCTGGTCTGGAATGGCGGATTTCTGGAAGAGGTGGAAAAATGCCACGGCTGTTCAAAGTGCACCACCGTGACCCATGCCACGCGCATGTGTCCGATCTACAAATTCACCCGTGAAGAAGCGGCAAGTCCAAAAGCCAAGGCCAATCTGCTGCGGGCCCTTGTCAGCGGCCGATTTGACAACAAAACACTTTATGAAAAAGCATTTCAGTCGGTGATGAACCGGTGCATCGACTGCGGAAGCTGCCGGATGGAATGCCCGTCCGGGGTCAATATTCCCAAACTGGCCCTTGAAGCAAAGGCAGCCTATGTCCGGCGCTTTGGCGAAAACCTGCCGGACCGGGTAATCACCCAAATAGAAACCGCAGGACGTGCGGCCATGTACATGCCCCGCGCCATGAACCGGCTGATGGCCATGCCGGTTGTCAGAGGCTTGCAGGACGCCATTCTGGGAATTTCAAAAGATCGGAATCCGGTCCGGTTTGCCGATCGTCCGCTGTTAAAACAGGTCAATCCGGTGTCGGGCAGGGGAGCCCTTCGGGTTCTTTATTTTGGCGGCTGTTTTGCAACCTGGGTCCGTCCGGCAATTGGCATTGCCTGTGTCCGGATTCTGACCCACATGGGATTTGCCGTACATACCCCACCCCAGCATTGCTGCGGATTGCCCATGCTGTCCAAGGGGATGGTTTCCCGCGGACGCGAAAAAATTGCCCGGAATCTGAAACACTGGGCTCATCTTGTTTCCGATATGGACTACATTGTGGTCACCTGTTCATCCTGCGGCCTGTCTCTGATGCGGGAGTGGCAGGAGATGATGGACAATGCGCTGATACGGGCGATCGGGTCAAAAACCATTCATATATCGGCGCTTGTCGGTCGATATGGCGGCAGGCTGAAATTGGCTCCGGCATCCACTGCCATTCCAATGGCCTATCACATGCCCTGTCATCTGAAGGTTCAATCCGACCCGGAGAGTTCGATTCATCTGCTTTCAAACCATTTGGGCATGGATCTGACCGTTCTGAAGTCCCATTGCTGCGGCATGGCCGGAACCTGGGGGGCCATGTCCCGGCATGTTGCACTCAGCCGCAGGATCGGATCGGATCTGGCGGACCGGCTGGACGCGTCGCATGCATCAGCCGTTGTGACCGACTGCCCCACCTGCACGCTTCAACTGGAGGATGTCTCGTCCATACCGGTGTATCATCCGGTTGAGGTGGTTGCATCGCGAATTGTGTAGGGGCGACCGGCGGGTCGCCCCTACGGCAAAAGGGAGACAGATATGGCCAAAATTCTGATAGCCGATGATGAAGCCATAACCGGCATGCATCTGGAAGAGGTTCTGACCGGACTGGGATATGATGTGGTCGGTGTTGCGTCATCCGGCGTCGAGGCAATGCAGATGGCATCAGTCTGCCGTCCGGATTTGGCCATTCTGGATGTCATAATGCCCGGAGAATTGAATGGCATCGAGACCTGTCGCCGGATGAAATCCGACCTGGAAATTCCGGCAATTTTTCTGACAGCCCATTCGGAAATAAACATTATCGAGGAGGCTGAATCCGCGGACCCGTATGGATATATCATCAAACCCTTTCACAATACCGAGATCAGAATCGCTGTGGATTGTGCGCTTCGGCGGTGTCATGCTGAAAAGAGGCTGAAAGAAAACGAAACCCGCCTGAATGACATTCTGCAAAGCATGGCGGAAATTGTATGGGAAATTGATGCCAACGGCGTATTGAATTTTATTTCAGGCCGGGTCAAAAACATCCTGGGATATGACGCCGGGGAGATGATCGGCAAATCCCCGTTTGATGTGATGCCATTGGATGAGGCCGAACGTATGAAGCGTTACTTTCAGTTAAAATCGGCATCAAAAGCGCCCATGGTTAATCTCGAAATCTGGGGGCTGACCCGGAATGGCAGGCAAATCCGTATGGTGACAAATGCGGTTCCGGTTTTGTCCCGGGATGGAACGCTTTTGGGCTATCGGGGTGTGAACCGGGATATTACCTGGCAGAAAACTGCTGCCGGTGCGATGGATGTCATGCAGGAACTTTTCAACCAGGTGATGGATTATTTGGAGGTGGGGGCTGCCCTGATCAATCCGGCAATGGAAGTTGTCCAAATAAACCGACGGATGGCAGGCAGGTATCCACATATCGATCCCTCTGTTAAACCAAAATGTTATCACATGTTTCATGACCCTCCGAAAACTGGCGTTTGCCCGAATTGTCCGGTTGTCCGTACGTTTCAGGACGGCCAGGTTCACGATATGCTTTCCGAACCTACTGCCGGATTCGGCGTGGGCGTTCACAGACGGATCACCTCACCGGTTTTCGATATTGCTGGAAATATCATCGCAGTTGTTGAAATCAGTCATGATGTCAAAGGGATTGGGGAATAAAAGGCCGGTCATTAATCAAATTCCTTGACTTTTCCGGCTGCTTTGAATAAATAAGTCATTTTAAAACCTATAAATAAAATGACAGTTTTTTTAAAAACAGGCTTTTGACAGAAACCATGAGGAAAGGAGTTTGACCGTTGGCCAACCACAAATCCGAAATCAAGCGTGCAAAACAGAATATCAACAGAAACCTCCGGAATCGATCGACCAAAACCAGAATCAAGACTGCAATCAAGGCTGTCAGAAATTCGGTAAGCAATTCGGCACTTGAAAATTCGGCACAAGAGCTGAATGAGGCAAAGTCAATCATTGCGAGAGCCGCACAAAAAGGGGTTATTCACCCCCGCAATGCATCCCGCAGAATATCCCGACTGACCAAACTGATCAATCGGGCGTCACAGGCATAACAAAACCCGGTTTCATTCCCGCAGATTACCGCTTGATCGACGTCGGTGTCGGAATCGGTATCGGATCGAAGCAGAAAAATCGATACCGATACCGGGATGATCCGATTATCATTTCACGCCGCTCATCACCCATCCAACCGTTCCATCCACCCTTTTCGTTATTCTCCGACCGGCAGCATCGCCCCATAAGCCAGCAGATTCTGATGCAGCTCGTAACATTTGGCCAGATCATGCCGGATGTGCGCCGGTCTGGCGTTTGAAACGTACGCATGGAGGTAATCCCGGTACAGGGGATGGGCGCAATTGTCAATAATCGCTCTGGCCCGCTGCATGGGTCCCAATCCCCGCAGATCGGCAATTCCCTGTTCGGTAACCAGAATCTGGACAGAGTGTTCGTTGTTGTCGATGTGCGGACACATGGGTACGATGCAGGATATTTTACCGTTTTTGGCAATGGAAGGCGTCATGAATATGGCCATATAGCCGTTTCGGGTAAATTCGCCGCTGCCGCCAATGCCATTCATGATGTCCGCGCCATAAATATGGGTTGAATTGACATTGCCGTAAATATCCGCCTCAATTGCCGTATTCATGGCAATGACACCCAGCCGCCGAATGATTCCGGGATGATTGGATATTTCCTGGGGCCGCAGGACAATCCGCTTTCCAAAAAAATCGATATTGTCAACAATGTGCTGAAGCCTGTCCGAAGAAACGGCCAGGGCGCAGGCGCTGGCGCACAACAGCTTTTCCGAATCCATCAGATCCACCAGTGAATCCTGATAAACCTCGGTGTACATTTTAAAACAGGGAAATTCTGAACTGGCGCCCAGTTTGGCCATGACACTGTTGCAGATGTTGCCGACACCGGCCTGAAGCGGCAAAAATTCCGGGGGAATACGACCGCACCGCATCTCCTGAACCAAAAATTTGACCAGATGATCGGCGATCAGATCGCTGACCGTATCCGGCTGGGTGAATTCGGCGACATGGTCTGCTTCATCATTTTCAACAATCCCGATGATCTTGGCCGGATCCACATTGGCATATGGCCAGCCGATCCGGGTCAGTGGCTCATAAACCGGAATCGGATTGCGGTGGGGGGGCAGGGGCATCCGGTAGATATCGGCCATTTCCCGAAGACGGGGCGACTGATGCCGGTTGATCTCGATAATCACCTTTTTGGCATGGTGAAGATAGGTCGGGGATGCACCGATGGATGTGGTCAGATAGACCCGGCCATCCGGGGTGATTTCCGTGGCTTCGATGACCGCGATATCGATTTGTCCCAGAAAACCGAATTCAATCAGTTGCGGCAGATGGGATAGATGAATGTCCACGTATTCCACCAGCTCCTGATTGATCTGACGTCTCAACCGCGATTCTCCCTGATAGGGCGCTCTCCAGGAAATGGCATTGGCCCCGGCCAGTGCGTCATCGATGCTTTGGCCGCTGGATGCGCCGGTCAGGACGCGCACCTGGAATGGCCTGCCGCTTTCATGTTCGTTTTGAGCACGGCGGGCCAGGGCGTGGGGTACAATTTTGGCAGCGCCGGCAGGCGAAAAACCACTGAATGAAACCGTATTCCCGTTATGAATGAATGAAACCGCCTCGTCAGGCGTTAAAACCGGAAAAGTATTCTGGGGTGTCATTGGAAATCCTTGAATTGTTTTTGATCATGCTTTTATCTTCGCCGTCAAGCGTTTCCCGAACCGCCTCCGCAGATTTCCGGTTCATGCCCGGCAGCCCCATGATATCCGCCAGGGAAGCGGCCCGAATGGCCCGGATGGTGCGGAAATGGGTCAACAGCAGATGTTTGCGTTTTTCACCAATACCCGGAATATTGTCCAGAATGGACTGAAATGATGATCCCCGTTTCTGTTTCCGATGAAACTGAATCACATGGCGATGTGCCTCATCCCGTATCCGCTGCAAAAACAGCAACACATCGTGATCCATATCCAGATTGACCGGATTGGCGCGCCGGGGCCGAAAGACCCGGTCTTCAGTCTCTCCCCGGGTTTCATCTTTTTTGGCCAGGGCCGCCACATCCAGCTCATCTGTCAGATTCAGATCGCGAAGAACAGATAACGCGATGTTCAGTTGTCCCTTTCCGCCATCCACAATGAGCAGATCCGGAAGGGGTCGGGATGCCTCCCCTTTTCCAAAACGCCGTTTCAATGCCTCGGCCATAAAGGCATAATCATCCGGCTCCGATGTCGTCCGGATTTTGTAGTGGCGGTAACCGGCCCTGAGGGGCCGGGCATTTTCAAATACAACCATGCCCGATACCGGTGAATCCCCCTGGAAATGGGAGTTGTCAAAGCATTCGATCCGTCCGGGAAATCGACCCAAACCCAGCCGGTCCATCAGGCGATGCAGCAGTTTTTCATCATGATCCCGGCTGTTCATCAATGATTTCAGTTCGTTTTCCGCATTCTGGTTGGCCAGTTGCAGCAATTGAACCCGAATGCCCTGATGGGGTTTCCGGATAACAATTCCGGATCCTTTCCGGTCCCGCAGATGAAGCCGTATGGCCTTGACATCCTCTGGAACCGCCGGCACCAGAATCTCTTCGGGAATATAATGGGCGGTTTCATAATACTGGGTCAGAAAGCTCCCGATCAGTTCGGGAAGGGTGGCAACGGTTTCGGGAAGCGGGTAATGCCGGGTGCCCACAACATGACCACTTCTGACCGACATGACCGTAACCAGCAGTTTGCCGTCCGTATCCGCCATTCCCACGATATCCCGGTCCATGAAGTCCGTTGTCACCATCGCCTGTTTTTCAATGGTTCTCTGAAGGGCGAACATCTTGTCCCGAAGCTGGGCCGCCAGCTCAAAATTCTGTTCCCGGGCAGCCGCCAGCATGTCCGCTTCGGTTTTTTTGATCAGTTCAGGGGCCCGTCCCTTCAGAAACAGGACCACTTCCTTCACCATGTTCTGATAGGCCTCCCGGTCCACGGGAAGGCAGCAGGGGGCCAGGCATGCCCCGATCTGATGATTGAGACAGGGCCGGTTCCGGGTTTTGAATACCTGATCCCGACATTTTCTCAGCTTGAAGGTCTTGTTGATGATTTTAAGTGTCTGATAAACCGCTGGCGGTGAGGTAAACGGTCCAAAATACAGTGACCCATCCCGGATGATTTTTCGAACGACACTCAGGCTGGGGTAAGGGGTTTTCACATCGAGCCGCAGTGACGGATAGCGTTTGTCATCCTTGAGAATCACATTATACCGGGGCCGGTATTTCTTGATGAGATTGGATTCCAGTATCAGAGCTTCATTTTCGGTCGATGTCAGAATGGTTTCGATATCCTGGATTTTATCGACCAGGATGCGGGTTTTGATGTTCAACTGCGGAATTTTGTTAAAATAGGATGTCAGCCGTTTTTTCAGGTTGATCGCTTTCCCCACATAGATCACCTTTCCGGTATCATCCTTCATCAGATACACCCCGGGGCAGGTGGACAGGCCGGCAAGCAGGTCGGCGAACCGGGATGCGGGCGAATTCCCGGCCGAATCCGGCGGTGTCATGGTCCCGGATGGATTCACATCAAAACCGCGTGGAAATGCCCAGATGGCACCCAAAATCCGGACTGTTGCTGTAAACCAGAATGTTTTCCAGTAAGGCGGCTTCCAGCATCATGCGATGACCCAGTTTCCATTTCATTCCCAGTAGCACCTCGTGGGATATGTTCGAAAATGTTTCCAGGTTTTTGGCGCATCCCTCACTGATCAGATGCTGAAACACAATCGATGTTACCGGTGAAACCATGTATTCCACGCCCCAGAGACCGGACAAACTGGTGCCTTCAAGCTCGATATTCCCCAGCCAGTCTGCGCCGTACCAGGTAAATCCGGCTTCCATAAAAACAGACAGGTCCCCCCACCGTTTGGCAATGGCCGCCGACCATGCCAGATCCACCGGAAAATCCCGCTCCATATAGGGATTTGCATCCACATCATACCGGACCGTCATGGCGTAAGAAAATGCGGGCAGATACCGGGTCCCCTGAAAGAGCGACTGACGCCAGACAGCAGAAAGACTTTGGGAGTAGAATCCGCTTTTATCCTCGATATGGAGATCATTGATGCCCGGCCCATTCATGTCGACGGCAACCTCGCCATAGGGCTTTTTATCCCGGCCATTCTGATCAAATCCGGTAGTGCTGTGAAAGGTATCGATCACGCCATCCAGAATACCGCCAAAAATCGCGCGATTCTCATAGCGCAGTTCGATTCTGACATACGGAATCCATCCGTATGCAATGGAGAACTGGGACCCCAGCGACTCATAATCCAGCCGATAGTCATTTTCACCATTAACCCAGGTGTTGGTCAGGGTGGTTCGGATGCCCAGCTCATATTTTCCGGTCGCAAGCAGCGGGCCGGTTATGGGTTGAAAAAGGCCGCGAAGTGACTGAAGTGGAGATTGGGATGGAATTTGAAATGCGCCAAATCCGGTCTGTGAAAAATTGGAAACAAAAAATAGATCGGTATCCGTTGGATCCATGAGATCGGCATAACCGGGTTGACAGGATGTCTGGGTGGTTTGCAAATCTGCCCGGACCAGGCCGGTATCAATGGCCAGCCATATGATCAGCATGATGGATGTCGTGAAAACCGAAAAATGCTTCAAGAAAGGCTCCTTATGGAATCATCCGTTTGTAAGAGGCTTGACAGGATAAAAAAGGTGATTAATGTTCGCATATAATGAATAACCAATTGAATTGTTATACTATATTTCATGGCCCATGCACCGGGCCATGCGATCATCACCCCATTAATCAATCTAATGTAAAGGAGGTTTATTATGGCAGTGGTCAGATGGCAACCGTATGGCGCAGTCGCAACACTGCAGGACAGCATTAACCGGCTTTTCAATGATGCATTCTCGCGAACCCCCGCAGATGAGGATTTTGCGCTGAGTGCATGGAAACCGCTGGTTGATATTTTTGACAGGGAAGACGCGATTATCATTCACGCAGAACTGCCGGGCGTTACCAAAGAAGACGTTTCCATTGAGTTAAAGGAAAATATTCTGACGTTAAAGGGCGAAAGAACCGAATCACGGGAAATCAAGGAAGACAAATATTACCGGAAAGAAAGAACATTTGGATCATTTCACCGGGCATTCACCCTGCCGACAGCCATCAACCCCGAAAAGATCAAGGCGACATTCAAGGACGGGATATTGGAAATCGAAATTCCCAAGCCCGAGGAACAAAAACCCAAACAGATCAAGATCGATATCGCCGAGTAACCTGTCACCATCAAAATGACTTATACTGCTGTCGGTCAATAATTTTGGAAAAACAGAATTCAGAAGCCAGAATTCAGAATAAATAAGGAAAATATTATTTTTATAAACAGCAGCCATTCCCTATTTATTCCGGCTTCTGAATTCTGACTTCTGTATCCGGAAAGACAGATGACGCGTCAGTCTTCTGTTTCGCCATTGGCCAGTTCCACCAGGTATTGGCCATAATCATTTTTCAGCATGTCACAGGCCAGTTTCCGGATTTCTTCCCGTGTAATATATCCCTGGCGATAGGCAATTTCCTCGATACAGGAAATTTTGAGCCCCTGACGGTCCTGGATGGCTTCGACAAAACTGGCCGCCTGCTGAAGCGCTTCGTGAGTCCCGGTATCCAGCCAGGCAAAGCCCCTGCCCAAAAGCTCGACCCGCAACTTTTTCTGTTTCAGATACGCCAGGTTCACATCTGTTATTTCCAGTTCGCCTCTTGCCGATGGTTTCAGATTTTCTGCAATTTCAATGACACTGTTGTCATAAATATACAGGCCCGGTACCGCATAGTCGGATTTGGGTTTGCTGGGCTTTTCCTCGATGCCGATAACATTTCCCGCATCATCAAACTCCACAACGCCATATCTCTCGGGATCACGGACCAGATAGCCAAAAATCAGACCCCCTTCCGTCATTTGAACCGAGCGTTTCAGGATGTCGGAAAGATGGTGGCCATAAAAAATATTGTCTCCCAGAATCAGACAGACCGTATCCGTGCCGATAAAGTCCTTTCCAATGACAAATGCCTGTGCCAGGCCTTCGGGTCTGGGCTGTTCGGCATAGGAAAAGGATAATCCCAGATGGGAGCCGTCTCCAAAAAGGCGTTGGAAAAGGGGCAGATCTTCGGGTGTTGAAATGATCAGTATTTCCCGTATCCCGGCCAGCATCAGAACAGACAGGGGATAATAAATCATGGGTTTGTCATACACCGGGAGCAGTTGCTTGCTGACAACCCGGGTGATGGGATACAGCCGGGTTCCGGAGCCGCCGGCCAGAATAATGCCTTTCATGTTGTTTGTTTCTCCTGTTTTTATTGTTGGACAGTTGGACCGTCGGGCCGTCGGACTGTCCTGCCGTCTGACCGTCTCAATACGCCTCATAGACCAGATCTGCCCAGATGGCCGGGGTGTTCAGGCGTTCTTCGATATCGACATCAAACGCTTTGGCGATGGGCTGGAACAGTTCCGGATTGTGCTGTTGAACGCTTCTGGCGGCATTCAGCACGACATTCAGACCATTTTGTGTCATTTTCCCCAGCGGTTTCCGGCATCCTCCGGAAGGCAGGCCCAGGATGGTCATCAGGGTTTTTACGGCAAGCGGGTTTCTGGCCCGGCAGACCACATTTCCAAATGGCGTTGATTCGGTGGTTTTGACCGTGACCAGATCAAACAGCGGATCCAGCGCGCGTTTTAACATCAACGCCTCATCCTGTTTTTGCTGTTTCAACAATTCAACCAGTTTCGCCAGTGTACCGGGAACTATGTTGGACAGCACCGAAATCACGCCGCCGGCTGCAATTCGGGAATCCATCATCATGTCACAGGTCAGCGCATCATCCCCCGAAAGAATACAGAAATCCGGACCACAGCATTCCCGCGTGCGTCTCATGTTATCCAGATTTCCCGTTGCCTCTTTTACGGTGGCGACATTGGGAAACTGACGGTGCAAAATGGCCAGGTCTTCGGGCAGGAGTTGGGTGCCGGTGCGACCCGGGATAATGTAGGGGATGATTTCAGACTGTGGAAAAGCCCGGGCAATGGGCGCGACATATTCCCGTCTGATCTCCAGTGAGCTGGGACCATTGTAATAGGGATCGACCAGAAGCAGGGCATCGACGCCGGCCGTTACCGCATGGCGGGATCCGTCAAGTGCTTCCGCCGTGTTGTTGCTGCCGGTTCCGGCGATGCACAGGCAGTGGTTTTTCGATCTGCCGGAAACAAACTGGATGACCCCATTATGTTCTTCCCAACTGAGCGCCGGACTTTCTCCGGTGGTTCCGGCAGCCAATATCCCCGTAATACCATTGTCAATCTGAAAACCGACCAGCCTGTCAAATCCCGGATAATCAATGGTTTCACCCAGAAAAGGTGTAATAATTGCGGTATAACAACCTGAATTCATATTCCCCCTTAAAAATTGAATCGATTTAAACGTTCAGAAAATTCATTTCACAAAGCAGCAAGGGGATAGACCTTTGGCGGCTGACGCCTTGAAAAACTCCCTGTTATCCCCAACCGATAACGCACCCGAAACCGTTATTCTGAAAACGCTGGAATGCTAAAAAAGCTGGCGGAATATGTCAAGCCCAAAACTATATTATAATTTGAGCAGGGTTTCAAACAGGGTGGGAATATCCAGAAGCGGTGATATGTCTCCGTTTTCCAGAATGCCGATTCCGGAATAGATATGCGTTCTGGCAACCAGTTCACTGACATGCATGATCATGATGGGCCGGTTGCCGACAATGTGGTCCACGGCCAGACTCCAGGCGAAACTGTCCGGATGCCCTGTCTCGTTTGGCCGGGATTTGACTTTATGGCTTCCGGGCCGAAGTTTCAGAATATGCACCGAATCTTCAGTCGATTCATTTACACCAAAGAGTTCTCTCAGATTCAGGCAGGATTCGGGCAATGCACATGTCTTTTCCGTGTTATATGCTACCGATTCCATGGCGGATGTCGGTATGGCCAGCAAATAGTGTCCGACATGAAATACAATCGCATAAATCACGGAAAGGGAAACGGGCAACTGAATGGTAAACGTAGCGCCTTCCCCGGGAACCGATGCAATGGACAGTGTGCCGCTCAGATATTCAATGGCCTGAGCCACCACATTCATGCCGATGCCCCTGCCGGACATGTCCGAGACAATTTTGGCGGATGAAAATTCGCTGCTGAGAATGGTGTCATAGAATTTCTTCCCGGTCATATCGAGAATCTCTTCGGGACTCATCCGGGTTTTTTTCTGAAGGTGCGAAATGATGGCGTCCCGGTCAATGCCACTGCCATCGTCACTGATCCTGATAATGAGACTTTCCCTGTCGCTTTCGGCTTCCAGAACAATGCATCCTTTTTCCGGTTTGCCCAGACGCACCCGGTCTTCCGGTTTTTCAATGCCATGTGCAATGGCATTTCGGATGATATGAATCAATGGTTCCCGAAGCCGCTCCAGCAGTGCGATATCGGCACGGATATTTCCGCCTTTGACCTCCAGAAAAACCTGTTTTCCCAGACTTCTGGCCTGCTGGTGAACGGTCGATCCATATATGGCGGCAAAATCGTCAATGGACATCAGACGAAACTGGGCCAGCCGGAAATACAGTCCCTTGATCATGGCCATATAATGATCAATCCAGCTTTTCAGGCTGGCGTATTCCAGCGGAAGTGGCGGCAGTGTCGTTTCGAGCATCAGAATTTCACGGGAATAGCCCAGCAATTCCTCAATCTGGACATAGGGAATTCGTACCTGGTCAATCGGGTCCATTCGCAGCGGGGCCGGTTCAGACACGCCGGTTTCCACCCGAACAGGCGCCTGGCCGGTTGATAGATCCAGCGACAACCGTTCCAGTATCAGACGATACCGGTCCTGCAATGCCACAGAATCCAGTTTATCCTGCTGATTCACCAGGGATTTCAGCATATCCGTGCCGTCAAACAATGTCTGAATGGCAGTTTGTCCGGCAGTTGCGGCATTTTTCTGAAAGGCCAGACACCAGGTTTCCATGGAATGGCTGAGCTGGGCAATGTGTTCCATGCTCATGGCTCTGGACATTCCCTTTATGGAATGCATCTTCCCGTGCAGTTCGCGCCACAGTCCGGTATCTGATGGATGATTGTCCACCTGAATCAGCAACTGATCGATCTGCTCCAGATATTTTCCGGATTCCTGTGCAAAAATCTTATAATATTTTTCCAGGTCCATAACTCAATTTCAACAGTTGGTCCCAAAGGCTGTCCGGTGTAATCAGGTCGATCGGTTGCCCGTTTACGCGTGAAGCCTCCTGTTTGACCGACGGGTCATCAAGACTGACAAGACCGATGACGACATCCGGAATGATGGCCAGTTTCTTCAATTCCCATTTCAACAGAATGATCCGGTAAGGCGGCTCTTTGGCAGACGCCTTCCGGCTGAAAAGAATTCCGACATCGATGACATCATACAGATCGCCCCGGTAAAACAGCAGCCCTTTATGACATTCCGGCATGAATGGGGCCGGAAAAAGCCTGGTGCATTCGATCACCCGATTGACATACCGGGAATGGAGACCATACAGGCGGTCGAGGATTGAAAATCCGACAAGTTCCATATCAGTCTGCCGTCAGCTTGAATCGCTGCTGGGTTTGCATCATCTGTTCGGATAATTCATTCAGGGCTTTCATGGTCTCGACAATGCCTTTCATGTCCGAATTCTGGTTCCGGGTTGCCTGTATGGTTTTTTTGGCTGCCTGAAGATTTTCGGACGACAGACGGGTGATTTCCTGAAACTGGGTCAGAAATTTTCTCATTTCCTTTACCTGCTTTCCGGTCACATCCTGAATGTCTTTCACCTCGGAATAAATATGGCTGACATGGGTCAGTGTCTCTCCAAATGCGGTAATGATGCTGTGAATGATCTCTTCGCCACTTTTCAGGCCTTCCTGATTTTTTTGCAGGGACACAATGACTTCCGAATTATCCTGGAGAATGCCCTGTACAATTTTGCCGATTTCCTTGGAAGACAATTTGGAATTTTCCGCCATGGTCCGGATTTCTTCTGCGACCAGCGCAAACCCCTTGCCCATTTCACCGGCGCGGGTGGCCTCGATGGATGCATTCAGGGCCAGCAGATCGGTTTTCTGGGCAATTTCCTCGATGATTCGAACCACCATCCGGATTTTATCCACCTCGGTGGCCAGGCGATGAATGGGTTTGGCATATTCGGCCATCTGTTGCAGTGACACCTTGAACTGAATCAGGGTTTTTCGGGCATTGGCCTCTCCGGATTCGGTCCTGATTTTGGTATCGGCAATTCGGGTGACGGTCCGGGCCGACTGCTGAACCATGTCCTCCATGACCAGCAGACCTTCATCGATCTGATCCGCTGTATTTTTTGCCAGGGCTGACTGTTGTTCCGACCCGGTGGCAATTTTGAGTGCGGATCGATCGATTTCATAATTGTTTTGAACGATCCGTCTCATGATATCATTCAGTTGAATCTTGGTGGACTGAATCTGGTCAAACAGATTTTTCATATCCAGAATCATTTTCCGCAATTCCTGAAGCATCTTGGAAAAGATATCTTCCAGATCGCGAACTTCATCATTGGATACCCGGGCAATTTCCCGGGAGAGATCCCCGGAACTGATTTCCCGCGCCGAGTTGATGAGCTGGTTCAGTCTTTGCACCAGGGAACCGGAAAACCGGACGCCGAAAATGACGCCAAATATCATGGCGACGGCGGTGGAGACAGCCTGTGCCAGATAAAAATTGTCGGTCAGATAATTGACAAAACCCACAACCGTCATGACAGTTAAAAGCAGCCCCAGAAATGCCAGCAGCAGCTTGTTTTTCAGACTGGTTCTTCCCATTGACCCTTATCCTCCAAGGCAATAATCCATCCGATGGCTTCCTGCCCGATCCGGTGTATTGAAACAATGACACGCAGGTGAAGAGCATCTGAATCAACATCAAATGAAACACTCTTTTTATTCCGGTTTCGGGCTACCAGTTTCAGGGCGGACGTCAGGCGGGTTTTTTCAGGATCGGGAAGCAGTGTGGTGACATGCCGGCTGATCATGGTCTCCATGGATTTATTCAACATTTCAAGGCCCAGCTCATTGACCCGAATGATTTGCGCTTCGCGATCAATGACAAACAGGCCCAGTCCGATGCTTTCAAAAATACCATCCTGAAAATCGATCCTTTCAATCAGTTCGGCTGTGGACTGCCGCTGAAACAGCCGTGATGGTTCCGTGATTTGATCAGAGGCTGCAATGGCATGTTTGTCGAGCTGGTCCAGAAATTTTGAAACATGATCCGTCATGGTTTCAATCGGCCCCTTGGCAATATAGTGATCGGCGCCAATTCTTTTGAGATCCTCACTGTTTTCAAGCAATGTGCCCGAAATGGCCACAATGGGGAAGCTGTTTTCGGGGAACTGTTTCCGGGTGAATTGAATCACCTGTTTCCCGTCAATTTTGGGCATGACCATATCGACAAACAACAGGTCAACCGGCCCTTCACGCAACTGGTTGATACTGCTTTTGCCATCATATGCCTTAATGACCGAATAGCCTCTTTTTTCCAGAATATCCGTGAGAAATTCAACGAAAAATATGTCATTGTCTACAACCATAGCCTGTTTCGTCATCATCTGATACTCCTTTTTGTCATGCTTTTTTATAGCTTTTAAGATAATGATTTTGGGAAGGCGGCAGGGAGGGGATAGGCTTTTGGCGGCTGATGCCTTGGAAAACCCTCGGCCATCCCCAACCGATAACGCACCCAAAATCTTTGTCTTGAAAGCGATATATGGCCGGATCGATGATCATGGCCTCAGTGTCCCTCACGGGTTGACGGGATTGTTTCACGGGAAGCGTCATCCGCGGTGGTTTCCGATGGCTTGTCCAAAGACCTGTCCGAAGACCGGCTGGTCCAGCGGTCGAAAATATAAAAAAACAGCGGGACATACAGCATGGCCAGGGTAGCCTCGCCAATCATGCCGCCAATGATGCCCGTGCCGATGGAGTGGCGGGCATTGGCACCGGCACCCACCGCGATGGCCAGCGGCAACACCCCGAAAATGAACGCCAGGGAGGTCATGATGATGGGCCGCAGGCGCATTTCACCCGCTTCGATGGTGGCATCCATCAGGGATTTGCCCTGCTTGCGCAATTCCACGGCAAAGGTGACCCTAAGCAGGGCGTTTTTTGCCCCCAGACCGACCAGAACCAGAAGGCCGATCTGAAAATAGACATCGTTTTCCAGACCCCGCATCCAGTTGAACATCAGTGCTCCCAGGACACCGAACGGGACGGCAGTCATGACCGACCCGGGGAGTGTCCAGGATTCGTACTGGGCCGCCAGAATCAGAAATACAAAAATCAGACCAAACACCAGCGCAATGGTCGATGCGCCGCCGGCGCTTTTTTCCTCGTATGCCAGGCCGGACCAGGCAAAGGTGTAACCCGGTGGCAGGACTTCCCGGGCCACGGCTTCCATGACATCAATGGCCTGACCCGAACTGAACCCGGGCGCGGCGTTCCCATTGATCTTGGCCGCCGGAAACCCGTTGAAATGGGGCAGGAGATCCGGACCGGTCACCCAGGATGTGGTCACCACAGCAGACAGCGGCACCATCTGGCCCTGGCTGGATCGGGTATATAACCGGGTCAGGTCCTGGGGATTTTGCCGAAACAGGGGATCAGATTGCAGAATGACCCACCAGACCCGGCTGAATTCATTGAACTGACTGGCCGTCAGTGATCCGAACTGGGCCTGAATGGCATTGTAGATGTCCGCGATGTCAACCCCGATCAGGCTGGCCTGATCCCGGTTGACATCGGCCTTCAGTTGCTGGGATGAGGCCCGGAACGTGGTACTCAATCCGCTCAG
>DFZE01000274.1 GCA_002382065.1 Desulfobacteraceae bacterium UBA4064
CACTCCGCTGCAAATCGATCGGTTACCATCTTAAACTCGACTCTTTTTTCTCTTGACATATGGGTCCACTTCAGTTTTTTAAATCCCCAGTTTTTTTATTATGTCATGCTGATTGTGGTGATTCTGACATTTGGCTGCTACTGGTTTCTTCTGGAAAAAGCCCCGTTCGGGCTCAAGGTCAAGGCCATCCGGGAAGATGAATCCGGGGCCATGAGTCTGGGACTCAATCCCGCAAAAATCAAGTTGCAGTCCTTTCTGCTCTCCACGGTTCCGGCAGGTCTCATCGGCGGCATCTATGCGTACTGGATCACCTATATCGATCCGGCCTCGGTTCTGGGCGATCTGGTCACGGATCAGGCCGTGGTCATGGCGGTTTTCGGCGGACTGGGCAGCCTGATCGGACCCACCATCGGGGCGGTGATCATTTTTGCCTTCAAGACGGTTTTCTGGGCGTATCTTTCGGATTATCAGGTCCTGTATCTGATCATTCTGGGGGCGCTGATTGCCGCCAGCGTGGTATTCCCGCACAATGGCCTGTGGGGCGGCATCACGGACCGGGTTGCGGGAAGGACGGCCCTTGCAAAAGGGTTTTCGATGGACCGGAAAACAGAAAAGGAGGCGCCGCATCGGCAGAACCTTTCAGGTGGTCAAACCGTTTCCGGGATTGACCGTTCTGGAAAATGTCGTGATTGCGGCCCTGCGCCGGTATCCAAAAAAAGCCAGGGCCGAAAAACATGCCTGGGAGATACTGGAACAGACCGTCTGGCAGACCGGGCGTCGTTTCAGGCATCCAGCCTGACCCTGGCCGGCCGGAAACGCCTGGAGGTCAGCAAGGCTTTGGCCCTTGAACCCACCCTGCTGCTCTTGGATGAGGTGGTGGCCGAACTCAATCCAACCGAAGCGGACCAGACCATCGGCCTGATTTTAAAACTGCGGGATCAGGGCATCAGCATTCTGATTGTGGAGCACATCATGCGGGTCATCATGAATATCAGCGATCAGGTTGTGGCGCTGAATTTTGGTCGCAAAATCGCAGCGGGCAAGCCCCATGAGGTGGCAAAGGATCCGGCCGTGATGCAGGCGTATCTGGGGGAGGGCGGGGAATGAACATTCTTGAGGTTGACGGCATTTCGGTTTTTTACGGGGATACCCAGGCTATCTGGGACATTTCGTTTTCGGTCACTGCCGGTCAGATTGTGGCCCTGTTGGGAGCCAACGGCGCCGGCAAGACCACGACCCTGAAAACCATCTGCGGGTTGCTGCCCATGGCAGCAGGCCGGACGACATTTCAGGAAAAAACCATCAGCGGCATGCCGGTCCATGACATCGCGGATCTGGAAATCACCCTGGTTCCCGAAGGCCGCCAGCTTTTTGCCAAAATGAGCGTGGAAGACAATCTTCTGATCGGTTCCTATCTCAAACGCACCAAACCCAACCGCAGCAAAAACCTGAAACAGGTGTATGATCTTTTCCCCCGCCTGGCCGAACGGAAAAACCAGCAGGCCGAAACCCTGTCCGGCGGCGAGCAGCAGATGCTCGCCATCGGCCGGGCCCTGATGCAGGAGCCCCAGCTCATCATGTTCGATGAGCCCAGCCTGGGGCTGGCGCCCATTCTGGTTCTGGAAATTTTTCGCATCATTCAGGAGCTGCACAATCAGGGACTGACCATTTTTCTGGTGGAGCAGAATGTGCATCAGACGCTGAAAATAGCGGATTACTGCTATGTTCTGGAAAACGGTCGGGTGATTCAGGAGGGCACGGGGAAGGCGATGGAATCGGATTCCAAGATTCGGGAGGCTTACCTGGGGTTCTGAAGGGAGAGGGGCAGAGAAAATGCAGTTAAAATAAATATATACCATACCAGGGCGTCACCATCGAATTTTCAAAAGTCTCCCCCGTCCTTTTTTCCGGATTTATCCGGATCGATGATTTCTACATCGCAACACCCGAAAAAGCGATTTTGGACACCCTGCACCTCAGAAAAACGCTTCCACCCGGGGATGAACTGGAACTGGACAATATCGATATCGAAACGATGAACAAGATGGCTCAAAAATTTTTGCTTTCCGTGATCCGCAGGCTTGATTCCTTGCGGAGCAGGCATTTACCCGTTTCCGGATGACCCGGATTTTGGACTTGTTTTTACATCTGGCCGGCCATGACACGATAGTTATTTTACGAACAGCCAACCTCCGGCGATTTCACATTCTTTCAGTTCACTTTTCAGCCTGCAGCCGGTAGGTCAGATTGGCCAGTTGTTCGACCTACCCGCCACTCTGCCTGAATGCAGCATCTTCAGTCTTCAATCTTCAGCCTTTTAAGCCGGTGGTCAAGTTGGCCGGTTGTTTTGCCTGCCTCAACATTGCGATTATGCGGTCAGCCGTTGCCTGGTGTCAGGGGTTACAAAAAGCCGTAGGCGCCTGACCTCCCCGCTCAAAGGTGTATGGGCTTTCAGCATTAACGACGACTACCGCGTTCTATTTGAATTTATCGATATCCAAAAGCAGATTGTCACCCGTCACAACAAGCAATGTGCTGGCAGGCATTGGTGAGCTGGTGATGTAGGACGATGTGGGCCGCGGAAAAGGCAGGGTTGTTTGTTTTGACACAGACCAGTGACGGCGGAGCGGCATAGTCAAACCGGAAAGGATTCAGACCAAAAGATTTTTCATGAATACCCAGGGATGGGATGAACCTTGTAAGCTTCTTGAATATAAAAAGATAAACGTCCAGAGGATACGAAAAAATAACCTTGGGAAACGTATATTTTAACGTACGTCCGTTCAAACTCGTACGTCCCCTCAAACTTACGTCCCCCCAAACTGGATGGTGGAAGGATTGGGCCGGTCAGCCATGAAACATTCGATTTGATTTCTATCATTTGACAATGGTATCAATATAAGAAACACAACAAACGACACAACAGATATCATCTATATTTTTATCTATTTGATACGATAGAAAAAAAATGCATAATGAAGTGGTGCATCAATCATGAAATATCAACAGTCACATCCTTGGATCACGTTTCATATCAATCTGGAAAAGATGAGCCATGATTTATGGATCAAGCTGGGGCAGGTTCATGCCAGTTGTGAACTCATTTCCGGAATACCATTGCATCCGGACGTGCAAGCCCATCTACATGGCGTTTATCTGGCAAAAGGGGTTCATGCCACAACAGCCATTGAGGGCAACACGTTATCAGAAGAGCAGGTTATGGACAGGATAAAGGGAGTGCTGAAGCTTCCGGCGTCCCAGGAGTATCTGGGAATAGAGATTGATAACATCATTTATGGATGCAACCAAATTAAGCAGCTCATTATGGACAGCGCTTCCGGCAGGCTGAATTATGACGACATTCTGGAATACAACCGGATTGTTTTGAAAAACCTGCCCATAGACGGTATTCCCGGAAAGATCAGAAACCATTCTGTAGGCGTGGGAAAATATCTGGGCGCTCCGCACGAAGATTGCAGTTATCTGCTGAAAGCGATGTGTGATTGGCTGAACCGGGACGAATTTGTAAACAATAAGAGCAGGTTGGTTTTTGGCATGTTGCGGGCGGTATTGGCGCATTTGAACATTGCGTGGATACACCCGTTTGCCGACGGCAATGGCCGGACCGCCAGGCTGCTTGAATTCAACATTCTGTTGTCACATGGGTTTCCATCATCAACCGCGCATTTATTGAGCAACCATTACAACAAAACCCGTTCGGAATATTATCGGCAATTGGATTATGCCAGTCGGTCCGGGGGCGATGTCATTCTGTTTATCGATTATGCGGTTCAGGGGATGCTTGATGGCCTGAAGGAACAGATTGACGTGATTCGCGGGGAACAATTGCGGATTACCTGGAGAAATTTTATTTATGATCAGTTCAAGGACAAATCCGGATCCGTGAACGACCGAAAAAGAAAACTGATACTGGATATATCGGAAAACCGGAATGATGGCGTACAATTTCGGGACATTCGGCATATCAGTCCCAGAATTGCTGAAATTTATGCCGGGAAAACAGGCATATCGATCCGACGCGATTTAAAGGTGCTGACGCAGATGAAGTTGTTAAGATGGGAAAAAGGGAAATATTATCCCAACTGGCGCATGATGTTGTCGTTTATGCCTGAACGAAGAAAAGTGTAACGGAATTCAGGACGTTACGTNNCGTCCGATTACCAAATTACGCCCTCATACCGTGGGGAGTGGCGCATTGCCGATTTCGAGATTCGGAACTTTTTCTCAGCCATACCCGAGTGATTCCCAGCTTGCTGGTCGCCCAGTAGCGATGAGATCGCGGACAAGCATTCGTTTCGACTGCTTTTCCAACAGCCAGACATCGGAAACCGGGTGTAAATCCCGTTGTAGTTGTTTAAAAAATGGCGGTTAGCCGTCATTCCGGGCTTGACCCGGAATCCAGAAAGCGGTCAGACAGTGAGCATAAAAGCTGCCATGCTGCATTCATGTCACCTGCTATGGATAGCGCTATCGCTTCATTTCATTCCGGCGTTCGCCGGAATGACGGAACCTTGCATTTATAAGCAGCTTCTCTACAACGGGTTTGAATTGCACCCTCGGAAACCGGCATGAATGTGTAATTATATCCATTTGAATTAACTTGAATATACATATATGGTAGGCGGCCAAATTGGCCCCAGCGTCCTGCCTTACTGTTCGAAGATCTGCCGGGTCACCTACCAGGCCGTCTTGCAGAAACAGGCAAAGACCTACCATGTCAAGCCGCTGAAGATATTTTCGTACCGGGATACCCTGTATCTTCATGCCCGCAAGGCCAGGGAACCGGGAAAGGTTTACAAGGAACCGGACTTCGATCCGCTGCTGGCAATTCACCGGTTAAAGAAGGTGAAAATGACGGATACTGGCTTTGAATATCCGCCGGATTATGATTTTGAGGAGGTTTTTGACAAAAACTTCGGATTTATCAAGGATGACCAGTTTGATACGGAGGTGGAATTCACGGGCTGGGCCGCCCAGTATGTGGCGGAAAGAATATGGAGCCCGAATCAGCAGATCACCCGGATGGATGAAGACAAAATTCGTCTGACGTTTTCCGCCGCCTCGCGGGTGGAACTCATCGCCTGGATTCTGTCCTTTGGCGAAGAGGCAAAAGTGGTGAATCCGGACTGGCTGGTAACGGAAATGAAGAAAAAACTCAAAGACACAGCGGGATTGTACAAAAATGGCAGTTGATCTATCTATTCCAATGGCATGCTTCAGGTCTTCTGCGCCGCTGTACTGGAAGTGTCCCGAGCCGGCTGAAACCAGCATCATGTCCGGTTTATCCGGGTCTTTGGGCGGATTTAAAATGATTGACAACACAGCGGATTGAACAATATGGTTAAACACAACACCCGCCACGCCTCTCCAATGGACGCGCACCCCGGTGGGTTTTTTGTGTGTTTGCCAAACGGGTGCGGATTCTGGCTTACAAAGCGTAATGGCGACACGGAAACCGAAGGAGGCGACATGATAACCGAAGATCAATTATTGAACATGTTATCCAATCTGGAGGCTGATTATATCGAGCGTACAATATCAACGACCAATATGGATAAATTTTGTCAGGCAACCTGTGCTTTTGCCAATGATCTTCCCGACCATCGCAGACCCGGATATCTTCTCATCGGGATTCATGACGATGGGACGATTTCAGGGCTGAAAGTCACCGATGAACTTCTAAAGATCCTTGGTGGGATACGTTCGGATGGAAACGTTTTACCTCAACCTCTCATGAATGTATCCAGATTTGCCTTGAATGGCGGAGATGTCGCTGTTGTGGAAGTCTATCCGTCGGATCTTCCGCCTGTCCGTTACAAGGGACGTATTTATATCCGCGTAGGCCCACGAAAGGCAATTGCCAGCGAACAGGAAGAACGCGTGCTTTCGGAAAGAAGGGTGGCGGTGGCGTGATCCTTTGATGCACGTCCGTGTACTGAGGCAACAATTGATGACATCGCATTGGGACAATTTGATGCCTATCGTCGTCAGGCCGTTGATATGGAAACCATTGCCGGCAACCACCGTTCCGTCGAACACCAAATGGCTTCTCTCCGGTTTTATGATCCGGAACGCGCTTGCCCGACTCATGCGGGTATTCTGGTGTTCGGCAAAAACCCCTGTTTTTTTCTGCCTGGCGCCTATGTCCAGTACATCAGGTTTCCGGGTACGCAACTGACCGATTTGCCCGAAGATCAATCTGAAATTTCTGGAGATATTCACTCCGTACTGCACGAACTGAATGTTCGGCTCAAACTCCTGATTCAGACAAAAATGCGCGCTGTCAGCACACTGGAGGAAAAACTGCTTCCGGACTATCCGGAGTGGGCGTTACGTGAACTGTTGATGAATGCGGTGATGCATCGCAATTATGACAGTAATTCGCCGATTCGGTTTTATGCGTTTATTGACCACATCGAAATTCTGAATTCTGGCGGCTTGTATGGGGAGGCTACGCAGGAAAACTTTCCGTCAAGAAACAGTTATCGCAACCCCGTGATTGCCGAGGCGATGAAATCTCTCGGCTTTGTAAACCGGTTCGGCTACGGTGTTCAGCGCGCACAAATGATTCTGGCACAAAACAACAACCCGCCTGCTGTTTTTGAATTCGATCAACACTCCTTTCTGGTTAGAATATATAGGAGGTCCACATGAAGACTGTGGCTTTTTTCAACAATAAAGGCGGGGTGGGTAAGACATCTTTGGTGTATCATTTGGCATGGATGTTTGCTGATCATGGGGTAAAGACACTTGCCGCAGATTTTGACCCACAGGCCAATCTTACCGCCATGTTTCTGGATGAGGACCGTCTGGAAAGCTTGTGGCCTGACAACGAGCACCCCGACACAGTTTATGGCGCTATTCGTCCGATTATGCGAGGTATTGGAGATCTCGCCAAACCTCATACAGAAATGATTTCCCCGAAACTCGGTCTCATTGCCGGTGATCTTGGGTTGTCCCGGTTTGAGGAGAAGCTTTCGGATGCATGGCCACGGTGTCACAATCGCGATGAATCTGCCTTCCGTACCATGACGGCGTTTCATCGTCTTGTTCAGAGCGGCGGGGATTGGGGTGCAGAAATTGTATTGATCGATGTCGGCCCCAACCTTGGAGCCATCAATCGATCTGCGCTGATTGCCTCAGATCAGGTATGCCTGCCTTTGGCGCCGGATCTTTTCTCTCTGCAAGGGTTGAAAAACCTTGGACCCACTCTGCAGGACTGGCGCGTAATATGGGCAGAACTTCTCCAAAAGGCGCCGACGGATATCCCGATGCCCAAAGGCACGATGCAACCTGTCGGCTATATCGTCATGCAACACAGCATCCTCGACAACCGTCCGGTCAAGGCATATAAACGCTGGATGAATCGAATACCACACGTCTATCGCGACGCGGTGTTGAATGAATCCACTCAGTCTTTACCCACGGTTGAACAGGATACATACTGCCTGTCTTTGCTCAAACACTACAGAAGCCTGATGGCTATGGCCATGGAGGTACGCAAACCCATATTTTTTCTCAAATCCGCAGATGGCGCAATTGGCGCTCACATCGAGGCTGTCAAAAGTTGTTACAAAGACTTTCAACAACTTGCCGCCAGAATAGCAGCCAGTGCCGGTATTGAATTTTCCTGAGCCACCATGCCAGAAAGCCTGTCCGACAATTTCAAATCGATTCAATGGCATTTTTCCTACAGGACATCCACTCGTCTTTCACAACCTAAAGGCGCTGAAAATAGAGGACTACTGGTATGTTCTGGAAAACGCTCGGGTGATTCGGGAGGAGGGCACGGGGAACGATGCCTCGCCGATCGTTCATCAGGAGGGGGCTGCCGAAAACAAATCGGTCAGAATGATTTCCACACGCCTGTTTTTGTTGCGACCCTGAGGGGTGTCATTGGCAACCAGGGGGCGATGTTCGCCAAAGCCCATGGTCGCAATTCGATCGGGTAAAATGGCGCTGTTGTCGATGAGAAACTGGGCCACCGAAACAGCTCTGGCAATGGACAGCTCCAGGTTGGAGCGGAACTGGGCGCTGTGAATCGGCACATTGTCCGTATGGCCGGCCACCATTACATCCCCTTTTGCATATTTCAATATCCCGCCTATCTGTCCCAGAACCGGCATCATTTCTGCCCGAATATCGGCCTTGCCGGAATCGAATGTGGTTTCTCCGGCCAGACGAATGATGAATTGGTTGCCTTTGCTTTCCGTATCGACCAGTTGCTTGATTTCCTTGATTTTTGCCTGAACTTCCGCCTCGATGATCTTGAATTCCACATTTTCATCCATACGCGGAGTCAGATTCAGATCCTGATCGAAATTGCGTGCGATGATACTCTGGCCACTGGGAGAGTCCAGAACCTTCACTTTTCGTTGAACGCCGAAAGCATCTCTCATGGAACCGGCGACCTCCTTGTATTTGGCCTTGTCCGTTTCCGAGAATGACAGAAGGAGCACAAAAAAGCACAGCAGCAGACTCATCAGGTCGCCAAATGTGACGACCCACTCCGGGGCGCCTTCTTCTACCGGTTTTCCATTTTCCGAGTTATCCGAATCACTCATGCAGGTTTCTTTTCCTCGGTTTTTTTACGATCCTTTGGAGACAGATATATCTTCAGGGATTCTGAAAGAACTGCCGGTGCAATGCCCTGACACATATAGACCGCGGCTTCACGGACAATTTTCCGGTTGGTCTGCTCCTGAGTACTTCTCATGTAAAGTTTGTCCACAATCGGCAGGCAGACCAGATTGGCAACCAACGCCCCGTACAGGGTGGTCAACAGGGCGACCGCCATGGCCGGTCCGATGGAGCTGGGATCGGACATGTTGCCCAGCATCTGCACCAGACCGATCAGGGTGCCAATCATGCCGAATGCCGGTGCGGCGCCGCCCATGCTCTTGAACACACTCTGCCCTACGGAATGCCGTCCGATTGTCAAACGGATGTCCTTGTCAAGCATATCCTCGATCAGCCCCTCGTCATAACCGTCCGCCAGATACCGCAGGGCTTTTGCGGAAAATTCGTCCGGGGGTGTTTCATTTTCCAGGGAGATCAGGCCCTCTTTTTTGGCAATTTGGGCATACTGAACCATTCTGGCAACCACTTCGTCCGGGGGATCGATTTTAAAGATGAATGCCTTCATGGCGACGGCAACCGAATTGAATACATCTTTCATGGAAAAGCGGATAAATGTCACGGCGATGGTTCCGCCAAGTACTATCAGGATGCTGGGAATATCGATAAACATGCCGATGCCGCCGCCCATAAAAATGGCCATCAATACAAGAACGGTGCCGCCGACCAAACCGATAATGGTTGCAAGATCCATCTGATCAATCCTGTCTGTTATATCGCTTTCAAGATAATGATTTCGGGTGTGTTTTCGGTCGGGGATGGCCGGGAGTTTTTCAAGGCGTCAGCCGCTACAGGCCTATCCCCTCCCTGCTCCTTCCCAAAATCATTATCTTGAAAACGATAGATGAGGTTCATGGGGGCTTTCTAAAGCGATTGTGTCATATTGTCTTCATTTGCCGATTTGTAGATAAAAACCTGGTCCTGAATGGAGGCAATCTGAATGAAACGCCTGAGTTTTTCAATGGTAAATCCGTTCAGCTCGGTTTTGCGGGGAATGATCAATGCCCCGTTGTTTCTGCGAATGCTTTTGGCCAGAATCATGCCTTCCCGGAGATTTTCCACTTTCACCTGCTGAAACGATGTGTTTTTTTCCGATTCAATAGACTCCTTATGCATGGCCAGCAGATGTTCAATCAAAGCATGTTCGATGCGATAGCCGGCCATCAGCCTCAAGCGTTCCGGCATGTCTTCCGATGGAATTTTCCATTTGTGCACCAGGCTGTCATAGATGGAGCAGGCCGATATGATTCTGGCCAAAAGCGGTATGTCATCGCCCTGCAAACCATCCGGATAACCCTTGCCGTTGATCTGTTCATGGTGGTGTCGAACCAGACGGGATACGGGAAGCAAAAATTCCATTTTTTTGAGAATGATTTCACCCTGGACCGGATGGGTCCGATACAGGTGTTTTTCATCCCCGGTCATTTCGGTTTCATGTTTGACCAGAATCTTCTTGGGAAGCCCGATCAGTCCGATATCATGCAGCAGGCCCGCTGCCTCCACAATCGGCCAATCCGATTTATCAATATTATTATGTCGTTTGGCCATTTTGAGGGCCATTCGTCCCACCCTGCGGCAGTGTCCCCCCAGTTCTTCGTCAAAAACCTCGATCAATTGGGCAATCATTCGAATGGTCTGAAAATAATTTTTTTGAATGGTGTCGAATTGACCCACCAGGTTTTGTTCCAGACCAATGATGCGGTTTCCGATGGCAATGCGGGCCTTGAGCATATCCATATCCACCGGCTTGATCAGATAATCGTCTATGCCGGCCTGGAGGCCGTGAACCACATCCGGTTTGGAATCCAGGGCGCTGACAACGATCAGATAAATATAATGGGCGAACCTGCCGTTGCGGATATTCTGACACAGGGCGATACCATCCATGATCGGCATCATCCAGTCGGTGATGACCATCTGAACCGGATTGGCCTGAATGTGGTCCCATGCAGTCTGGCCATTATCCGCCTCGATCACCGTATGGCCCCATTTTTTCAGATTGATACCCATGACCTTTCTGGTTACCGGGTCATCATCGACAAGCAGAATGTTCATCGCGTTATCCCTTTAAACGTGTTGTGTCATATTTTTGCCCTTTTATATCAAATTCAATATAACTTCAAAGATTAATATCGGCTGATCACCGGAATGCCGATACAGTGTATTGTATCCCGGATAACAATTTTTCACGGGTATTGATAATGAAATGCTTGACAGGTGTTGACTTATACTATACTTACCGGTCGGTATATTGTCTGCAAGATATCATCAAACCCCATGACAGGACAAAATCAGGATGAGCGAATCCGTCACACCGCATATTGAGAAAAAAAACCTCTCCCGATGTTCCGGGTACCGGGATCTGTTTGTCGAAAAACCGTCATCGACCGAATGGAATTTGACGGACAACCGGGACCGGATATTGATGGTCGCAGCCTCTCTTTTTGCCAACAGGGGATACGCCGCCACATCGGTAAGGGAAATTGTGGCGGCAGCCGGCGTGACCAAGCCAACATTATATTATTATTTCAAAAACAAGGAAGATCTATATCTGCAACTTCTGGACATGGCTGTTTTGACCTTCAATGACATCTGCAGGGAATCACTGGAAGTGTCCGGCAGCATGAGAATCCGGCTGATCAGTCTGTTCTCGCGGGTATTTGAACTGTTTCAGGAATATGGTGACATGGTCAAACTGGTGAACGCGATGGTCTGGGGCTCCCGCGAATCCACACCGGTGTATGATTTCAAATCCGGACATGAATACGTCGAATCGATTTTTATACAGATACTGGTGGATGGCGTTAAAGAAGGCGAGTTGTCATCCGATCATCTTCAGGATGTCCTGGTCATTCTGATGGGTGTTCTTCACAGTCTTCAGGTCATTCCCGCTATCAAACCCGATAATGTAGTCCTGTCCGAAAGATTTGTCGAAGGGATTGTTCATACGATATTTGATGGGCCAAAATAAGGCTGTCAAAAACAAATAAATCCACATCTTGCTTGTCTTTTGGCCCGTCTGCTGTGTTACATCCGCCGGCGCGTATCCCGATATGCACCGGCGGATGTGTCTTGCAGATGAACCAAAATCCGTCGCAATCCAGTGGATTTATTTATTTCCGACAGCCTAACACGATGAGGTGGACATGAAAGGAAAAGTGATTGTCATCACCCTGATTTTTTTTGCCGGGCTGGCCGGATAGGGCATTTTATACAAAAAAGGTGAAAAACCGGTTCAGGCAACCGTTTCCGCACCTGTCGTTTCCGTGGATGTTGTTTTGCCCGAACGAAGGACCCTGTATCGAAACGTGACGGTCAATGGATCCCTGTCACCCAAAACAACGACCCTGGTCAAGAGTGAAATTCCGGGAAAAATTCTGAAAATGCGGGTCAAGGAATGGGATACGGTCCGACCGGGAAATATTCTGCTGGAAATGGATGACCGGCAGACCGCTTTGGAGTTGGCCGAAGCCCGGACAGCCCTTGCCCAGGCCCGGATCGGCCAGGAAAAGGTTCGGGTGGCGGAAGCCATCCGGTATCTGGAAAAGGCCACGGTCGTCTCTCCGATTCATGGCGCGGTTTCCGAACGACTGGTGGATGTCGGCGATTTTGTGGACACGGGCGGCCCGCTCTTCAGCATTGTCGATAACCGGATTCTGGATTTTACCGCAACGGTATCCGCCACGGAACTGGCCCGGGTGTCCTAATGTCAGCCCCTGACATTTACGGTTGACGGCTTTCCCGGTAAAACATTTGAGGGGATCATCAAACGGGTCAACCCGGTTGTCAGCACCGCAGACCGGTCCGGAAAAATTATTGCAGAAGTCAGACACGCCGACCAAATCCTGAAAGGCGGGCTTTATGCCAGGGGCGCTGTTCTGGTGGAAAAACGGGAGAATGTGCTGACCCTTCCCAAATCCGTCCTGATGAACCGGGATATGTTGAACCATACTGCGGGCCTGTTTGTTCTTGACAGCAACAGCCGGGCCATTCGAAAGCCGGTTGAAACCGGGCTGTCCCATGAAGATGTCATCGAAATTACAATGGGCCTGGCAGAAACGGATCGGGTTGTGGCCCGGGGCGGATTCAACCTGAAAGACGGAGATCCGGTACAGATTGTCAACCGGGACCGGCCCGGACAGCCGGATGGTCAAAAGCGCACGGAGGCAGGCAACTGAGATGTTTCTTTCAGATCTTTCACGCCCGGTGTTTGCCTCGGTCATGATGCTGACCAGGAGGGCATTTCCAGCATTGTGGTCGAATTTAACCTGGAAACACGCTTAAACGATGCGGCCCAGGAGGCCCGCGCAAAGGTCAGCGCCATTCGGGGCGATCTGCCGGATCTCATCAAGGAACCGGTCATTCAGAAACTGGATTTTTCCGCGGCGCCGGTGGTTTCCATGGCCCTGCGCTCTGACACAATCAGCGCAAAGGATCTGACCACCCTGGTGGACAAACGCATCAAACGGCGGGTTGAAAATACATCGGGGGTGGGTCGGGTCGACCTGATTGGCGAGATGAAGCGGGAAGTCAATCACGGTATCGGTTGCGGATGCGGTCCGGGGTCTGGTTCATGACCTTCAGGCCGAAATTCCTGCAGGGGTTCGTCTGGAGGTGGTCCGGGACGGGTCCCAGTATATCCGGGAATCGGTCGAAGACGTGGAAACCATCATGATCATCGGCGGCATTCTGACGGTCCTGATTGTCTTCTGTTTTCTGAATTCGTGGCGATCCACGGTCATCACGGGTCTGACCCTGCCCATCAGCGTCATTGCATCCTTTATCATCATGATGGCGCTGGGGTTCACCCTCAACATCATGACCCTGATGGGATTGTCACTTGCCATCGGTCTTCTGATCGACGATGCCATCGTGGTCCGGGAAAACATTGTCCGCCACCTCCAGAAAG
The DNA here is from genome assembly GCA_002382065.1 of Desulfobacteraceae bacterium UBA4064. Taxonomy (GTDB): domain Bacteria; phylum Desulfobacterota; class Desulfobacteria; order Desulfobacterales; family Desulfatirhabdiaceae; genus UBA4064. The sequence goes on from DFZE01000274.1 coordinate 13,568, forward strand.
GGGAGGATCATTTTACCGCATCCCTGGAAGGCACACGGGAAATCGGGCTGGCGGTCATGGCCACCACCTTTACCATATCAGGGGGTCATTACCTGGGCCCTGCTGCATCGAAAAACCGTGATGCTGACCGGTGTGGTTGCATTTGCAGGCGCCATCTGGATGGCGCCGCAGTTGGGAAGCTCGTTTTTTACACCCTATGACCGGGCGGAATTTCAGGTCGAATTTACATCCGATCCGGATGCCGGGCTGTCTGAAACCGAAGGCAGTGCCCGGGAAATCCTGACCATGATGAAAAACATATCCGGGATCATCTCCTCCATCGGGGAAGTGGGCAACATGCATGGGACAGCACCCATCAACCTGAATATCAAAGGCGATAACCTGGATGAATTGAAACGGATATCCGAATCCTACAAACAGATCATGTCCCGAATTCCGGGAGTTGTGGATGTAACCTCCAGTCTGGATCAGGACAAGACCGAAATCAGGCTGGAGGTGGATCGGGCACGGGCCACGGATGTGGGGCTGTCCACCGCCCAGATTGTCGAAACCATCGGCCCGCTGATCGGGGGCCGGGCCGCCACAACTTATGAGGATACGGACGGAGACGCCTATGATGTCCGGGTTCGGCTTCCGGATGTCGGCAGGCAGGATTCATCCCAACCGGGCCGGTTGATGCTTCTGTCGGTTCGTGCCGATGACAGGTGGATACTGGTGCCGCTTTCCGATGTGGTCCGCCTTCATCGGGATATTTCGCCAGCCAGGATTCAGCGGCTGGATCTCAGGCGCCGGGTCACGCTTTCGGCCAAAAATATCGATGTGTCCCTGGGGGATGCGGTCAAGGCCATTCAGGAAAAGACCGCAGCCATCCCGCTGCCGCCGGGATACGCCATTTCCTGGAGCGGTGAAGCCGAAGACATGGTGGAAACATTCCAGTACATTTTTGAGGCCCTGGCCCTGGCGGTCATTCTGATCTATCTGATTCTGGCTGCGCAGTTCGAAAGCTTCCTTGCCCCGTTTGCCACCATGATTTCCTTGCCCCTGTCACTGGTCGGCATGGTGGTCATGCTGTATTTTACCGGAAATACACTCAACATCATGTCCCTGATCGGTCTGATCATGCTGATGGGACTGGTCACCAAAAATGCCATTCTGCTGGTGGATTATGCCCGGGTCCTTCAGGAACGGGGGCAGGATCGCTTCAACGCCCTGGTTGAATCCGGAAAAACCCGGTTGCGGCCCATTCTGATGACCACACTGGCCATGATTTTCGGCATGCTTCCCCTGACCCTGGCTTTGGGGCCCGGGGCCGAGATGCGGGTGCCCATGGCGCGGGCCGTCATTGGCGGGCTGATCACATCCACACTGCTGACGCTGGTCATGGTGCCGGTGGTATATACCCTGCTGGAAGATGGGCTGGCCTGGTTTGGACGGTCAAAATCGTCTCAACCCGCACATAATGGAGTGGCGCGTTGATGAAAACAGCCAGAATGTTCATGGTACTGATGATGGCGGGTTGGGGGGCTCTGAGCGGCCCTGCATGGGGTGAAACCCGGCTGATCACCATTTCGGAATGTCTGAGCCTGACGCTTGAATACAACCGGGAAATGCTTTTGGCCCGGGAAGGAATCCATCAGTCGGAAGGTCTGTATATCGCGGAACGCTCGGCGGCCTTTCTCCAACTGAATGCCAGTCTGGGAATGATTCATGGACGGGACGAGTCCCTGTCGCTTTTTCCGGATGCATCGGTGGAAGGCAATCAGTATCAGGGCGCCCTGAACCTGAAACAGGCCCTGTTCACCTGGGGAAAGATCGATGCCGCCGTCAATGCGGCCAAATATGATGCGGTATCTGCCGAACAGCAATACCGTCAGGCCAGACAGTTGGCATTGCGGCGGCGGCAATCCGGTTCTATGACCTGATTCTGACACGCGAGCTGGAAAAAGTGGCCCGGGACAATGTGGCCCAGAAACAGCGGCATCTGGATGAAACCCGCAGAAAATATCAGATGGGTGTTGCCACGGATTATGATGTCCTGGCAGCGGAAGTGGCGCTGACCAATGCC
>DFZE01000178.1 GCA_002382065.1 Desulfobacteraceae bacterium UBA4064
TCAATGGGATATTGATTATTTGTCTTACTGGACCCAAAGCTGAAATGATATTATGTGTCTGATATTGCTTGGCTATCACACCCATCCCCGCTACCGCCTGATCCTGATCGCCAACCGGGATGAATTCTATTCCCGAAAAACAGCGCCACTCGATTTCTGGGAAGACCATCCCGATGTGCTGGCCGGAAGAGACCTGGAACAGATGGGGACCTGGCTCGGGGTTTCACGCTCGGGCAGATTGGCTGCGATTACCAATTACAGAGGCCCTGAAAAATCCGGTATCAATGGCTCATCCCGCGGATATCTGGTCAGTCGATACCTGATCGATGGTGGATCACCAGGCGATTATCTGGGACATATTGCCTTTCATGACAGCCAATATAACGGATTCAATCTGATTGTTGGTGACATGTCGGGCATGCAGTATCATGGAAACCGGGCTCCTGGAATTATTGACCTGACCGCCGGATGGCATGGGCTCAGCAACCATCTGCTGAATACGGCATGGCCAAAAACGCAAAAAGGACTCGTATCCTTGCAAAACGTCTGCCAAAAATCCGGGGATATCGATACGGAATCGGTTTTTGACATCCTGGCGGATGATAGGCCTGCGCCCGATGATTCACTCCCCGACACCGGCATCGGGCTGGAATGGGAACGCATTCTGTCTGCCATATTTATCAAAAGCCCACATTATGGCACCCGAAGTTCGAGCATCATTCTGATCGATCATCATGGTCATGTGCAGTTCTGGGAGAGGACCCACCCGATTCCCGGCACATCATGCAGCCAACCGGAGACCCGTTACATCGATTTCAGAATTGGATGATCCCCCCTGCCCCATTTCAAAATGGCATTGCACAGATATACAAATTGAACACAAGGTCTTGACATTTCTCTTTTTGAGCAGGCATTGCGGTGATGCATCATTGTATAGCTTTCCAGATAAAGATTTTGGATGCGTTATCGGTCGGGGATGGCCGAGGGGTTTTTCAAGGCGCCAGCCGCTAAAGGCCTATCCCCTCCCCGCTGCCTTCCCAAAATCATTATCTGAAAAGCTATATCTTGCAAAATTTAGAACAATCTGATATTCAAAAAGATAATTTTTTTGATAAAGGGGAGTCAGAATGTCAGAGAAAAATCCGGAATGCCCACTTTATAATCCATTAAACTGCAAAGAATACTATAATCCCAAACTTTGTGCCTTTGTTCGAAAAGACAAGGTCTGTCTGAAAAAGAAAAAACCCAAATCCGGCAAGCATCGTGATGAAGCAGAAACCGTGGAATCCCTGAATTCCATCAATGACATTGAGACAGTGGAATCCTCAGATTCCACAAATGAAACCGGGATAATGGAATCCGCTGATTCCGCAATTGAAACTGAAGCCGTGGATATCTCTCAATCCGGAGAAAACACGATATAATTGACAATACCATATGACGGATCAAAGGCCGGAATCACCCAGTTTTTTTCTATGGGCGTCCGGTCTTTTTTTTGATTTCCCCCCGCCTACGCATGACCGATCTGGCTGGAAAGCCAGAGAGGATCAATTCCCATATTCCGCAATGCTGTTCCCCACCGGTCATCGATCCCTGTGTTAAAAATAATGTCCTCATTTGCCGGAGTCGTCAGCCAGACATTCTCACTCAGTTCGGATTCCAGTTGACCCGGCGCCCATCCCGCGCATCCCAGTACAATGATAAATGATTCCGGTCCATTCCCTTTCCCGATTTCATTCAGCAGATCCAGCGTATTGCTGAGTGAAACAAATGGTGTCACCCTCAAAGAACCATTCCATTCAAACGGTGAACCATGAAGAATGAATATTTCTCCGGAATGTACCGGTCCGCCGATATGAATGGGTATGGATGCAACGTGGGGCAGACAGTCAATTTGAATCTCTTCAAAAATATCCCGACAGGTTAAAAAGGGATATGTCCGGTTGATGATCACGCCCACAGCGCCGCTGTCATTATGTTCACACATGAGAATGACAGTCTGAAAAAAACTGGGTTCAACCAGGCTGGGCATGGCAATTAAAAATTGTCCTTTCAGACTGGTGAAACAAGGATCTTCTTCCATATCCCTCTCCTTTTTACGCGTTATCGATGTTCGGAATTCACTTATCCTGCTGTCGGGATGCGATTTCATTCAACATCAGTGTAATGGGCCGATCGTCATCCACATTGTCCACCAGATAAATTGGCGCCGGAATCCGGTAATGATCCGGCCCGGGCATGGAGAACAGCCATTTTTCACGATTGGCCTTCAACACCTGAAAAGCCGGGGACCGGATGTCCACGAGGCTTTTTTCCATAACCAGTGACAACCGGCCATTTCTTTCCTCAAGATGCATCAGGGGCGCGATGGGCAGTCCGGCCGGGATCCACTGGGAAAACGGTTTTTCCAGATTGTATATGGCCGCCATCTGCCCGGTGGCGCCGTTGGCAATGAGACTGAAAACCGTCCATCCCAGATTGTAGGTATAGACACTGTCAAAGGTTGTCGGCATGCTTCCCCGGCCGTCATAACCATAAAAATGGGTCTGGGTTTTGAATTGCGGGACAGACTGATTGTAAATTTTTTCAATGACAGGCGGAATGGGGTCATCTTCGCTGATCACTGCGGATCGAACCAGTGTCTGCTTGAGGGTCTTGAGGGATATGACGGATTCCTTCATCAACAGGTACGTTCCGGAATCATAATTTTTAAACAGAACAGTGCCGAAATGGTCTGGAGAAAGCCCGACTTTTTCAAGGGTCCGGATATACTCCTGTTTTTCGATACCCATCTTGTAAATACCTTTTTCTTTCAGAATTTTCAGATAATCCCGAACCAGTTCCATGATGACCTTGTCGGTTTCTACCAGGGAAAACTGAAAATTGCCATGACTGTCCCGTTCCAGAAGGAGACCTTCCTGAAAAAAATCCGGAAGATCATTGAAAAGATCATCATCGCGCGTATTCCAGATTGTAAATGCCTTGTTTTCCCGCGAACGCTGGGCCAGTTTGCGCAAATAATCCCGCTTATTTTCAAGAATTGGAAAATCGCCATGGAAATCCGTGTCATGGGTGCTGTTGTATTCGGCGATAATGGTATTGAGCTTGAGAATGAAGACCTGAATTTCATTGATAAATTCCAGAACCCCTTCCGGGATGACCATGACACCGCAATTTTTACCCGCTGTCGCCCGACGGACAATGGCATCACAAATGACCCGGGACATATGACGCAATGTCATGCCAAAGGCTGTAAAATCGGTTTCACCGCTTTTTCCGGATGTCTCCAGTCTTCGGACATCGATATATTCGGCCAGATCCTCTCCAATCAGGGTGATGTTGGCGTGTGTTTGCAAAGCGACTTCCAGTGCCAGATGGCTGGCTGACCGGCCCATGACCTTGCAGATGTGCCAGTATTTCATATCCGAGCTGCAATCCGTACACAGATTGCTGACCTCCTGGGCAAAGGCTCTGGCAGCAGAATGAAAACCAAACGAAATTGCGCATAAAACATGCCCGGCGCTGTCACGAACCTGAACATCCCCATCGATTGTTTTGGGAACGCCGATCACCTGAATGCCGTCGGCAAAAAATTCCTGGGCCATGAATGCGGCATTGGTATTGGAGTCATCACCACCCACCACCACCAGCGCATCCAGCCCCAGTTTTTTGCAGGTTTCTCTGGCCTGATTCATTTTTTTGGCGGTATCGATCTTGCTGCGGCCGGTTTTGATCATGCCAAATCCACCCAGATTGCGGTATGCGTCAATGGTGTCTTTTGTAAGTTCGACATGGCGGTCATCGATCACCCCGTCCGGACCTTTCAAGAACCCGTAAATCCGGGTTTCAGGGTTGGCCTTTTTGGCCGCATCAAACAGTCCGGCAATGACATTGTGTCCGCCCGGCGCCGGCCCGCCGGAAAACACGATGCCAATGTTGCGCGGTTTCCGATACTGATCCAAAATGGTATTGTCCGGTGAATCCATGCCGGACACAAACTGAACCGGGTTATGGATGATATGGGGCAACTTCTGAATGGCTTCCTGATCCAGATCAAAGGTAAATTGAGCGTTTTCTGTCAGTTGCGTGACGGCTTGCGAAAACACCGCGCACAACTGGGGAATACATTCCCGTCTTGTCACGGTTTCTGAGCTCATGGCTTCGGATATTGTTTTGACTTCGGAATGATTCAGCAGGTCATCAATTGAATAACCCGTTGTTTCTGGCATGGTCACCTCCATTTTATGGCATTTGGCATGACGGCTCATGGGGTGGATTCCGGATTGTATCGGAATGCCCGCATATCTTTGGTCACCCCCGATCCTGCATTTCAGGGATAGAATTACTTGTCGAACCATGTAAAGTCAAGCAGGATTTAACCGACCCCCTTCAGCCTTCAGTCGTCAGCCCTCAGTCTATTTCTATCATATTGACGGATCACGTCCCTGCCTGTTAAATTGGATGTATCAGACTGACATCGATAACTTTCAGATTGAATCATGCGAATCAAACGACTGGAAATTTTTGGATTCAAATCCTTTATGGAAAAAACCGTGATCACGTTTCCGCCTGGTGTCTCGGCAATTGTGGGTCCAAACGGGTGCGGTAAAAGCAATGTCCTGGATGCCCTCAAATGGGTCATGGGTGAACAGAGCGCCAAACAACTTCGTGGCAAAGCCATGGAAGATATTATTTTTTCCGGAGCCGCCGGAAAATCCGCCCTGAACATGGCGGAAGTATCCCTGACCCTGACAAATGACAATAGCGAACTTCTGGAAGAATTTCGGGATTATACCGAAATCATGATCACCAGAAGACTGCATCGCTCCGGTGAAAGCGCATACTGGATGAACCGGCAGCCCTGCAGACTGAAGGATATTCATCAACTGCTTCTGGGAAGTGGCGCCGGCAGCCGGTCCTATGCGTTCATTCAGCAGGGAAACATTGGTGCGATCACCGAAGCCGGCCCGGAAGAGCGACGCAGTTATATCGAAGAAGCCGCAGGCGCCACGCGCTATAAGGCCAGACGGATTGAAACCGAGCGGAAACTGGAAGAGACCAATCAGAATCTGATCCGGCTGAATGATATTCTTTCTGAAATACAGAAACAGTTGGCCAGTCTGGAACGTCAGGCCAAAAAAGCGGAAAAATATTTCAAGTATCAAAAAAAAGCCAGAAAACTGGAAATTCTGCTGAATCTGTCTCTTATCGACGATCTGGATGAACAAATCCGGGACGCGTCACATCGCCTGACGCATTTGAAAGAGAAGGATGTGCTTCAGGCGGGTCAGATATCAACTGTTGATGCGGCGCTGGAATCACTCAAACTGGAAATGAGCCGAAAACAGGAAGAGATGTCCCGACTGACAGCCCTACAGTTTGATATCCAGCGCCAGATCGATCGAACCGGTCATGACCTGGATCATATTAAAAATGAGCTGAAGCGTCTGAAAACAGAATTTCAAAAACTGTCGGCCGACCAGGAGACACTGGCTGCCAAACGGCTGAAAATCAATCAGGATATTGCTTCGGTTGAAGATCAGGAAGCCCGGCTTCACCAACAGACCCAATCCATACAACGCGAAATCGAGGCCGATCAGCAGGCAGAAAATGCCTGCCGGTCAACACTACAATCCCTGACGCAACAACTTGAGGAAAACCGGAAAAAGCTGTTGAACATCAGCGCCCAGGAGGCCCGGTATCAGCAGATTTTTCGATCGGCTTCGGAAACGCGACAACAGATTCGCAGGCGTATCAAACAGATTGATGAAGAAGCCCTTCAGTCATCCAGAGCGGTTTCCGTGCTGGAAAAAGCACTGGAAGAAGCAACCCGATCCCGTCAACATCTTGCTGAGGAAATTGACGATGGCATCCGGCTGGAAGCATCCATTCGGGATGAAATCAAACTGGCTTCCCGGGAACAGGCGACACAAATCCAGTCAACCCGGGCGATTGAGCTGGATCGCCAGCAGATTGCGTCCCGCCATGCTGCGTTAAAAAAAATGGCGGACAATTTCGAGTTGTACCGGGATGGGGTGCGCGCGATCATGAAACCCTATCGCAACAGCCTGAAGCTCCCGGAAACGGGAAGTTCCGATAAGCCTGCCATTATCGGACTTGTGGCCGATATGGTCACGTCACAGCCGGGCTATGAAGCAGCTCTGGAGGCCTGCCTGGAAGACTGTCTGCAATATGTCCTGGTGGACCGGGTTGAAACAGCGGCCCGGGCCATCGATTACCTGCATCGCCAGAAAGCCGGCCGATGCAGCTTTTTACCGGTCAGCGAATTTCCCGCACAATCCGGCCAGAAGCCGGATTCCAGCACGCCAGAGCTGTTAATTCACCATGTTGACATGATTCCGGAATATGAATTCATCATCCGGTCTTTCATGGGGCAGACACGGATCGTGGGCACCCTGGAAGAGGCCCTGTCCTGTCAGAAAACCCTTTTGCCGGAAGAACGGGTGGTCACACGCAATGGCGACATTGTGGGGCTGAACCGGATTATCAGCGGTGGAACCGGTGACAGCTCGCAGCGGATCATGGCGCACAAGTCCGAATTGAATCAACTGAAAACCCGCCTGAATGATCTGGATGGAGAAATTCTGTCCGCCAGAAACAAACTGGCCGAATGCGACACCCGGATTCGACAGGCAGAAAACCGGCTTCAGCAGGCCATCTCCCATTTACGCCAGTTACAGGAGCGTCATACATCGGCTGAGAAGGCTGTTTTTCAGGCAGAAGAAAAACTCAAACATGCCCGCAGACATAGCGATATTGTTCAGTTGGAACAGGAAAAGCTCTCCGGCGAAGAAATCGACTCATCAGAAGAAATTGCCCGATATGGCGGGTTGCTGGAAACGATTCAAACGGATATCGAATCGGTAAAAAAGAACATCGCCCGGGTTTCCGAAGAAATTCAGGAAAATTCGACCATCCTTGAAAAGCGCCAGCAGGCCGTTGTCACCCTCAGGCTGAGCATGACAACCGCGAGTGTTCAGTTGGAAAATGCCGTGGATACCCTGAGGCGAATCCGGCAGTTTCAGACCGAAAGCGCCGACAGACTTCAGCAGATCGACGCCGATATTGAATCCCGAAAACAGGCCATACAGGGCTTTCAGATCCAACAGGATGCGGCCGAAAAGCAGTTGATCGGGCTCAATCATAAAAAACAGGACCTTAAATCGAAGCTGGAAATCAGCGAGAAGACCTTTTCTCAACTGGATCTTCGACTTCAGGAACATGACAAACAGGTTCAGGATATGCAAAAAGAGCGCAGTGCCATCCTCAGGGAAATCCAGTCTCAGGAAATGGCCCTGGCCGAACTGAATATCGGCAGGGAGCATCGAATCCGCCATATCGAAAACCACTATCAGGGATCGCTGTCCGGGTTTCGAAGGGAAATGGCCGGGGAAATGACAGATCCACTGCCTCCGACGGCTGTTATGGAAACCGGTCTTGCCGAATGCCGGGCCAGACTCCTGAAACTTCAGGATGTCAATCTGGGCGCAATCCAGGCCTATGATGAATTGAAAACCCGTCATGACTTCATGGACGCCCAAAGACAGGACCTGATTCGGGCCATCGATGATCTGAAAGCGGTCATTCGAAAAATCAACCGGATTACCCAGGAAAAGCTGATTGAAACATTTAACGCAATCAATGAAAAACTGCAGGAAATTTTTCCCAGGCTTTTTGAGGGTGGATCTGCCTGTCTGATTCTGACTGATCCTGACAAACCCCTTGAAACCGGTATCGAATTCATGATACAGCCACCGGGGAAAAAATTGACGCGCATCAGTCTTCTGTCCGGAGGTGAAAAAGCGCTTTCCGGTATTGCCTTCATTTTTTCCATTTTTTTGATCAAACCGGCTTCATTCTGCCTGATGGATGAAATCGATGCGCCACTGGATGAAGCCAATATTTTTCGCTTCAATCAACTGTTGAAAATTATCGGCGAAACATCACAGATCATCATGATCACGCACAATCGGCGCAGCATGGAATTTGCGGATGTTCTTCTGGGCGTGACCGCAGAAAAAAAGGGAATTTCAAAAATCGTCACAGTCAATCTGGAGCGATTTACGCCAAAACCGGCTGAGCCTGACGCGGATTAGATCAAAGAGGAGGAGAGCCAACGGCCAATTAGGCAGTTATACTTCAAACTGGATCAAATTGCGCTTTTTAATCCTATCATCACATCCCTCTCCACTGGGATCGGATAGACATATGGGCTGTAACCAAATCGCAGTTTCATCCAGTGGAGAGTATAGGAAGTCGCAAAGGGCCGCGACATCCTGACCTACCATCTGATTGCTGACCACTAATCACTGACCACTATTTTTTGCTATACAGGAGCCACATGGCCTTCAACTGGTTCAAGAAAAATAAAACAGATCATCATCCGGTGGAATCACCCGTTTTGACGGATACCGATGAACCATCGACAGAATCCACAGACAGCGATAAAAATGTGGAAACCGAATCCAGGGGATTTTTTCAGCGCCTGAAGTTCGGGCTCAGCAAAACCCGACAGATATTGAATACGGACATTGACCAACTGTTTTCAGCCGGAAGAAATCTGGATGATGACATGCTGGAAGAACTGGAGGAAATGCTGATCACATCCGACATCGGGGTTCAGACCACCCAGACCCTGATCGACCGCCTGTCCCGCCACAAACCGTCCGGATTTTCAGGCAAGGATGAATTGAAAGCGCTGTTAAAAACCGAAATCCGCGATCTGATGGGCCAGCCCCGGGTTGCAGCCACAGAATCCGGAAAACCCCATGTCATCCTGGTTGTCGGCGTCAACGGTGTCGGGAAAACCACCACCATTGGCAAACTGGCTGCCCTGTATGCCCGTGACGGGAAAAAGGTGCTGATCGCCGCCGGCGATACCTTTCGGGCTGCGGCTTCTGAGCAACTGACAATATGGGCCAATCGCTCCGGAGCGGATATCGTTTGTCACAAGCCCAATTCGGATCCGGCCGCTGTTGCCTTTGATGCCATCGAGGCCGCAATCGCCCGCGATATGGACATTGTGCTGGTCGATACGGCCGGGAGACTCCATACACGAGTCAATTTGATGGAAGAGCTGAAAAAGATCAAAAAGGCCATTGCCAGAAAACTCCCGGACGCCCCTCATGAGACTTTGTTGATCCTGGATGCCACAACCGGTCAGAACGCACTGTCCCAGGCAAAACTGTTTCATGAGGCCATCGATATCAGCGGCATCGCACTGACCAAACTGGATGGAACCGCAAAAGGGGGTGTCGTCATCAGCATTTGTCATACATTGACAATTCCTTTAACGTATATCGGTGTGGGAGAAACCATCGACGATTTGCAGCACTTTGATGCGGCTGCTTTTGTGGATGCGCTGTTTTGAACCGTTTTTCCTGTTGACAACCCAAACGCTCTCATGTATCGAACATCAAAACAGATGTGGATGTCTATAGCTTTCCAGATAATGATTTTGGGAAGGCGGCAGGGAGGGGATAAACCTTTGCCGGCCATTCCCGACAGATAGCGCACCCAAAATCTTTATCTGGAAAGCTATATCGCAATGAACATTAATCAACAACAGGGGGATGACGAATGACGAAAGCCGACTTGATCGAAAAAATGTCTCAGGACGCCGGCATCGACACGGCTGCTGCAGCCACCGCATTGAATTCATTTTTGGATAGTATTGGAAATGCCCTGAAAAAAAAGAAAAAGAAAAAAAGCGATCCATCCCCAAAATTTTCTTTGATCGGTTTCGGAACCTTTTATTTAACCGAGAGAAAGAAAAGAAAAGGCAGAAATCCCCGCACCGGCGAAAGCATCGATATCAAAAAAGGCAATGTCATCAAATTCCGCGCAGGCAAAAAGCTCAAGGACGCAGTCTGATATTCATTGAAAATATTTGAACCGGCAGCCTTGCAGAATGAATACGCCAGGCTGCCGCGACGTTTTTACCCCACCTCCTCTTTCAACGCGTAATGGTAAACCCGCTGAATTCGTTTTGATAGTCCTCCTGAATGGTCTCCACAGTCTGCACATGCGAAAACGGTGATCCCCGCCAGCACCAGTCAATCATGGCCTTTATCGGCCCACTTTCCCCTTCAAAAATTGCCTCGACAGATCCATCTTCGGCATTTCTCACCCAGCCGGTAATCCCCAGGCGATTTGCTTCCCGAAGTGTTTCTGCACGAAAATAAACGCCCTGAACCTTTCCGGTGATTCTGACATGATACCTGACACACGTTGGCATGATGGGTCCTTTCTGATTATTCTTTGAAATTTTATCTCCGCAACGCAAAGGGAATCTATTTAGTGTTTGAACGAAAAC
>DFZE01000034.1 GCA_002382065.1 Desulfobacteraceae bacterium UBA4064
GACGGTCCGCTGTCCCATTGTACTGCCATAGCCGGAAAAAAATTGAATGAAGAGTCCTGGAAAATTGCCGTCAATCAATAGATCCCCCATCACACTGTCCTTCCGGAACATGGTAACGGAAAAAGATTTGATACAGGTTCGGTCCATAACCGAATCCTGTGGACTCTTCTACCCGGTTGAAATCGATGTTGCGGTGGAACTGGTTCAGGAATGTCTGACAAAAGGCCCTGACAGCGGCTATTCATTTCTGTTTGCCGACCATATGAATGATCTGATCGGCTACACCTGTTATGGCATGATCCCCATGACCGCCGTTCGGTACGACCTGTACTGGATCGCTGTTCAGAAAGCGTTTCACGATCAGGGGATTGGGAGCCTGTTGCTGGCGGAAACCGAACGCCGAATCATCCAGGTGAAAGGGAAGCGGATTTATGTTGAAACATCCTCGCGCAAACCCTATCAGGCAACCCACGGGTTTTACCAGGCACGCGGCTATAAAAAAGAAGCGGAGCTTGCGGATTATTATGCTTCCGGAGACAACAAGGTGATATATTCAAAGCCGCTTTCAACATGGGTGTTTAATGGAATAATTCAATGATTATTGCACTGGGTGACAAAATTCCACAAATCGGTCAGAATGTATTTATTGCACCGACCGCAGTCATTGTCGGCGATGTCCGAATCGAAGACGGGGCCAGCATCTGGTATGGCGCGGTCCTGCGGGGTGACATGGCCCGTATCATGGTAGGGGAAAATACCAATATTCAGGACAATTGCACCATCCATACCGACTATGGAAAACCAGCCACCATCGGCAGCCATGTGACGGTCGGGCATAATGTGGTCGTACACGGGTGTACAATCGAAGACCATTGCCTGATTGGCATGGGATCAGTTCTGCTCAATGATGCTGTCATCAAAACCGGTTCCCTGATCGGTGCCGGATCACTGGTCCGGGAACGTCAGGTTGTGGGGCCATATCATCTGGTGGCCGGATCACCGGCAATCTTCCGAAAAGAACTGACCCCGGAAGATGTTTCCCGCCGCATCGCGACCCCCATTCAAAATTATCTGGATGCGGCATCGGAACATAAGCGCCTGACCATTCTGCCGTAAGGCTGTCGGAAATAAATAAATCCACTGGATTGCGACGGATTTTGGTTCGTCTGCAAGGCGCATCCGCCGGTGCATATCGGGATATGCGCCGGTGGATGTCACGCAGCAGACGGGCCAAAAGACAAGCAAGATGTGGATGTATTTGTTTCCGACAGCCTAATCCTGCCAAAGGTTGAAATTTCAGTCTTGGGACATCGGTACCAGGGACAGCAGTTCAGGTAAAATTCAAATATCAAATCCGAAATTCGAAACAAATTCAAAATCCAAATGTCGAAATGACCAAAAGGATATATCAGTTAATCCACTGTTTTGAATTTTTTATTTGGGTCATTGTTTCGGATTTCGTGCTTCGAATTTCGAATTTTATGATACAGAAAAATGGTTTCCGTTCAGGCGCTATATACCCTTCCGCTCAAATTGGATTTGCCGGATTTTTTCTTGCATAATTTGCATCACGAATGCATATTATCTGCATGTGGATAAATAGACATTATGAAAATCTGCTCCGCCGCATGGCCGACCAATTCCCGGCCGTACTGGTCACCGGTGCCAGACAGGCGGGGAAAACATCCATCCTGCGACACCTGTATCCCCACGCATCCTATCTCAGCCTGGATCTTCCGGCAAATGCCGAAGCCGCAGAGACCGCACCCGCGCAACTGCTGGATCAATAGCTGTTGTCGCCCTGATCGAACCCTATTTTTCGCAATCGGACCAAACGGATCATCAAGGCACCAAAGCTGATTTTCATGGACACGGGTCTGGCGGCGTTTTTGGCCGGATTTCGTGAAAGAACCACAGGAAACCTTCTGGGGTGGATTCAGTGGATACTTCGCCGACCTTGATGGCCATTACTGGGAAGTATCTTGGGGGCCAATGTTTGAGTTTGCGGAGAATGGTGAATTGAAATTCAAAGAAAATGCATAATCGCGCAAACAGATCCCGGAAAACGGCGACAATAAAGGTGCGGGCATGAGTGACAAACCCGTATCCCTGACCACCCCGCCGGAAAGCTACGCCGACTGGCTGGCGGAACTGAAAGCCCGCATCCACAGTGCCCAGCAGCGGGCGACCCTGGCGGTCAACCGCGAACTGGTGCTTCTCTACTGGCAGATCGGCCGCGATATTCTGGCCCGGCAGGCAGAACAGGGCTGGGGCGCAAAGGTGATCGACCGTCTGGCCCACGACCTGCGCAACGCCTTTCCGGATATGAAAGGCTTTTCCCGCGCCAACCTCATGTATATGCGTGCCTTTGCCGAGGCCTGGCCAGACGAGCAAATTGTCCAACAGCCTGTTGGACAATTACCCTGGGGCCACAATCTGGTACTGCTGACCCGCCTGAAGCAACCGGAACAGCGTCTGGCCTATGCCCGGGCCGCCATCGAACATGGCTGGTCGCGCAATGCGCTGAATATCCACATTGAAACCCGCCTTCTCGAACGTACCGGCAAGGCCGTGACCAACTTTAGCGAACGCCTGCCCGCGCCGGGCAGTGATCTGGCCAGGGAATCGCTCAAAGACCCCTACCTGTTCGATTTTCTGGATGTCGGCAAGGAGGCCGACGAGCGCGAAATTGAATCGGCGCTGGTCAAGCACATCACCCAATTTTTGCTGGAGCTGGGCGCGGGATTCGCCTTTGTCGGACGGCAAGTGCATCTGGAAGTCGGTGGCGATGATTTTTTCATCGACCTGCTCTTCTACCATCTCAAACTGCGCTGCTATGTGGTGATCGAACTTAAGGCGGACAAGTTCAAACCGGAACATCTTGGCCAGTTGGGCTTTTATCTCACCGCCGTGGATCGGCAGGTGAAGGTCGAACAGGACAACCCCACCATCGGCTTGCTGCTGTGCAAAAGCAATAACAAGGTGGTGGCGGAATACGCACTGAGCGACAAGACCCAGCCCATGGGGATTGCCGAATACAAGCTGTTGGAATCACTGCCGGATCCCTTGCAGACCAGCCTGCCCAGCATTGAGCAGATCGAAAACGAATTAAAGGATATTCCGGAATGAGTACGCGCCAATCACCCATTCTGAAAGAATTTGATGAGACGTCAGGCATTAAGCGGGAATTAACAACTGCCTTCGGGCAGAGCTGATGTGGAGTGAAGCATGAAGCTGACTACCGGAAATATTTTTACGAATTCAAACCGTTGCGATCCCTGGCCGAGATCAGGGCCGATATCCTGGCACTGGAAACCAGCTCTCTGGAACTGGAAAAAACGGTGCTGGAGGATTGATCATGGATGAAGACCGGCAGGACATCATCATCTACAACACTGTGGACGGCAAAGCCTCCGTCTCCCTATACGCCAAAGACGGCAGAGTCTGGATGAACCAGAACCAGTTGGCCGAACTTTTTGACACCTCCAAACAAAATATTGGGCAACATATCGCTAACATACTGGAAGAAAAGGAGTTAGACGAAAATTCAGTTGTAAAGAATTTCTTTACAACTGCCGCCGACGGCAAGGAATATCAGGTCACTTTCTATGTCATCCGGGACATTCGTTCCGGGCGTACCGTGAACCGGACGGATTGCTCATACCCGCTGTGATTTTCAGACGCTCCTCGCTTACGGAGAATCAATTTTCAACCCGCTTTTTTTTATGATAAATGATGATCACGGTGTTTTCATTCAAAAGGCTTTTTCGGATTGGGACGAACTGTCATTAGTGAACGGCTGTATTGGCCGGTCATGCCTTGAAATTCAATCTTTAAACCGAAATGTTGGCCTCATATGCCCAGACCAGCACCCGGATCATATTGAAGGGCAAAATGGAGACCATTGACGACATTGATAGGAGCAAATAAACAGGTGACCGGGGATTGTCGTTTCGGTTGTCATTTTGGTTGTCGTTTCGCTTGTCATTAATGCAGCCCCTGTAGCAAGGATATACATGCCCACATTCATTGAAACTTTAAGGGCCTGAAGGACGTCCTTTGATAATTCAGTCCACAGCGGGCAGGTCAGGGTGCCGCGGATTTTTGCGGCTCCCTGACCTGCCCAATAGCCGGTATGCACTCCAGCAATGTCAGGTAGGCCAAACAACCGGCCAACCTGACCTACTGGCTAACCGAAGGGGGGAACTTTTTGGGGGTCTTCCCGGCTTTCTGATTTCTTTTGGCTTTTCCATTTCGGCTTTTTTACCTCATACTGCATGTCAATCTTTGGCTTGATGCCAGCCAGTTTTTCCGCACGCTGTCAACCTGATTTAAAAAACCATCGTTGTTGGATTTCAATTTTTGCATAGGAAAAGATCCTGATGGCAGCATCAGACAAATTTTCATTCGGACAATTGTGAAGGATGTTGTTCGTAAAATAACTGTTGTGACGTCACAACAGTTATTTTTCAATAGTTGGCCGGTCAGTCGGGTTGACATGTAACCATAAATTGATTACAAACAGACATGCACAACGTTACTGTCAAGCCCAGGATTTTAAAAACCATTCAATTGATGCCGGCGCGCATTCAGCAAAATTTGGCGTTTTTGGTGGAAGACTTGAGAGACCGTGGCCCGGTACGGGCAGACTGGCCCAACTTCAGCAAAATCGGGCATGACCGGTATCACTGCCATTTGTCCCATAAATGGGTCGCTTGCTGGAAATGTGAGAAAAACTCAATAGAAATAGAGGTATATTATGCAGGCAGTCGTGAAAACGCCCCATACTGAAATCATTATCAACGGGATTGTCTCCACCGGGATACTGGAAGCGCTTCGGCAGGAATACGGCAACGACCTGAAAATCATTGAAGAAGACCAGGCCGTCAATGTGTTTGAAACCGAATGGTACAGAACGGTCAAGGCAAATATGAAGCCGGGCGATTATGTCAGAATATGCCGGGAGAAAAAAGGATGGACCCAAACAGAGTTGGGAATGATGCTGGGCGGCATCCCCAGGCAGCATGTTTCAAACATGGAAAGGGGCGTCCGACCGATCAGTTTGCAAACAGCCCGAAAACTGGCATCCATTTTTGACGCTGAAATCAGTAATTTCATTTGTTGCGCGGCATAATGAAATTTGAATGGGATAAAAATAAAGCCATAGAAAACTATAGGAAACATAAAATTCGTTTCGATAACGGAATTGAGGTTTTTCGCGATCCACATTCAATAACAATTGACGATCCCGATCATTCTGAAGATGAGCAACGATTTATTGATATTGGTGCATCTGACAAAGGACATATTCTGGTAGTCAGTTACACCGAAAGAAATCATCACATACGGATTATCAGTTGTCGAAAGGCAACTCGAGATGAAAGGAAAAAATATGAAGAAGAAAACATCTGTTCAGACTGATGTGGATACGGGTAGCATTCTGCGGGATGAATATGATTTTTCCAAAGGAGTTCGTGGCAAGCATTTTCGTGCTATGGCATCTGGATATACGGTAACGATCAGAAATTCTGATGGGACAAGTGTTGTCAAAGAAGTTATGCCAACTGATCGAACAGTCGTGCTGTCTTCAGACGTTTGGGAGTACTTCCCGAATTCTGATGCTGTAAATTCGGCATTGCGATCACTCATCAGTCTCATTCCCGCCAAACGTCATACATCAAAAAAAAATCCTACCGATCAAAAAGGAAAGTAAAGATGCTCATGGCCTGCGCCGGCGCGCATTCAGCAAAAATTGGCATTTTTGGTGGAAGACTTGAGAGACCGGGGCCGGGTACGGGCAGACTGTGAACCGGGACGTTTGTTCCGGGCGTACCGTGAACAGGACGAATGCTCATACCCGCTGTGATTTTCAGATGCCTCTCGCTTATGAGGAATCAATTTTCAACCCGCCTTTTTGTGGTAAATGATGATCACGGTGTTTTCATCCAATGGCTTTTTCGGATTGGAACAAACTGTCATTAGTGAACGGCTGTATTGGCCGGTCACCTCTTGAATTTCAATCTTTAAACCGAAAGTTGGCCTCATATGCCCAGATCAGCACCCGAATCATATCACAGGGCAAAATGGACACCATTGACGACATTGATTTGAGCAAATAACCAGATACAGAGAACGAGACGTCATAACGAATATCCATTGTCATATGCCTGGAAAGAAGCGGTTTTCCAGTTTTGTAACCTTCTTCATGTCTTCAAACAACAAATCATGCCTATCCGGATGTTGCCCAATGGTTCTCCTTCAAACTGCATCGGCCGCCCTGATGCCCCACTTAACCTGATTAATGTCTGCTCGCTTGACCCATTTTGCCTTGCACTATGGGCCTTACTGGAAAAAACAGGGGCTGTGGGCAACATCCGGATAGGCATGCAACAAATTATGTACGTTCGGAACGATGTCCCTGTGCTGTCCGGTGTTCACGGAAGGATCTCTGGAGGGGGGCAATCATGCGTTTTTCTTCCTGTTTTTTTATAGATTCCCAATCTTCTGATTTGTCTTTTTCAGATCAAAGATCAGAAGTCCTTTTTATCAAAAACCTGCGGATCATAGACGCCAAAAATAGGGAACGCCTCATGGTATAAACCAATTTTCATCCCAATGTTTTTTACTGTCCTCTGCGTGAGTATTTTCGCTGCCTTTTGCGGTGGAAGGCATTTGAGTACTACGCCCATGACCGTATTCAGAATTGGTGGCGGACATCCCTTTATTTGGATTGCCTCTTTCAGATCCTTGTTGGCAGATACCGCGCAATCTCCAAGGAGAAAAACTTTTTTTGACTCCGTTTTTGCCGTGACTTCACTGCCCATACAGACTTCCACCCCATCCAAAGTTGTGTCAGGGCTATCTTTTGTAAGCACAGCAGTTAGAGCTGTCAGTATTGCCAGACATCCGGAGCAAGAGGAAAACCCCTTCTCTTGAATCGTAATTCCGTTAATTCCAGCCTGGTGTAAAATTTCCTCAACAGAAAGTTGCCACTCAAATTTTTGAGCCACTTGATCGATAGATTCGCCTTTTACGTCAATCACATCCAGGGAGACCGTACGTCCAGTCATGGATGCGAACTCTTTAACTCGATGTTCATGTTTTTTAATCGCAATAAGCGTAACNNAAACTTGATAATCGAGTTTAAGATATTCAACTTCAACAGGCGGAATCCCCATTACCATCGCTCCAACGATGTCACAAGAGAAGACATCCTTTCCGGCAATGATAAGATCCATCCTGCGGGGGGACCCCAAAAAATCCGGGCCTTTTTCCAGCCCGTAGATGCCGTCAATGATTGTCAATGAGGGCCGTAATTTCGTATTCAACAACGTGATCATATGGTTCAGATCATGTTTATGAAATCGCTGCTTCGATTTCAGTGACAGACAACCTTTCAGGTTTTTCATTCCAAGGGTTACCTTTGTCTGCCGATGGGCCTTCAGAACGGGTAAATCAATCAGGAAATCGCAGTCCAATGCACACTTTGAGATTTTGACCCGA
>DFZE01000144.1 GCA_002382065.1 Desulfobacteraceae bacterium UBA4064
CCAGCCATTTGATAAGCCCTGTCCGCAGCCCATTTGGACAGGCTCGGCTCGTTGATTGAACGGTGCATGCCGCTTGACAGTACACTGGCGCAAACCTTCAAGCTCCGTTCCCGGACAGACTTCGGCAACTGGTTGAAAAACGCCTCAGAGCATAAAATGGCTGCCGCAGCCCCATCGCCGATGGGTGCGCACATGTTTCGAAAGCGGTCAGGACCCGCTGCATGTCCTGATGGTAAATTTTATCCATGCCCATTGCCAGGGAGACGTCATGAACGCCGCTTAAAATGTCCTTCCAGGCCAGGTGAAATGCCATCGAACCCGAAGCGCAGCCCCCTTCGACATTGACGATGGGAACACGCTCGGGAAACAACCCTTCTTCAACCCGGGGAGCAAACATGCAATGTCCCCGAACCATATCCTGGTCCCAGATCAGTCCCATGCCGCAGTTTGAAAAATACGTGCTTTCAACTACGCCGGCACCATCCAGCCCTGCATCCTGCAATACGCCCACCAGCGCATCCCGGGTGAGCTCTTTACCGGACTTATACTTCAAACTGGATCAAATTGCGCTTTTTAATCCTATCATCACATCCCTCTCCACTGGGTACGGATAGACATATCGGCTGTAACCAAATCGCAGTTTCATCCAGTGGAGAGTATATCCGGCCATTTCTGAAATTTTGTCGAGAAGGTGCCAATCACATATACATTCTTGATCATTGGTCATCACCCGGATGCCATAATCGGCAAATTCGCGGGTAATGGGCAGCGTCATGCCGACAACCGCTGCTTTGGAAGCAGCATAGGCAGCCTGCCCGACCTGCCCGTCAAAAGCGGCGACAGAAGCCGTATTGATAACAACGCCTCTTTCTCCATCTTCCGTCGGCGCATTTTTCATCATCTTCTCGGCTCCCAGCCGCACAATGTTCATTGTACCGGTCAGGTTGATCCGAACAACGCGTTCGAACTTTTCAATTGGCATTGGGCCTTGTTTGCCGATCACTTTCATGGGGGTTCCCACACCGGCGCAGTTGACGGCGATATGAATGGCCCCAAAACGCGCCACCGCGCCACCGCGCCATCCACAGCTTCCTGAACCGATTTTTCATCGCTGACATCCGTTTTGAAAAATGCGGCCGAATCTCCGAGTTCCTTGGCAATGGCCTGACCGCGCACTTCATCCATATCCAGAAGCCTCGCCCAATCCGGATGCTCCGCCGGTTACGACGGCCACGCAGTTGTCAATTCTCATTTTCGTTTCCCTCATTTTAAAAAATATTTAAAATGCCTTGGACTTGGCAATGATACTTTTCATGACTTCATTGGTCCCGGCAAAAATACTGAATACCCGGATATCCCGCCACATTCGGACGATGGGACATTTTTCAACACTGCCGATATCACCCACTATGGAAAGACAGCGGTTGGCCACGCGGTTGGCCATATCGGAAATCCAGTATTTTGCCATGGATGTATCGATAACACCTTCCTTTTTCTGCATATGATCGATAACTAACTGATGGACAAAGGTTCTTCCGATTCTGATCTCTGTCATCATCTCGACCAGGGCAAATTGAACAGCCTGAGATGCGGCAAGCGGCTTGCCAATCCGCGGATTGCTCTTGCAATAATCCTTGGTCCAGTCAAGGATGTTCTCTGCGATCGCCAGAGCCCAGATTGAGCACACCAATCGTTCCTGTTGAAGTTTTTGCATGAGCAGGATAAATCCCTGTCCCTTTTTCCCCAGAAGTTGCTCTTTTGCAATCCTGCAATTGGTGAAAAAAAGCTCAGCCGTATCCTGACTGTGCATTCCCATTTTTTCCAGACGATTGCCTTTTTTGAAACCAGGCGTACCCTCTTTGACTAAATAAAGCGACATGGCCTTGTGGGGAATATCCACCGATGGGTCTCTGGCAGCCAGAACGATCAGATCGCAATTGATTCCGTTGGAGATAAACGTCTTGGCTCCGTTGATCACGACTTGATCCTCTTCTTCCACGGCAGTTGTGACCATCGATGCCAGATCACTTCCTGCGTTGGGTTCTGTCATGGCAACCGCCAGGATGATATCTCCGGTGACACAACCGGGCAGAACCATACGCTTTTGGGTTTCAGTCCCGAAGCTTTCGATATAGGGAACAACAATATCGCTGTGCAATTGGACCATCACCCCGGTATGATTGGTTCTTACCATCTCCTCGATTACAATGACCGAATAGAGAAAGTCACCGCCAAGCCCTCCGTATTCCCTGGATACGGCTGTGCAAAGAAACCCTTCGCTGCCCATTTTTTTCCAGATAGATTTGGGAACAATGTGATCGGCTTCCCATTGATCAACATGCGGAATGACTTCTGATGATAAAAATTCGCGAAGTTTCATACGAAAGGCATTGTGATGATTGCTGTAAGGCAAAGTATTCATCTGAACTGGCTCCCAACTGTTGCTTGAAGCGCCGAGGCATCTACATGTTTCTACCAGGTTAACATACTGATTCATTTTAATGAAGTCCCCGCCTTTTGCCCCGGGCGGATTTCAACGGGAATCGGGCGGGGGTCCCAGGCGTTTCTCCCTGTTGACGATCTTTGAACGACACAGATAAGAATATAATCAATAAACGTGCCATATCAACCATGAATATAAATGTGTCGCATTATTGAATAGATATGGCATGAACAAAATTTGAGTCGAATTTATTTTATTCAATTCTATGAAATATGGTGTAATAAACGATCATTTATGATAGAAATATTGATAACGATCATATTTAATAGATTGTTTTTCCGAAACTAATAAAAGGCATCATGGCGATAAATAGAAAAGATTTTTTTCGGGATGCAACGCTCAAAATCTGCGGGAGTCTGAATATTGAAAAGGCTTTGTGGCATTGCCTTTTATATATCAGGGCTTTTCTTCCGGCCTGTCAAATGAGCCTTCACATATACAATCGGAAAACAGGAGTTGCCGAAATCATCGCCCATGCAACGGCAACCGACTACAAAGCCCTGTCGGTCAAGTTGCCGCTTTCGGAAAAAGGGCGCAAACAGGTTCTGGAACAACGTTTGCTTCGTATCCGCAATATCCCCAGAGGCGCGGATGATCCTGTGGCAGCGCCGACATTGAAATACCTGGGGAGTCTTGATGTGGCGATCCTTGTCATGGATCTTGTCATCGAAAGTGAATTCCTGGGCATTGTCGGGGTCCACGGCATCCCAGGCATTCAGTTTAATTCTGAACATGAAAAGCTGCTGGCCATGCTGAACGAGCCGTTCGCCATCGCCCTCAGCAACAGCTTGCGGTATCGCAAACTTCAGGAATTCAAGGATATTCTTGTTGACAGCAACCGTTATTTGAAGAATGAATTGCGACGGATCGCCGGTGTGGATGTGATCGGTGGCAGTTTTGGTTTAAGGGGGGTGATGGATCTCGTCAGACAGGTGGCTCCGCTGGAAAGCCCGGTATTGCTGATTGGGGAAACCGGCGTGGGAAAGGAACTGATCGCCAGCACCATTCACAATCAGTCACTGAGGCGGAAAGGCCCTTTTATAAAAGTCAATTGTGGAGCCATTCCTGAAGGCCTGATGGACAGTGAACTGTTCGGACATGAAAAGGGCGCATTTACCGGGGCCTTTTCCCGGAAAACCGGTCGGTTTGAGCGAGCCCATGGCGGCACGCTTTTTTTGGATGAAATTGGTGAGCTGTCACCCGAAGTCCAGGTGAGGCTGTTAAGGGTGCTACAGGAAAAGGAATTTGAACGGGTGGGCGGCACAGAAATGATTCGAACCGATATTCGGATCATTTCCGCCACGCATAGAGATTTAGACAACCTGCTGTTGACAGGGCGTTTCCGTTATGATCTCTATTATCGTCTGAATGTATTTCCCATAATCATTCCGCCGCTTCGTAGCCGCATTTCGGATATTCCTTCGCTTGTTCAGCATTTTATTCAAAAAAAATGCCTGGAAATGAAGATGAGCTCCATGCCTTCATTGGCTGAAAACGCACTGGAACAGCTCTTATCTCATAGCTGGCCTGGAAATGTCCGGGAACTGGAAAACACTGTCGAGCGCGCATTGATATTAAGCCAGGGCGCGCCACTGACCTTCGCGGAAATAATTGCATCCCAAACAGATCTGGATCATTTTCGTGATATCCTGCACAAAGCGGTGGCACCCCCCGAAGAATTACTGAGCCTGGATAAGGCCATGGCCCGGCACATCCAGAAGGCTTTGGCCATTTCCAAAGGCAAGGTGGAAGGCAAGGGCGGGGCCGCCGAATTTCTTAAGATAAATCCCCGGACCTTGAGACACCGGATGAAAAAAATCGGGGTGCCTTTTGGAAGAACGGCAAAAATCAGTCAATAGCGCATCATCCCCCGCCTTTTCCGCATAATCGTTGTCCTGCCGCTCTTCCGCAAACCGAATTCCTATTATGTCAAGGTCAGAACTCCTGATCTCCT
>DFZE01000181.1 GCA_002382065.1 Desulfobacteraceae bacterium UBA4064
CTGATCGCTCAATAACCCCTTGCATTTAACCTCTTTCCAATTCTTGATTGTTCACGGGTGCATCCTTTTTGGGGTTTGTTTTGGCGAACCATCTCTATAAAGGAGAGCCCGTGAATAATCAAGAATTGGAAAGAGGTTAAATGCAAGGGGTTATTGAGCGATCAGATGGCAAACGGATCATGTATCCAGTATTTTAAACAACCGGGAATTGCCCCGGCCTATAGAAAATCACCATCCTGCTTATAACCTCTTGCTTTCGATCTCTTTTCGAACTTCAGTTCGGTAAGCTTTTCGCTCAATAACACACTTGAATAAATTGCCTTCCCGGTCATCGACAAACTCAATATCGGGATAGTTTTCCAGTGCCCGTAAAATCCCTGAGCCAAAACCGCGATATGGTAAAATTTGATAAGCAAAAGAAGCCAGAACCGGATTTCTGATGTTTGAGTTTCCGGCTTTAATATTTTCTATTGTCAGATTATTGGGAAGATGGCCGGGGCTGATAATTTCAATACGGTCAGAAAAGACAAATACCCGAATGGGAGCCAATATAAAATAATCACGATGAATGAGCGCATTTGTAATAAGCTCTTCAAATACAATTTTTGGAATCTCCGGCTCTCCCAAGCTGTTTATACCTTGTTCACCTTGAATCCCTTTAATATTATCGAGTAAAAATCCGATCGTTCGTTGAAAGATGTCTGACAGTTTTCCGGTAATATCTCGGCTATCAATATAGGTTTCTGTCGTGATGCGTGTTCCGGGGAAAGCCGCGGCTTTGACAATATAAGCAGGAAGACGGATTGCGGGAGAATCGGAGAATAATAACGCTCCTGTAATATTCAAATTGCCGTTTTCACCCAGATTTAAATTGGTAACTAATTGATCAAGAGGGATTTGCTGCTCATCCAGAGATTTACCATAACGCTTCAGGAAAAAAGTTTTGAAATATGGTATATCCAGATCGGAAACCGTCATACCATTTGCCGGTATAACATCGGCATGCACCATGCCCGACTGTTGAAAAAGGCGCTGTATTTCCTCTCTTGAAGTCGCCCTGCGCTTGTCGGCGCCGCTCTTTACCCAGATCACGCCATTTTTATCCTGATAGGGCTTATTCATTCCTTTGGGAACATGGATGATCAGAACCCGTAAGCCATCAATCATGATAATTTCAGTCAATGGATTAATCGCCGGTTTTACATTTTGACTGGACGCATTTGATAGAAGCTGATTAATTCGTTGCACGTCATCAACGCTCAAACCGGCGACAGATCCATCATCATCCACTCCCACAAAAATTTTGCCGCCAAGCGTATTACTGAATGCAATCAGTTCAATGGATAGAGCCTCAATATTATTGAAATTTTTTTTAAATTGATTTCGGCTGTCCTCACCCTGGGCAAAAATCTGGATGGCTTCTACGGTTTCCATATCTGATATATCTCCTTACGCCGTTCAAAGGCTTCCTTGCCGCCTTCCATGATATTAACGATTGTTTTCTGGGCCTCATGATTGTCAACGCTGCCGCTGCAAACTGCTTGCTTGTCATCCATAAAGGAACAGGCATGAACAAGCTCAGCATCCCCCAATACCGGAATATTGGGATTGTGCGTGGCAAAAATGAATTGTACTTCCGGCTTCATTTCCCGGATCAACTTGATTACATCCTCATAAATCGTCTGATTGTCAAGATCGTCTTCCGGTTGGTCTATAATGATGACATCATGCATTTTCTGGCCAAGCACAAAAAGAATCAATGCAGATGCCCGCTGACCAAGTGAATGATGTTGTAATTCCTTGCCACGATACAAGATTGTAAATTTATTCGGAGTCTGAAATGTAAGCAATGACTTCAAGTTCTTCATAAACAGATCCGACAAAGTTTGCGGATTGCTGCCGAAAAGTGTATGCGCATTTTCAAAATCCCGATAAATAGATATGAAATCGGTGTATTGTTTCACAATCTCCTTACAGGTATTTTCGCGAATGCCACTACCCTTGAACATATCCTTCATGAAAGCAAGAAAGGATATCTTGTCTTCCTTATATCCTGATGTGATTGAAATTGAAGAACTGCCAACTCCGACTTTGTCCAGTTCCGCCTTGATCAAGGTAAATTCCTGAAGCCAAAACGTATTTAAATGTTGAAGCTCGACAAGCAATTGGTTCTGGAGATTTTTTTCCTGATCTCCCTGCTTTTCAAGTGCGGAAATGAACTGATTGGCGGTAGTCAGCTTCTTTTTCAAATTTAGAAACTCGTCCGAGCTGATATTTTGTGTGCCGCCGCTTTTCAGCTCTTCAGAGAGCGTTCTTTCAATTTCAGCAAACTCTTCCACCATTCCCTTACGGATTTCGATCAACGCCGACTGGTAATCTGCCAAAGATTGCCTGACCATTTTCTCTTCATTCAGCCAATTTTTTGTAGAATCAACAAATGAAATATACGACTCATACTGCTGATAGAACTTTTCAAACAGCTCACTATTGTGCTTTGAGTGATAGCCTTTGAAATTGCGCAGATCATCTTCGTGTTGCGCAAGCAGATTCTCCATATCTGAAACAAAATCTGCGGTAAGCTGCAGGCCTTTGTTCATCATGCGAGCATCGTTGTCAAAATCCAGCCGCTTCTGAAGTTTCTCTTCAATTCCATGATCCCTGTAAAAATTCAGTCTGTGTTCGGTGTCCTGTTTAATCTGTTTTTGTTCCGCAATTTGATCCTGAACATTTGAGACCTTGAGCAGACGGTCAGTAGCTTCGGCAACCTTTTGTTTTTGCATATCTATCTGACGTCGTACCTCATCGAGCTTTGACCCCAGCAGCTTATCCACCAGATCTTTCTCAAAGCCTTCGCCGGTGGTGGACAGATCTTTCTGCCCGAAATAGATCGGTTTATGCAACACGGTTTCCCGTATGGAAACACCGGGTTGTAACTTACCGTCAAAGAGAACATCAGCAAACGATTCTTTCCAAACCCGCCGGATCGTGTATGTCTGCCCGTAGCGGTCGATTGCATCTATCTCGACTTTTCCACCGCTTCCCAGGGTAAATCCGACCAGATCCTGCTTATATTTCTGATCCCCGGCTTTTTCCCCGAAAGGGATTTCCAGTGCATAGCGAAGCACTTCCAGAACAGATGACTTGCCGCTCCCGCGAATGCCGATCAGTGTGTTAAGTTCAGGAGAAAAATGGAGTTCCTGCCCGGCAAGCGTCCCACCGGTAAAACGGATATTGCGGATGTGGGAATATTTATGCGAGGTTGGTTCAGGGGCAATGCGGTTTTCTTTATCAAGCAATGCATACTTTACCGCATCAAAGGAAAAGGCCCCGATTTTGATAAAAATTTGTTTCCCGTTGCCGATTTCTTCAACGCTTTTACAGTCCGATCCCTCGACTTCGGCAGGATACCAGTCTCCAAGCCAGCCCTTCACGTTGACCCGGCAGACTCTGTCCGGAACATCATGGGTTCTGACCTTTTGAAAACCCAGTGTTCGCTTCCTGACTGTTCTATACCGTTTTTCCTTAAAATCGCCCAATTTACCGCCGTCCATCTCTTTCCAAAGACCGCCTTTTTGTTCCACATGGGCAAATATCAGAAAATAATCCCGGCCTGTTTTTTCCAGTTCCTCAACTACCTGAAGAATGTTTTTGACGCTTCGTCCATTTTGATGCTGGAACTCCGATTCGGCCTTGCCCGGAAACATGCTGGTGATGAAAGGAGTGATGTAATCATTTCCGTTTTCGAGCCATTGATCGCTGAATACAATTAATGTGTGAATGCCGTTGGAACCGTCATTGACAGACAATTCAACACCAGGCAAAAGGAATATTTCTTCCTGACGTGCTTTTTTCCGTAGCGATTTGAACTCGTTTTTATCGAATTTATTATGATTGGTGATAACTCCAAGACGTATTCCTTCAGATTTCAAACCAGATACGTAACCCGAAACAAAACTGTTTTCATCCCCGGCGTACTTGAATTCCTTGTCCGCTTTGGTGTGCAGGTGAAAATCAGCCCGGAGCCAAGTCGTGCCATAGGCGAAAATATCCAGGTGTTGGTGTTCTTCAGTCATCTTTCTCCTCCAGATGTTCTTCAATCAATCTACGCTCTTTTTCGATTTCCAGCTTCAATTGTTCTTCGGTCGGCAGATAGAGCATATATTTTGACGCAAAAATCTGTTTCCGTTCGCTCAACACGGAATATTTGGCAACCGCTTCATTTTTCTTTGTGCAAAGCACCAGTCCAATGATCGGTTTGTCGTCATCCGCTGTAAACACGTCATCAAACATTCGGACATACCCATCCATCTGACCCACATCCTTGTAGGAAAGCTTGCCCATTTTCAAATCAATCAGCAAATAACACTTGATAATGCACTGGTAGAAAACCAGATCGACATATAGGTCAGTGTCGTCAAAGCGAAGCCGTTTCTGTCTGCCTACAAAAGCAAAGCCTTTTCCCAGTTCCAGAAGGAATTTTTGTAAATGGGTGATAATAGCCTGCTCCAAAGTGTTTTCGCGGAGGCTGGGAGAATCGGGCAATCCTAAAAATTTCAGCACATAAGGGGATTTCAGAACGATTTCAGAGGGAAGGGGACAGCCCGGCAGATATTCTCTGTCAGCCGCAGTGAGACCTGCTTCACCGCGATTGCTTAGAATCCGTTCGTAATAGGATGAGTGGATTTGCCGTTCCAGTTGTGCCTTGCTCCAGCCGCATTCAACGGCCTCCCGCTCGTAGAAGATTCGGGCTTTTTCGTTTTTTACCCGCATCAACGCACGGTAATGGGACCAGAAAAGCTGCGGGGAGAAACCCGTTACCGGTCTCGTATTCACAGACATCAATTCGCCACATGATGGGCGACCTATTGCAGATATGGCTGATTGGTCACCCGATGGGCTACCAATTTCAGAGAAGTGGTCTTGATACACTTGGAAAAAAGTCCGAAAATACTTGAGGTTGGTCAAGGAATAGCCGGAACCATATCGTTTTGTAAGCTGCGCATATAAATCTTCTAAAATCCGTTTCCCATATTCAGCCCGTTCCTCGCTCCCCTGCAATTCCTGCACAATCTCCCGACCAATCAGCCAGTAAGCCAAAACCATGTTGGTATTGACCGCACGCACCACATTGGAACGGGTTGCTTCAAGGATTGAAACGACCCGGTCAAAAAGTGCATTGGTTTTTTCAGGTGGATTTTTCATAATCCTGACTCCTAATCCCTAACTCCTGTTCAATATTCTCCCCTGTACTTTCTGGTCAGGTATTGGAACAGGAATGCTCCTTACTTCAGTCAAGTTTATATTGTTCTGAACAGCCCCATTTGCAATTCTCTCTGTGACGCGTCTACCGATTGGCGAATTAAGAAAGGCTGTGATGTATTGTTGGACGGAGCCGCATGCGCGGCAGAAAAAACAAAACATAAAGCTGATAATTGGTGTATAACTCCCGTACGCGCATAATTCCGAGAATTTAATGAATAAGGAAAATACATCATGAATCCAAATGAAGCAAAACGATTTGGGTGTGGCTCTTTTGCAAC
>DFZE01000043.1 GCA_002382065.1 Desulfobacteraceae bacterium UBA4064
ATGAAAATGATATCTTCCAAAAAAGCCCCGTAGGGGCGACCTGTTTGTAGAAATTGCTGCTGCTATTCCCCTCAAGCTCCATCGGAGCGGCCTGTAACCGGAATACACAGGTCGCCCCTACGGGGCTTCATGGAATTTTTATGCGTCGTTCTACAAACACGACGCTCCTACGGAGCTTGATGGTATATGTCTATTTTTAGCGGCATTTTCACGGTAAACGTGTATGGGTTTCAACTATTCACAAAACGAAAACATCCTTCAAATCATCACAAACTCTGCAGACCAGACCCGAAGACTGGGTCAGATACTGGGAAGTATCGCGACCCCCGGCATGGTTTTGGCGTTGACCGGAGAACTGGGAAGCGGAAAAACATGTCTGGTTCAGGGACTGGCCAGAGGTCTTGATGTTCCCGTTACCTGTGATGTCGTCAGCCCATCATACACCCTGGTGAATCAGTATCCGGGCAAACGTGCACTGCATCATATCGATCTGTACCGGATAACCGCGGATGATCTGGATGATATCGGCCTGGATGAGATACTGGCCGGTGATGGTGTGGTGGCCATTGAATGGGCGGAAAGGCTTCCACCTGATTTTTTGGGCGATCACGTTGTCACGGTGCGGATGGCGTGTATATCTGCTGATGACAGGGAAATTGCCATTGAAGGCAGCGGAAAATATAAAAACATTGCAAGGCAGATTGCCCACAATATGCCGGATGAATGAATCGTTATTCAAACGAAAGCATAATGCCCATGCTGGGGTTACTGTTTTGAAAGGAAAGGCGATCCAATGTTTGCAATTGAATTCCGAACGATAATAAAAGATGG
Source organism: Desulfobacteraceae bacterium UBA4064 (assembly GCA_002382065.1). Taxonomy (GTDB): domain Bacteria; phylum Desulfobacterota; class Desulfobacteria; order Desulfobacterales; family Desulfatirhabdiaceae; genus UBA4064. The sequence continues at coordinate 832 of DFZE01000043.1, forward strand.
AATGATCGAAATTCCCGAAAAATACAAAAAAAAAATCCAATGCAATGTGAGAGTAATATTGCTGACGGAAGATGCTGTGGACACAGCTTCGGACATGATCGATAACCTGTTGGAATCTCCTTTGAAATTGCCGGACTTCAGGCCATATAAAAGAGAGGAAATATATGATAGAACCTGATCAGGAAATTAAGACATGCCTCGTTGATTCAAATATATGGCTGTATGCATTCATTGAAACGCAGGATGCCGGAAAGTCGGCCGTTGCAAAATCTCTCATCCAAAAAAAGGATGTTGCAATCGCAGTAAGCACTCAGATCATTAATGAGGTTTGTGTCAATCTGATCAGAAAAGCTCGTTTCCCCGAAGAAAAAATAAGGGATCTGATAGAAAGTTTTTATCAAAAATACGACATCATTGGAATTGACAAGACCCTTCTGCTTAAATCTTCTACATTGAGAGATCGACACCATTTTTCATTCTGGGACAGCGTCATTTTTGCCAGTGCATTGATCGCTGGTGTGGACATTCTGTATTCAGAAGACTTGCAGGACGGTTTTTTCATGGAGGGAACAAGAATTGTCAATCCATTTAAAAACAAAAGGTAAATTGTTCATCTGTAGCGTTGTGGTGTCTTGTTGCATTGCCTCCCCAAAAACCGATGCGATCATTATCTGAAGTCAGCCACTTTAAATTCGGATACGCATGCTCGCTGACAATCTTGTTTTAACCAGAGCGTACACCGTACGCTTTTTTATATGATATTGACGAAAGGAACGGATATATGGCGTTGATTGTTCAAAAATTTGGCGGGACATCGGTCGCAAACATCGAACGTATCCAGAATGTCGCCAGACGGGTCATCAAAACCTTTGAGCAGGGAAATGACGTGGCGGTGATTCTGTCGGCGATGGCGGGTATCACGGACAGCCTGATTGAAATGGCTCAGGAAATTACACGAACTCCGGAAAAGCGAGAGCTGGATGTATTGCTGGCCACCGGCGAACAGACCACGGCGGCGCTTCTGGCCATGACCCTGAATGCCATGAATTATCCGTCCAAATCGCTGTTGGGATATCAGGCCGAAGTGGTCACGGACTGTACATTCGGAAATGCCCGGATCATGGACATTCGCGCCAGCCGAATCAGGGAATTTCTGAAGCAGCATTATATCGTGGTGATTGCCGGTTTTCAGGGATGCGATCTGGACGGCAACATCACGACACTGGGCAGAGGCGGATCCGATACGTCTGCCGTGGCCATTGCCGCAGCACTGAAAGCCGATGTATGCGAAATATATACCGATGTCAATGGGGTCTATACGGCAGATCCCAATGTCTGCAGCAAAGCCCGAAAAATCGACCGGATATCCTATGATGAAATGCTGGAAATGGCCAGCCTGGGCGCCAAGGTGCTGCAGATCCGGTCGGTTGAATTTGCCAAAAAATATCAGGTTCCGGTTCATGTCAGATCATCGTTTAGTGAGGAGGAAGGAACAATGGTGGTAAATGAGGATGAAAGTATGGAACGCCTGGTCGTATCCGGCGTCACGTGCAGTAAAAATGATGCCAGAATTACCCTGATCAAGGTCCCGGATCAACCCGGCATCGCGGCAAAAATCTTTACGCCCGTGTCCGAAGCCGGGATCATTGTGGATATGATCATTCAAAACCGGCATTCGGGCAAGTTCAATGACCTGACGTTTACGGTGCCCCGGCCGGATTTTGAAAAGGCCATGCAGATCGAGCAGGAGATTGCCAAAGAGATTGGGGCCGAGGATGTTCTGGGGGACAGGGGGATTGCCAAGGTGTCTGTGACCGGTGTCGGCATGAAAAATCATTCCGGCGTGGCGTCCCACATGTTTGCAGCCCTGGCAAAGGAGAATATCAATATTCTCATGATCAGCACATCCGAAATTCGCATATCCTGTGTGATCGATGAAAAATATGCCGAGCTGGCGGTCAGGGCCATTCATACGGCGTTCAATCTGGACAGGGGATAGCACATGCACCTGACAGATGGCGAGCGGGCGGTTCTGGATGGACAGGCGGGCGATGCCGCAAGCTTGGCCATGTCCGTCCTGAGGGATATTGGCGCGGTTTTTGGCGCCAAACGCCTGATTTCCGTGTCCCAGGTTCATATCGACACCACGCTGTATATGGTTGATGCCGGGGTTGATTTTGCCGAAAAAATGGCTGACATGGGCGGGCAATTTACAGTTCCAACCTCACTCAATCCCAGCGCCATCGACCTGATCCGCTGGAAAGAATACCGGACACCGCCGGATCTGCTGGAAAATTCCAGATGGATTGAAGCCGCTTATCTCCGGATGGGGGCTGCACCCACGTGGACCTGCACCCCCTATCAGCATGGGCTGATTCCCCGGTTTGGCGAGCAGATCGCCTGGGGAGAATCCAATGCCATTGCATTTGCCAATTCGGTTCTGGGGGCCCGGACCAACCGGTATGCGGATCTGATGGATATCTGTGCGGCCATTATCGGCAAAGTTCCGGAATTCGGTCTGCATCTGACCGAAAATCGCCGGGCCGAAATCCTGATCCAACTGATCGACGTGCCGGAGAAGTGCTTTGAAAATACAGCGATCTATCCGGTTCTGGGGTATCTTCTGGGAGAAATCGCCGGGGATACGGTTGCCGCCATCGACGGCATTCCAAACCGGATTCCGGTCAGCGGGCTGAAAGCCTTCAGCGCAGCAGCCGCCTCATCCGGAGCCGTCGGCCTGTTTCACATGATCTGCATTACCCCGGAAGCCCAAACCACGGAAATGTGCTTTCAGGACAGGCCCCCCAAACAGGTTGTGGATATCTGTTTCCACCAGATTCAGGACGCAGCGGAAAGGCTTTCCAGCGCCGCTGTCCCGGCTGTGGATCTGATTGCGCTGGGGTGCCCCCATTACTCATTTCCAGAATTCATGGACCTGATCCGGCTGCTTGACGGCCGACGAATCGGTGGTTCCGTTGAATTCTGGGTATTCACCAGCCGAAGTGCGTATGCCTGGATCCGGGACTGCGGCATGCTGAAGCGGTTGACCGATTCGGGCGTTACGGTGTTCACAGACGGATGCCCGCTCCAGTATCCCGGGCAATCCTGGAAATTTTCAGCCGCCATGACCGATTCGGCAAAATTTGCCAGTTACTGTTTCTCTCAAACCGGTCTTGCCTGCGTGTTTGGCAGTCTGTCGGACTGTGTGGAGACGGCTGTTTCAGGCGGCCGTGTCAGACGGAGCATTCTGTGACAGATATTCTTTTAACGGCATGTCCGGTTGTTTCCGGCACAGCCGAAGGCCCGGCTCTGGTCAGTTCCCAACCCATCAGTTTCTGGGGCGGCGTCGATCCCCATACCGGCCGGATACATGATCCCAAACATGAGCTGTTCGGACAATCCGTATCGGGTCAGATTCTGGTCTTTCCCCATGGAAAAGGCTCCAGCACTGGATCATTGATGATGCTGGAGCTGGTTCGAATTTACAAAGCGCCGGCCGCAATCATCAACATCCGCACTGAACCGATACTGGCAACCGGTCCGATTGTCAGCCGATATTTCTACGGCAGATCCATCCCCATAATCACTCTTGCGCCCGAGGATTTTTGTCAGATTCGGACCGGTCAGCATCTGGTTGTCAATGCATCTGACGGATTTGTCTGCATCAGGGACATCCCCTGACATGCCATGCCAGTATTTTGGCATAGACAATGGTCTTGTCCCGAAGTGATCGGATGCAACCCAATGTCAAACCGGCGCCAATGCCTGACAGGACCAGATTGAATAGCAGCCGCAACAGGATGATTCCCCGCATCAGGAGAGCCTTTTCGGGGTGCCATTTGTTCAGATAAACATACCGTGACCGATAAAACAGAATGCGCCCGTCAGCCCGGGGTCCCACGCTTTTGCCTTGGGCATGTATGATCCGGGCTGTTGGCACAAAATACACCTTCCAGCCCTGCTCACGCATGCGGCGCGCCCAATCAGTCTCTTCAAAGAAAAAGAAATAATCCTCATCCAGCAAACCCACCTGGTCCATGGCCGCTTTCCGGACGATCAGACAGGCCCCGATTCCCGATTCAACTTCAATGGGCTGTAAAATTTTTTGCCGCTTACCCGGAAACCGCTTGGGCATCAGAAACTGAAGCAGGGATTCGTTTGAAACAAGCCCCAGAAGTGAGGGAAAATTGGCAATCGAATTCTGTTTGGAACCATCCGTATTCAGCAACTGACCACACGCCATGCCGGCATCCGGGGTTGTTTCCATAAAATCCAATAGAATGGACGCCGCATCCGGCATGAGAATGGCGTCCGAATTCAGCAAAATCGCATACTGCCCGGTCATCCGGGTCAATGCCTGGTTGTTGGCGGCAGCAAATCCCCGGTTGGTTTTGTTTTCAATCAGGTTGATAAAAGGATATTTCAGTTTTGCTGCCGAAGCGCTGCCATCCGTTGACCCATTGTCAACCACCCATATTTCATGAACAAGCCGCTGACCGGTCTGAACGATTGAATTCAGGCAGGTCAAAAGAATATCCCGGGTATTCCAGTTGACAACGATAAAAGATATGGCGATGGGCATGTTATCCGAATCGATGGAATCCGATATCGGGCTTTCTATGGGGTTGGGCGGCGTCATCATCATCGAATTTTTAGCCATTCATTTTGGGATTTGACATCAATTTAATTAAACATATCAAAGATTGGGAGGCCGAATCAATATTGGAATATTGGATTAATGCCATCTGGTAATCCTGCGAATAACCGGAATTATGGAATTCAACTTGAATTTTAAGCAAATTTACGGTAACTGTCTCGCAGAATGATTAAGGCAAGCCAATTGAAACTCAAGCAATATACTGTTTTTTTACTGGAGCGGATTGCTCATGTTTCGTGAAGAAAAAGATACCATGGGTCAGGTTCTGGTACCGGCTGGCGCATATTACGGGGCATCTACCCAGCGGGCGGTCCAGAATTTTCCGATCAGCGGCATTGGCTTTCCGTTTGTGTTTTATCAGAGCATGGCCCTTATAAAATGGGCTGCGGCCCGGACAAACCAAAACCTGGGCCTTCTGGATGACACCATTGCCCAAGCCATTCGGGATGCGTCGCAGGAAATCATTGACGGCCGCATGAAATCCGAATTTGTGGTTGACGTATTTCAAACCGGCTCTGGAACATCATCCCACATGAACATGAACGAGGTGATCGCATCACGCGCCAATGAAATACTGACCGGCGTCCGTGGCGGGAAAACACCGGTTCATCCCAATGACCATGTCAATATGGGACAAAGCAGCAACGATGTGTTTCCTTCATCCATTCATATTGCAGCGTTAACCCTTATAAAAAATGATTTGATTCCTTCTCTTGAATATCTTAAAAGAATCATTTTGCAAAAAAGCAGTGAATTTATTTCCGTTCCCAAAATTGGCAGGACCCATCTTCAGGATGCGCTGCCAATTACCCTGGGACAGGAATTTTCCGGATATGCCAGCCAGCTCGATCACGGACTGACCCGGCTCAAAAATGCGGAATCGTCATTATCCGAACTGGCCCTTGGCGGCACTGCGGTGGGAAATGGTGTGAACACCCATCCCGAATTTGCGCGCAACGTGATCGATGTGATTTTTCAGAAAACCGGTATTATTGTTCGCCAGGCAGAAAATCATTTCGAAGCACAGTCCGGCCGGGATGCCATTGTCGAAACCAGCGGCATTTTGAAAACCCTGGCGGTCAGTTTAACCAAAATAGCAAATGATATTCGTTGGTTGGCATCCGGCCCCCGATGTGGCATCGGTGAAATCACATTGCCGGATTTACAACCCGGATCATCCATCATGCCGGGGAAAATCAATCCGGTCATGCCGGAGGTGGTCATTCAGGTTGCCGCTCAGGTCATCGGAAACGATTTGACCATCACCCTGGGCGGTCAGGGTGGCAATTTTGAACTCAACGCCATGATGCCGGTCATGGCCCACAATCTGCTTCAGTCGATGATGCTGATGGTATCTGCGAGCCGGCGTTTTGCAATATCCTGTATCGCCGATATCCGGCCCAATGCGGATAAATGCCGGGATAACCTTGAAAAAAGTCTGGCGTTGGCCACGTACCTGGTTCCGCATGTCGGTTATGACCGGGCTGCTGAAATTGCCAAAAGCGCCTTTGAAACCGGCCGAACCGTTCTCGATACAGCACGGACTGAGAGCGATATTTCTCCAGAAATATTACAAAAACTGGTCAAATCCATTTTTTGATCCGTTTTTGAAACTTTGACCAGCTCAGGTCCCATCATAAGGGGTTACCTGTCACAGAAAACGCTTAATGCAGGAGGAAAACATTATGTCATCCAAACGATACACCATAAAAGCCGCCTGTCCAAAATGCGGATGCACCCAGTTAACGGTGATGACACCCGAGGAAATCAAAGCCAAATATGGTGATGTCCCCAACATCGATCTGGAATGCGGCGAATGCATGCTGAAATATGCAACCCCCATGAAAGAGGCGTGTCCGGAATGGGACAAGGAATGCC
>DFZE01000045.1 GCA_002382065.1 Desulfobacteraceae bacterium UBA4064
CGCTATCCGCTGCAATTTCGTTTCCACGCTCTCTCTGTTGCTGAGCACAGTACATGTCTCCTCGTCAACGGTCGTACTGATGTGGCGTCCTTCCCTCCAGCAGCATTACCCGCCTTCTCCGGTACTACGACGCCATCCGACTCCCTGGCTCCCTTTTGCCTTTCTTCCTTTGTTATCAGTTGTCCGGCATACCCGCATCCATGCAGGAGGTGCCAGGGCCTCCCGGGTTGCCGCGTGTTCACCATATCCGACATGCCATGCTCTCAGACCCCGGGGAAGCCGCTCCAGCTCGCCATTGCGCCGGTTTGGTGTGGATTTCCGCTTCTTGAACAGCGTCATCCTTCCCGTGTTCTCTTATTTCGAGGCTCTATCACTTCAGCCTTTCGGCTTACGGCCTGCCGGCTTGCTGTTCTACGCTTAACTCAAGGGGTTACCCCCTCTTGTCCAAGAACTTGCTACCCGGTGGCTGGCTAAACCTTCCGGGGCGGGCTTCGCACCCGCTAAAACACGCGACCTTGCCCGGCCGCACTCAAGATAAAGATTTTGGACAAGTATCGGTCCCATTCTGCCGCGCCTTACCAAAATCATTTTCCTGAAAGCGACAATCGGGATACTGGCTTACCGGGGTTTTCCTTCAAATACTTTTTCCTGGATCACACAGTTGACAACCACTTTGTCCCGGAATCCCGGGCCCACCTTCAGGGAAGCCGGGCGAAGCGCAAGATTGACTGTCAGGGATCGCGAACTGGTGAGACTATCCAGTGGAATTTTTTCGGTATAAACGGTTTCGATTGTTTTCAATATCTGGCTGCCGCCAACCACCGTAATTTTTTCCGGTTCCACCGTAACCTGCTCGATTCTCATATTTTCAGGCAATTTGCCGGTCCAGTCCACCTGAACGGGGATATTTTTGACAGTGGGGGTATCGAGAAAAACATCAACTGAAGACGGTTGAAAACTTTTGATAAATACGCCGGGCGGAAGCGATATGTTTTCATTGGTGATCGTAAATGTATTGCTTCCGATAACGGACCTGCCCAGATCGATCCGGACCCGAACCTGATCGGAACGGATTGACCGGATCAGGGCGCCCGAACCTCCCAACTGTATCCGAACCGAACTGACCGATGCATCCAGAATCTCGACTTCCGGATTTCTGTTCATATATTCAATGGGTATTTCAAGTGTCACCAGCGTATCAAACCCCCTGGCGACGATGAGCCAGATACCGGTAATTACCATCAGGGAAACCAGTGCCGCGGCGCCGGTTTCAATTCGATCCCGCCGGGAAGATTTTTTCTCCTTATCCCGGGTGCCGGTATGTTCCTGCAAAACGGCGGCCAGCTCTTCAACTTTCAGTACCCGCTGAATTCGTGATCCCTTTATCGCCAGAATGGTCCCGCGCTCTTCTGACACCACAATGACCAATGCATCCGTCATTTCGGCGATACCCGCCGCAGCCCGATGGCGGGTTCCATAATAGGATGGCAGATCCTGACGATATGAAAGTGGCAGAATGGCTCCCACTTCCGTAATCTGATTGCCTTCGATCAGCATGGCGCCGTCATGAACCGGGTTGTTCGGCCAGAATATGCTGCTGATCATTTCTCTGGAGATGTCACCATGCAATGGAATGCCGTTCTGGATTGCCTCGTTGATGTCCTCCTTGCCCGGAATGACGATCAGGGCGCCAATCCGTTTTTTTGCCAGATCAAACGCACTTTCGGCAATGATCTGGGCCGGTGCATCAGCCGACTTTTGGGAAAAGCCCCAAAGAATTGCCTTGAGGTTCCGGGTTTGCAGAACACTGCGGATTTCATTCCGAAACACCACAATAATGATCAACGCGGCCACGGTTGTGATGGCCTGAACCACCCAACTGGTGACAATCAGACCGACAGAAACCGCAATCTGTTGAAAAATCCACAATGCGGCAATTCCAATCAGAATTTTAAATACATTGGTTTTGCGGAAAAGGGCATAAAACCGGAACAGAATGTAACTGTTCAGTGTGACATCAATCACATCCTGCCAGCGTATGCTCTTTAAAAAATAGAAAATGGCATCCATAGGGTCAATCCGTTATGCTGAATCGAAGCGTTTTGAAAACCTGTCCGTCTTCACCGGTAATTTCGACCCGCCACGGCCCCTTGTCGGCCTCCCGCAGTTGAATTGTGCTGACGGTTGACCATCGGGGAGGAATCAACAGGAGCTTGATTTTTGTGCTGAGTTCATCCCGGTAATACCAGTTGTGGTAAATTGGAATTTTTGCGGGGATCAGGTCAAACGCGGAGTGGCAACTGATTTTTCCGATTGCAATCGGAAAAACCACCCCTGCGTTTATTATCACCTGATTCTGAACATCCTCGCACATGACGGCATTCAGCAGAACAGGATGAGGGGATGCTTCTGATTTCAGCTCTGTTGGCGTGGCTGCGATCGCATTGGGCAGCATACCGATTGCCACGGTCATTGCCAACAGCCACATTCGAATATTGCGCAGAAATTGAATCGAGTAACACATTATTTAAAACGCCTCCAAAGCCCTATCGGTTTCAAGATATCCCATTTCAGCAGACGGCTGTGAGTTCCAGATCAGGGGATATCGTGTGTTTAATATTTTTCCTATACCGAATAACTCTTCAAAATCAATAAATTTATGTTTATAATTTATGATCCGTCCAAGTTTTCGGCTTAAAAACCAGTGGGAGCCACCCGTAATCAATGGTCGAGATATTCATGGCGTTCAGGGTTAACCGGGCAGGTTCAAACATGGGGGCGTGCGATGGATAGATCCGGCCCTTCAGGTTTTTGGCTGGGTCTGATTTTCCGTAACAGCAGTCGATTCGGCGAGCATTGGCATTTCCATCCCGGGAGGGGCGGGAAGCTGTTTTTCAATTCGAAATTTTTCAAGCGCCAACTGATTTTCAAGATGCAACCGGGATAGCCGGTATCGAAGATGGATGATCCTGACAACGATTCCGGCCAAAACCATGGATGCACCCAGAAAAAACCATTTGAATTCCCGTATCACATCCATGCTGATGCGGGCGGCGTCACGCAACAGGCTGGGAACCAGCCAGAGAATCAGAACACCCAGTACAATGATGAACCCCAGAGAGAAAATGGAAAACCGTTGAATTGAATGAAATAATGAGATGAAATTGAAGTCGGCAAGCCCGGCTTCGTTCCGGGAATCCGACAGTGGCAAAATGGTTTCCTCTTCCCCGTACATCAGTGCCATATAAACGCGCACCAGAAACGATAAAAGCAGGATCAGTCCCACCGGAACGCCGATGGCGGCAGCCAGCCACGCCCGAAAAGGAAACGGACGGACATCGACATGAACACCAACCGTATAGTTGTTCAGGGAGCCGAAGGTGTTTTCAAACGACTGCCTGTCATAGGTCGAAAGAACCTGACCCCGGGTCTGTATCGTATCGTTTTCCTTTCAGCAAGACATGTCAGCACGGCAATGACAAACCCCAGGGCCACGGCAAATTTGAAAAACTGGGACAATCCGTCAATCTGATAGGCTTCCCACAATATGATTCCGCGGGATTCCAGGCTGAATCCGGCAACAACCAGATTGATCGCGGCAGCCAGGGGCAACCAGGCGCCACCATTTTTTGCATGACCGGGTTTCAGGACGCTTTGCAGAAAGAGCGCCAGAACAATGGCAATCTGAAAGAGTTCCGGCAGAAACAGGGTGATATCAACGGTCACGGGAGGTCTCCTTTAATGAAATCATCTCTTCCGGGTTGCCAGGGGTGATGATGGGGAATCCGCCGCAACCGTTAGAGCCGTTTCCGATGGCATGCGTTCTGAAATGGCTATCCGTGAATGGGATTCCTTCAGGACCCGGTTCAGCGTCGGATCCATGGCCTTCAGTGTCAGTCCGGGCGACAGACCGATATAAATGACCAGTATCGCCAGGGGAATAAAATATCCCCATTCCCGAAAATTGAGATCCGGCCAGTTTGCGGCCCGGGCGGGTGATCCCCATGCCAGCTTCTGACCCAGTCGCAGCATGTAGGCTGCTCCCAGAAGAACTCCGGGAACAACCGCCGCACCAATCCACGGTTTATCCGAGAACACACCGATCAACACCAGAAGTTCACCGACAAAACTGTTGGTTCCGGGAAACCCCAAAGATGATAATGCAAACAGGCCAAAAAACCCCCTATAGGCCGGCAGATATTTTCCCAGTCCCAGATTGTCTTTGATCTGTCGGCTGTGGCTCCGTTCATAAATGCACCCTACCAGCATAAAGAGTGCGCCGGTCGTGATGCCGTGATTCAGCATGACCATCAGGGCGCCTTCCAGGCCCGGATGGAAAACAGAAAAATGCCCAGCGTCACAAACCCCATATGGGCAACCGATGAATAGGCGATCAGTTTTTTCATGTCCTGCTGACCCAGCGCGACAAATCCGCCATATAAAATGGATGCAACCGATATGGCGATCATCATGGGCGCAAAATACAGACTGGCATCCGGCGCCAGGGGGAAACAAAACCGCAAAAAACCATAGGTGCCCATTTTCAACAACACCGATGCCAGCAGCACACTGCCGGCTGTCGGGGCCTCCACATGGGCCGCCGGAAGCCAGGTGTGAAACGGAAACATGGGCGCCTTGATGGCAAAGGCAACGGCCATGGCCAGAAAGGTCCAGCACTGAAAGGAAAACGAAAACGGTTTGGTTGACAGTTCGGGAATGGAAAATGATCCGCCTTCCAGATAAAAGGCCACCATGGCAATCAGAAGCAGGGTGCTGCCCGCAAGCGTATAGATAAAAAACTTGAGTGATGCATACTTCCGGTCCGGTCCGCCCCAGACCGCAATCAGCAGAAACATGGGAACCAGCATGGCTTCCCAGAAAATATAGAACAGAACAAAATCCAGGGCCACAAACACCCCTACACAGGCGGATGTCATCAGCATGAGACTGACATGAAATTCCCTGATCCGCTTGTGAATATAGGTCCAGGAACACAGTACACAAAGCGGCGGCAGCAGAACGGTCAGGAGCACCATCAACAGACTGATGCCGTCCATGCCCAGATGGTAATGAAGCCCCCACTGCGGAACCCATGCCGCCTTTTCCTAAACTGATACCCGGAATATGACAAGTCAAACCCGGACAGGGGAAGCGCCAGCAGAATCTCGATGAATCCAACGCCAAGAGAAAAAAAACGGACGGTTTTTTCTCCCCGTAGGAAGGGAAGCGCGAGACATGCCGCTACCGGAAAAAAGATAAGCGTTGTCAGGACCGGCCACTGGCTCATGCAGATTGTTTCTCCATTTCACAAAAAAAACCACACCATCCCAAACACGGACAGCCCGATGATGATGGCGCCGGCCAGGTAATCCTGAAGCCTGCCTGTCTGAACACCGGTTGTTCCCTGACCCACATGCCGGACACCCATGGCCGTGCCGTCCACCACACCGTCAATGATCCGTTTGTCAAACCATGAGCTTAACGATGCAATTTTCAAAAAAACGGCCAGACCGGTGCGGGCATAGACGTCACTCCACCAGAGATCGATTTGTTCCACCACCCGTCGGGCAAATGCCAGCATCATCCGGCCCACGAGTCGATAGAGATAATCGAAATCCAGATTGATTTTGGCATCGGGCGCCAGCTTGTGCCGAAGCAGATAAAACCCCAGACCCGTAAAGCCCAGAAGCAGCAATGTCTGAAGAACATGCCAGGCCGTATAGGGAACATATTCGACCGGGTGGGGGAGCATCCGGTACAGAAAATCCGGATACACGCCAATGATAAAACACAAAATTCCGCCAATGGCCATGGCCGCATACATGTTGATGGGGACCGGCTTTAACGGGATGCCGCAATCGGATTTTGAAAACCAGGCAAAATACGGCAGCTTTATACCCACAGACAGAAAAGCGCCCACAGCGGCAATTTCCATGCCCAAAGCCAGCCACGTATGATGGGCCTCTGCCGCACCGGTAATGGTCATGGTCTTGCTGACAAATCCCGAAAACAGCGGAAATCCCGAAATACTCACCGCCGCCACCATAAACCAGGCAAAGGCCCAGGGCAGGCGTTTGAACAGGCCGCCCAACTCCGAGAGTTTGGCGGTGCCTGCCGAATACAGAAGTGTTCCGGCCCCCATAAACAGCAGCCCCTTGTACAGGATGTGGGCTTAGGCATGGGCGCAGGCCCCGTTGACCGTCATGGCCGTGCCTATCCCCACGCCGGCCACCATGTATCCGACCTGGGACACGATATGGTAAGCCAGAATGCGGCGGGCATTGTTTTCAATGGTCGCGTAGATGACCCCGTAGATGGTCATCAGAGTTCCCATGATTGCCAGAATCTCGAATCCGGCAAACCCGCGCAGCAGCACATAAACCGCTGTCTTGGTGGTAAAGGCGCTCATGAATACGGCCCCGGTCACGGTAGCCTCGGGATAGGCATCCGGGAGCCAGGCATGCAGGGGAATGACCGCGGCGTTGACACAAAATCCCAGCATAATCAGAATGTCATACAACCTGGCATTGGCCGGATCAGCGGCATCAAAGGCAAAGGTTCCGGTGGCCTGATGGCGGAGCAGCAGGCCGGCCGGAAGAAAAAGCCCGCCCAGAACATGAAACAGGAAATACCGGTAACCGGCCCGGGTCGAGGCATGCACGCGCCGGAGCCAGATCAGAAAGGTGGAAGCCACGCTCATGGTCTCCCAGAAAATGAACAGCGTGACATAGTCCCGGGCAAACACACAACCGAATGCACCGGCGATATACATACAGGCCGCCACATGCTGAAACCGGTCTTCCACATGCCAGGCAAAAATGTATCCGATCAGGGCCTGAATGGCAAACACATGGGCAAACACCGTTGACAATGCGTCCACCCGGCCCAGTCCCAGGGACTGGTTCAGCCAGTGAAACTGCGCATAATCACCGGACTGCATGGCAAGGACGCTGACGATGGCCAGAATGGCCGCAACCGGCGGGAACCATCGCCCGATCCTGCCCGGCGTCATCCATACGATAATGGCACAAACGGCAAAAAAGCTGGATGGATGAAAAAACAGGCTCACAATGCCACCTTTCCCGGCAGGCCAATGGCGTTAATTTGTTCTGTCATAAAAATCCTCATCTTTACCCAGCACGGTATGGGCAAGTCCCTTGGCTCCCCTGCCCAGGAGAATCGCACCCGCCACGCCAAAAACCGCCCAGAATCCGGGGATGGTTTCCAGTCCAAAATGGGGATGATGCGGCCGGATGAACATATTCAGACCGACCAGTATGCCCAGGCAGACAAAAAACAGGCGCCTAAGTTTTTTGGCCCGGGCTGTTGGGATAGAAAGCGGCGACCGGAAACAGGTAGAGGACATCGACATCAAAGGCAAGAAAGAGAAGGGCGTAAAAATAATAATTGATACCAAATCGGACATGAGCCGGACCATGGGGGGAATGCCGCATTCATAGGGCAGATACAGGTCTTTTGCCCGGCTTCGGGGAGCCAGCAGCCTGGCGCCGATCAATGGCAGGGAACCGAGAAGCACCCCGGCTGCCAGAAACAGAACAATCGCCAGATTCAACCAACTGAATTCCATATTATCCCCATTTTGATTGTCGGTGTGAAACCCAACCGATGGTAAAAAGAAAATATGAATCAGTATAAAGAGTACTGCAGTATTAATGAATCTGAAGTTTCCCAGTTTTGAGGATAATCAACCCAAAAGATTGATCTGATAATTTTTACTCAAACTCTATAATAACAGTTAGTTACTAAA
>DFZE01000239.1 GCA_002382065.1 Desulfobacteraceae bacterium UBA4064
ACATATACCATCAAGCTCCGCAGGAGCGTCCTGTTTGTAGAATGACGTATAAAAATTTTTCTGCCGGATATCCCTGATCATAATGGCAAACCATCATGCCTGCCCCCAAGTTTCCCAAATGCCGCTTTCCATGAGATATCCACCATGCAGACGATATTATCTGCGCGTTTCAAACCTGGGTATGGCCCGGTTTTGACAGAAGAAACGACTTCCGTTATCTTTATACCATTCCCATAACCCGTTTAAAAGGTTTTTAATGCCCTGCGATATCCTGATTCATAATGGTATCATTCTCACCCTGAATGACCGGTTTGATATTCTTTACAATGGGTTCATTGCCATTCAGGACGGCCGGATTGTTCAGACAGGCGAAAAATTGCCAGGCAAGCCATTTATGGATTCATTACAGATGGTTGACGCCAGCGGCGGCATCATTATCCCCGGATTGATCAATACCCATGCCCATCTTCCCATGACACTGTTCCGGGGGCTGGCCGATGACATTCCCCTGTCAAACTGGCTGAACGATCATATTTTTCCGGCTGAGGCAGCCCATCTCAATCCCGACTCTGTCAAAATTGGCACACTTCTGGCGTGCGCCGAAATGCTGCTGTCCGGCACCACCACCTGCTGCGATGGCTATTTTTTTGAGGATGCGGTCGCCGAAGCCGTTCTGGAATCCGGCATGCGGGCCATACTCGCCCAGGGTGTCATCGATTTTCCGGCCCCTGGCGTGCCGGACCCCAAAGACAATGTGGATGCAGCCGAGAGGTTTATTCAACAATGGGCAGACCAATCCTCCCGAATCATGCCGTCCATTTTTTGTCATTCCCCCTATACCTGTTCTTCTGAAACACTTTTGCGGGCCAAGGCGCTTGCCAGAAAATTTAACGTTCTATTCCAGATTCATGCCGCAGAAACACAATCGGAATTCGATTTATCCATCTCAACACATGGCAAAAGTCCTATTGCCTGGCTGGACAGTCTGGGACTGCTTGATTCCCGGACACTGCTGGTTCATTGCATCTGGATCGATCCCGCTGATATCGATCTGATTTCCAGAAGTGGCGCCCGGATTTCCCATGCCCCCGAAAGCGCCATGAAACTGGCATCCGGGGTGGCCCCGATACCAGCATTTTTGAATGCAGCCATACCGGTGGGTCTCGGCACGGATGGATGCGCCAGCAACAACGATCTGGACATGTTCAATGAGATGGGACAAACCGCCAGGCTCCATAAAATTCATGCCATGAATCCAACTGAAATGAACAGCCGAACTGTTCTCAGAATGGCCACCATCGAGGCTGCCAATGCACTGGGCCTGTCGCATGCCATCGGCTCCATCGAACCCGGCAAACAGGCCGATATTGTCATTCTGGATGCATTTCAGCCCCATCTTCTGCCGCTGTATCATCCGGAGTCTCAACTGGTTCACTGTGCCCGGGGCGCCGATGTCCGGGATGTGATGATCGCTGGTCAGTGGATTGTCAAAAATCGCAGGCTTCTGACATTTGATCCGGAATCGGCCATGCAGTCGGTCAAAAGCCTTTCGCTCACCATTCAACAGAAGGGACAAATGCCATGAATCTGAAAAATGTCATCGCCTGCGCCAGGGGCGATTTACCGGCCGATATCCTGTTTACAAACACCCGTATCGTCAATGTGTTTTCCGGCGAAATCATTCCGGGCAGCATTGCCGTTTGTAATGGCGCCATTGTCGGTATCGGCGAGTATCGGGCCAAGGCTGTCCTGAATATGAATGGCATGTTTGCGGCTCCGGGTTTCATCGATGCGCATGTGCATATTGAAAGCTCGCTGACCGGTATTTCCCAGTTTGCACGGGCCGTGATTCCGCATGGCACAACAACGGTCGTGGCTGATCCACATGAAATCGCCAATGTTCTGGGAATTCCCGGCATTCAATATATGCTGGACAGCAGCGAGAATCAGCCCATGAATATTTACTTCACCATGTCTTCCTGTGTGCCGGCGACAGACATGGAGACGTCCGGCGCCTCACTGGGACCGGATGACATCCGATCGATGCTGAATCATGACCGAATCGTGGGTCTGGCCGAAATGATGAACTATCCGGGTGTCATTTTCCGGGACGAGACGGTTCTCTCAAAAATAGAAGCGGCGCACCAGCTTCATAAACGGGTGGATGGACATGCCCCGGGACTGACCGGACCGGATCTGAATGCCTATCTGTCCGCAGGTATTACCAGCGATCACGAATGCACCACTCTGGCCGAGGCGACCGAAAAACTGAGATCCGGCATGCACATCATGATTCGTGAAGGATCTGGCGCCAAAAATCTGGATACGCTTCTGCCATTGGTCAATCCATTGACCGCGCATCGCCTGATGTGGTGTACGGATGATCGCAATCCCCACGACCTGATCGGGGAAGGCCATATCGATTCCATGGTCAGACGCGCCATTCAGTCCGGCCTGGACCCGATCATCGCCATCCAGATGGCGACGCTTCATCCGGCCAACTATTTTGGATTGCATCAACTCGGCGCCATTGCACCGGGCCGTCAGGCCGATCTGGTATTTTTTTCCGATCTTGAACACCTCTGTGCAGAAGCGGTTTGCTGCAGGGGCGTGGCCGTGGCCCAAAACGGCAAAATGGATGCCGCAATCACGCCGCCGATGGAATTGACCGTACCTTCTTCCATGAATGTTCGCCTGGATTCCCTTGATTTTTCGATCCCTGCAGAAGGGGAAACCATCCGGATTATTGAAATTGTGCCGGATCAGATCATGACAGGCAGCAGAATGGAACGGGCCAGGATCGATCAGGGAAACGTCGTGTCGGATATATCCCGGGATATTCTCAAATTGGCTGTTGTTGAACGGCATCATCAGACCGGAAACATCGGAAAGGGATTTGTCAGGGGATTTCAGCTCAAACAGGGCGCTATCGCAACCAGTATCGCCCATGATTCCCACAATATCATCGTTGTGGGTGTCAGCGATGCGGACATGAGGATTGCCGTGAACTCGGTCATTCAGATGGGCGGGGGGATTGCTGTGGCAAAAGATGGGTCCTGTTTGGAAAAATTGCCCCTGCCCATAGGCGGGCTGATGTCAACAGAACCCCTTGAACAGGTTGAAACGTGTCTGAATCGCCTGATCGCCGCATCCAGAACCCTGGGTTGCCTGCTTGGCGATCCCTTTATGACCCTCTCGTTTCTGGCGCTTCCGGTCATTCCCGAGCTCAAGCTGACGGATAAAGGCTTGGTGAATGTGCTGGAATTCAAACCCGTTTCCCTGTTTCCATCCGGATTGTGATGCGCATTTAAGGATTCTGAATGGCCGGGAATTTTTTTCGGAAATTCCACATCTACCCGGATTGATGTTTATCAATTCTGTATTATGGTTATCCATTATCTGATCCAGACCCTGATGGAAAAGGTCCATACAGAAACCGATGCTTTAAGGAGATATCCACATGAGCGAATCGCTGATTATTCCGCCCGAGTTGCAGGGTGCATTCCATCGCCTGATGAGCCGCGTCATACCTGAAAACCGAAATGACCCCGAAATACAGAAGTCAATCCTGGTTTATCTGAAACTGGGGGGGGAGTCTCTGGCCCGTCACTGCATAGAAATTTCCAAAAAGAAATTTCCGGATCAAACCATTATTCTGAAAAAACAGTTTCATGAAGCCGCGATCGATACAGAAGAAGGTGAAGAAGATATCACGGATGATGAAAATGCCGGAACGGATGAGGATGACGTTGAGGATGAAGAAGAAGATGAATTTGAATCCGGATTTGATGATGATATCGAAGACAGTGCGGAAATATGAGGCGGCTGAAATTGGACTGAACGCTGATTCCTGACCATTGTTTTCTCGGTCAATATTCATGAATTTCAAAGATATTGGTTCAAACATTGGAAACGATATAACCCGTTTTCTTACCCTGAATTTTCAAACAACAGGAGAAAACAACATGTTCAAAAAACTGGCCACTCTTTTTTTTATCGGATTCATTGTTCCTGTTCTCATCTCTCATCCGGCAAATGCGGAAATATCAATTGTTGAATCGGGCTATAGCCTGATTCAACATGCAACCGGATTGTCAGATCCCCAGGATGTTCTGGATTTTCATCCTGGAGGGCAGTATGGCAACAACCTTTTCCTGACCGAATACAGCCGTGATCGGATTATTTCCATCTCCCCGTCCGGGCTGACCACGCCAGTCGCAACAGATATTGATTATGCGGTCGCCATCCTGTTTGGCAGTGGTGGTTTTGGAAATTATCTTTATGCCAGTGAATCGTTCTCAACCGATGGCAACATCGTTCGAATTCTTCCCGATGGTACCAAATCCGTTTTTACCACTGGAATCGATGCCCCGCTGGATATGGTCTGGGGAAGAGGAGGTCCGTTTGGTTATGACCTCTATGTAACCGCTGCCAATGCCAATAAAATTGTCCGGGTGAATGGATCTGGACAAAAAACCGATTTTGTTACGGAGCTGTCTCATCCCACGGTTCTGGCCTTCAGTCCGGGGGGCAGCTTCGGGAATTTTCTCTATGTCACCAACAGCCATTCCGGCGAGATTGTCAGAATATCACCCACAGGAATCAAGGAAGTATTTGTAACCGGGCTTGAAAATCCGGTAGGTCTGGATTTTGGCAAGAATACGGCATTTGGTGATTATCTGTATGTCACCGAAAAAGAGGGGGGCAAAATCACGAAAATAAGCCCGAATGGTCAGAAAACACTGTTTGCCAGGGGATTTGTGGAACCAGTGGAATTGCATTTCTGCCAGGATGGTTACTATGCCAATGATATGTTGCTGGTCGATGAAGGGTCGGGCACTCTCTACCGGATAAAAAATCTCGCTGCACCCTATGCCACAATTCAAACACCACCAGCCGATGTGGGAAATACAGCATTTACCCTGAAATTTACCCTTGGTGACTCAAATGGCCTGTCTGACCTGGCCAGCTATCAATTTCTGTATAATGGGGTGGATATCACCCCGAGCGTCATTGATGCCATATTGGCCAGCATCACCTATATGGATTCCCAAATCGCCACAATAGAAATACCCGGTCTTGTTTTGCCATCCGGAAAACATGAGATCGAGATGATTGTTATGGATCAATCCGGTCTTATGGGCCATGGTCGGGTCACCTATACGGTGCCATAAGTTTTTTTGAGATCAAAATTTCAGATATCATCCCGGGATTTCCGACCCCAAAAAACGGGAAT
Source organism: Desulfobacteraceae bacterium UBA4064 (assembly GCA_002382065.1). Taxonomy (GTDB): domain Bacteria; phylum Desulfobacterota; class Desulfobacteria; order Desulfobacterales; family Desulfatirhabdiaceae; genus UBA4064. Next base: position 5,237 of record DFZE01000239.1, read on the forward strand.
CCCGATACGCATGCCATCGTATTCAAAAAGAACCCTTCACCCCTTCCCCCATCCATCACCTCCCGCACTTTTTCAACCAGCTTCTGAACGGAAAAAGGCTTTTGCAGAAAGTTGACCCCCTCATCCAGAACACCGTGACGGGCAATGATATCGGCCGTGTATCCGGATATGAAAAGGGTACGAATATCCGGCTTGATGGATAGCAGACAATCCACCAGTTGCTGTCCATTCATTTCCGGCATGATTACATCTGTTATCAGCAGATGGATTGGCCCGGAATGATTTTTTGCCAGCGTCAGGGCCTCATTCGGGTTGTTTGAAGCCAGCACGGTATAGCCAAACCGTTCCAGAATCATTTTGCCAATATCCAAAATGGTGTCATCATCTTCCACCAGCAAAATCGTCTCGCTTCCATGCAGTGATTTCCCGTTGCCCGTGGTATCGTCCGGATCAGCGGCTTCCAGGCATCGGGGCAGATGGATTCGAAATGTCGTCCCTTTTCCCGGCTCGCTATCGACATTGATGAACCCGTTGTTCTGCCGGATAATGCCATAAACCGTAGCCAACCCGAGGCCGGTCCCTTTTCCCGGTTCCTTGGTCGTAAAAAATGGCTCAAAAACCTGACCCAATGTATCCCTGTCCATGCCCATGCCTGTATCACTGACCTCAAGCATCACATATTCTCCGGGAATGACGTCGGAATGGGATTTACAGCCGGTCGCATCCACGGTCACATTATCCGTTTTGATGGTTACGGTTCCGACCCCGGATATGGCGTCACGGGCATTGACACATAAATTGGCCAGAATCTGATCGACCTGGGACGGATCGATTTTAATCGACCATAACGATGTTGCCTGCTTCCAGGAAAAAACGATGTTCTCACCGATCAGACGATGGAGCATCTTCTGCATGCCGGCCACGGTGTCGTTGAGATTCAGAACCCGCGGTCTGATGGTCTGTTTTCGGGCAAAAGCAAGCAGTTGGCGGGTCAGGTCGGCTGATCGGTGGGCCGCCTTCAGAATTTCCGAAAAATCTTCAAACAGCGGATGGCATGAATCGATTTCACGCAAACCCATTTCGGCATGACCGATGATGGACTGAAGCATATTGTTGAAATCATGGGCCACGCCCCCGGCCAGTCTCCCGACCGATTCCATTTTCTGGGCCTGTTGCAACTGTATCTGTAGTTTCTCCTGCTCATTTTCCGCATGTCTGCGTTGGGAGATGTCTTCAACAATACCGATTCCACCGTCAACCGTGCCATTTTGGGACAGGGATGCACCGAAAAGGATGCGTACCGGTGTTGTTTTGTTTGCTGTGACAGAAGAATAATTCCCCTCAAAGGATGCCATGCGGCCCTGAAGCGCTTCCTGCAAAATTGTTACAACCCGTGTATCCGGCAGTTTGAGCATATCCAGGCCGATTAAGGCTTCCCGGGCTGAACCGATAATCCGGATGAAATTGTCATTACATGCCGTAATCCTGCCGGTTTTGTCAAAATGCAAAATCCCCAGGGGCGCATACTCAAATATCAGTCTGAATTTTTCCTCGCTTTCTTTCAATGCCGTATCGACCCGCTTCTGGTCAGTGGTATCCGTACCCAATGCAATGCGTCCCACAACGTTTCCAGCTTTATCCACCAGATTGTTCGAATGCCAGGAAATGGTTCGACGCTCACCATTCTGGCAGCAAATCACGGCCTCGAAATGTTCAACCCGATCATTTTTCCGTATAATATCAATAATTTTTAAAAATATTTCGGTTCGGTAGGTCGAATCCGGGTATAGCCATTCCCAGATGCGATTGTGTCCCAAGACGTCATTTCTGCCATAACCCGATAACCGTTCGGCAGCCCGATTCCAGAATGTGACATTCCCATCGGTGTCAACCGTATCGATCCAGACCGCAGCGGTGTCAAGCATTTCATTTTGAAAGCGCAACAGGGCGGCGTTGGCATCTCTGGCCTGTTTGAGCGCTGTAATGTCGTTTCCAACACATAATATTTCCCGCAATTTGCCCGCTTCATCAAATATCGGATTATTGGTCCAGGCAAGCCACACCCGCTCACCGTTCCGGCGCATATTCTCGTTTTCATGCGTGGTGTAGGCATCCGGATTTCTGGCGATTGTATTCACCATGACAACCATGTCCTGTCCGCTGCTGTCGCTATGGGGAAAAATTGTGCCGACAACCGGCTGCCCCAGAATTTCATCTTCCCGGAATCCAAAAAACCGCTGGGCAAATTCATTCATGAAGGTGATACAACAGGCGGCATCCATTCTTAAAATGATACTGTTGGCATTTTGTACCAGTTCGCGATACTTCCGTTCGCTTTCCCGCACCCCCGCAACCTTCTCCTTCAGCCTGCGTTTGAGAAAAAACGTGATACCCGAAAGGCTTAGAAGCAGCGCCGCGACAAACAGCCCCGAAATCTGAAGCATCTGCACAGTTTCCGGATCCATCCCGACTTGACCCTCCAGTGCAATCCAGCGATTGCGGACGGCCCCGATTTCAGTTTCCGGAATCCCGTTCAGCGCCTTCTGAACAGAACTGTAGAGCAGCGGATATTTTCGGCTGACCCCGATACTCCAGGCAAACGCATAGTCTGTTTTTCCGGCCACCCGAAGATTGGGAATACCTTCCTGGGTAATATGATGGGCAGCTACAGCCAGGTTTTCCACAAAGGCATCAAGCTGACCAAAAGCGACCTGGTGCAATCCTTCGGCAACGTTCTCAACCGATACCACTTGAAATCTGTCCAGACTGCGGTCCCGCAGGTACGGTTCAGTGGCATATCCGGAAACAACTCCGACATGCTGACCCTTCAGATCATCCAGCTCCAGATTCCCGTGGTGATTATCACAGACCGGTCTGTTTCCGGGAATCTGGAGCTGGATGATCTG
>DFZE01000244.1 GCA_002382065.1 Desulfobacteraceae bacterium UBA4064
GTGGTGGCATTTACAGCCGCCCAGATACCCCATATCGCAGATCGGTGCTACCCGCCGGAACTGGCGGGCGACGGATATCCGGATGGCATTCCCATCTATCCGGAAAGTGACCTGGCAGCCCTGATCCGGCGTTATCATGTGGATGTGGCGGCCTTTTCCTACAGCGACGTGCCCTATGCCGATCTCATGCACAAGGCGTCTCTGGCAATGGCAGGCGGCGCCGCATTCATGCTGCCGGGTCCGGCCCAAACCATGCTGAAATCCAAAAGAACCGTGGTTGCGGTCTGTGCCGTCCGGACCGGATGCGGCAAATCCCAGACCACCCGAAAAATCTGCGAAATTTTCTCCAAAAACAATCGCCGGGTCGTAGCGGTTCGTCATCCGATGCCCTATGGAGACCTGCGAACCCAGGTCATTCAGCGCTTTTCAAATTCTGCGGATTTTGACACACATCGGTGCACCATCGAAGAGCGGGAAGAATACGAACCGCTGGTGGATCAGGGCATTGTCGTCTATGCGGGCATCGATTATGCCGGGATTCTGGCCCATGCCGAAGAAGAGGCCGATATCATTGTCTGGGACGGTGGAAACAACGATACGCCCTTTTACCGCCCCGACGTTCACATCGTATTGTTCGATCCCCATCGGGCCGGACACGAACGGCTGTATTATCCCGGTGAAACCAACCTGATCATGGCCGATATCGCTGTCATCAACAAAATGGACTCAGCGCGTCCGCAACAGATTGCACAGGTCCGTCAAAATATTGAACGGTATTCTCCCAAAGCCTGTATTGTCGAGGCCGTGTCACCGGTGCGTGTCCGTGATCCCGGGGATGTGAAGGGCAGGCGGGTGCTGGTTGTAGAAGACGGACCAACCCTGACCCACGGAGAAATGGCATTCGGGGCGGGATTTATTGCGGCACAGACGTTTCAGGCCTCCGATATTGTCGATCCCAGGCCATTTGCCGTGGGCAGCATTGCAGAAATTTATCAGCGATATCCGCATATCGGACCGGTTCTGCCAGCCATGGGCTATACCCGTCACCAGGTAGCGGAACTTGAAATGACAATCGCCAATACAACCTGTGATCTGGTTCTGTTTGCCACACCGGCCCATCTGCCCCGTATCCTGAAAATCCATAAGCCATCCATGCGGGTATTCTATGATTACATGGATCATGGTTCCCCCACATTGCAGGAGGCAGTCTTTGATTGTTTGAAGAAGCGGGGGGAAGGATGAAGGATGAAGATTCCTGTACCATCCAAACCCGTTCTGCTGGTTGCGCTGTGCGGCAATGCCCTCATTCGAAAAGGCCAGGCAGGTAGCATCCGGGAACAGTTTGACAATTTGAAGCTGCCCATCAGCCAGATTGCCGAACTGTCCCGCCGGTATCGAATCATTATCACCCATGGAAACGGGCCACAAGTCGGCAATCTCCTGCTGCAGCAGGAGAGTTGCGATGCCGTGCCCAAACTGCCTCTGGAAATACTGGTTGCCCAGACCCAGGGACAGATCGGTTACATGATCGAATCCACCCTGGACCAGGAATTGTCCGGCAGGAATTCGGATACCAGAAAGCTCTTTGTCAGCCTCCTCAGCTATGTGGTCGTGGATCGACATGATCCGGCTTTCCGGATTCCAACCAAACCGATCGGTCCGGTATATTCCGGGACACAGGCTGCCGAATCTCCCTATCCGATGGTCCGTACCGCCAAAGGTTACCGGCGGGTGGTGGTTTCACCCAAACCGGTAACCATCGTGGAAAAGCGTGAAATCAAAACACTGATCGACCTGGATTTTATTGTCATCTGTTGCGGGGGTGGCGGCATTCCGGTCATTCGGGAAGGCCGGGCCTTCTCCGGCGTGGATGCGGTGATTGACAAGGATCTGGCCAGCGCCAGACTGGCAGAAGAGGTGGGAGTCGATATATTCCTGATTGCAACGGATGAAAAAGGGGCGTATCTGAATTATGGCCAACCGGAACAGACGTTTCTTTCCCGGTTGACGATTGACCATGCAAAACGGTATCTTGAAAAAGGTCAGTTTCCACCGGGCACGATGGGTCCCAAAATTGAAGCCGCTGTTCAGTTTGTTCACCATACCGGAAAACGGGCCATTATCGCATCAATCGCCGAGATAACACAGGCCGTTGCCGGAAAAGCNNCTCAATACTTTATAAGGAGTCTCATGTATCCCTATCTGTTCAGTCCCATCAAAATCAATGGGGTGGAAATCAAAAACCGCATCGCTTACCCGTCACTTGGCCTGCTCTATTCCTATGACATGAAACTCAATGACCGGTACTATCATTATTTCCGGGCAAGAGCTGCCGGCGGTGCCGGCCTGATCACGGTTGGTCCGGTCGGTGTGGATTTTCTGGGATCGGGTCTTCTGGCCCTGTCCCTGGCCAATGACGAGGCCATTCCATCCTTTACACGCCTTTCCCGCATCATACAGGACGAAGGCGCCAAAGCCTGGGTGCAACTGTTTCATGCCGGCGGCTATTCGCATCCCATTCTCATCAACGGCGAAACCCCGATTGCCCCATCCCCGATCTTTTCAAGTTATTCCCGTGTTACGCCGCGGGAAATGACCCATGAGGACATTCAGACGGTTCAGCAGTGCTTTGTCGATGCCGCAATCCGGGCCAGAGACGCCGGATTTGACGGGGTGGAAATCATTGCATCTGCCGGTTATCTGATCACCCAGTTTTTATCCCCGTTGAAAAATCAGCGTACCGATGAATATGGGGGATCATTTGAAAACCGGGTCCGGTTTCCGCGTGAACTGATTGAAAAAATGCGTCAGGCCCTGGGAACCGGGTACCCCATCACCATTCGTATGGCTGGAAACGATTTTGTACCGGGCTCCAACACGGACAGGGAAACGCCTGAAATTGCAAAAATCTATGAACATGCCGGTGTGGATGCCATCAACATCACCGGCGGCTGGCATGAATCCCGTGTTCCCCAGCTTCCCATGGAGCTTCCCCGTTCCGCCTATGCCTATCTGGCGCTGAACATCAAACAGGCGGTCAGCATTCCGGTCATGGCATCCAATCGTATCGCCGATCCGGGAATTGCCGAGAATATCATCCGGGACGGATATGCCGACATGGTCAATCTGGGCCGGGTCCTGATTGCCGATCCCGAGTGGCCCAAAAAAGCGCTGGAGGGCAGACCCGAGGAAATCCGACCCTGCGTGGCCTGCTCCCAGGGATGCACGGATCAGGTATTCAGCGGCAAGCCCGTGTTCTGTGTGGGCAATCCCCAAGCCGGATTTGAAGGCGAGCGGATCATTCAGACAACCCGACATCCCAAGCAGGTCATGGTGGTGGGCGCGGGGCCGGGCGGGTTGGAAGCCGCAGTCACCGCCACCCGGGCCGGACATCGGGTCACCCTGTATGAAAAAGGATCGGATATCGGGGGACAGATATGGATGGCGGGAGCTCCGCCACACAAGCGGGAACTGCTTGAATTTATACGATACTATCGGGCCATGATTCAAAAATATCACATTCCCCTGTGTGTCAACACCCCTGTGGACGAAAGTCTAATTCGGAATCACAAGCCCGATTTTCTGATCATTGCCGAAGGGGCCGAACCCCTGATTCCGCCCATTCCGGGCGCCAGGGATGCCGGGGTGATGACATCCTGGTCCGTGTTGCGGGATAACCCGTTTCTGGGAAAAGAAGTGGCCATTATCGGCGGCGGGGCCGTGGGTCTGGAAACCGCCATGTTTGTTGCGGCAAAAGGCGTCATCAATCCGGAAATTCTGCATTTTCTGTTCGCCTATGATGCGGAAAATCCGGAACGACTGAAGGAGCTTCTGTTTCATGGATCATCCCGGGTGACCGTATTTGAAATGCTGCCCAAAGCCGGAGCCGATGTGGGAAAGTCCACCAAATGGATTCTGACGGACCGGCTGAAACGGCATGGTGTCAAAATCAAAACCAGTTCCAAAGTCACTGAAATCAAAAAGGGGTTGGTAAGCTATGAAACCGAAGGCAAAACCCTTCAGCAGCAGTTCGATTCCATCATCATCGCTTCCGGATCACGGCCGGTAACGACATTGTCCGAAGCCGCCAGATCGTGGGGCATCCCGTTTGTGACGGTCGGGGATTGTATCAAACCCGGCAAACTGAATGACGCCATTCATGGCGGGTTTCTGGCTGCGACTCAAATTGACTGAAGATGTATTTTCACGGCAACCGATTGTGATCGAAGGAGGCTTATGATGAAAAAATTTCAAACCCAAAGTCAGCAGGCACAGGTCCAACTGCTGGTCGTTCTGGCGGTTGGGGCTGTTGGTGTTGCCGCTGCCAGCCTGTTGCGATGGGATCTGGTTCGGGCTGTTTACCTGAGTGATATCCGAAACATTCTTCTCAATGGCGCCATTGCAACTGTTTTTGCCACAGGAGTATGGAAACTGTTTCAGGCTTTTGGCAGTTATGATTTTGATGAAAAACAACTGGCCGAATTCACGGAATGCATGGCGCGCGGCACAGATATCCAAGGCGCCATGGCGGAACTTGAACCCCGATCCATCATTGCCGGACGCATTGAGGAAATTCAGGAACTATTCGACCGTCATGTCCCCATCCATCATGGCGCCCTTTCATCGATCATGGTTGCCGAACAGAGTGTCTGGTCGTCATATCCCCGATTCGTCAACAACATCCTGATTCTCACCGGCGTTTTCGGCACCATCGTGTCCATGATTTTCGCGCTTGTGGGCGCCACCCGGACCCTGGGGTCGGCAGTCCCCACAGAGGGAATGGCGATTATGCTCTCGGGGATGAACACCGCCTTGACAACCACTGCCACTGCCATTGTCTGCTTTTTTATCTATTCGTATTTTTATGGAAGACTCACCGATATTCAGACCTGTCTGCTCAGCAAAATCGAAAAGGCCGTACTGATACATGTCATTCCCCGATTCGCTTTCGACACCGACACAATCAATCACCAGACTGCCCAACTGATCCGGCAGTTGCAGGCATTGATCACCGAAATACAGAAAGGCGCCGGCTTTATCTCGCAGGCACTCACAGATCTCAACAGCCATAACACCCGGGCCCTGGAAAAACTGGATGGCCTGCTGGGTCAGCATGACAGCCATCTCGATGCAACCGGAAAGGTGATCAGCCGCCTGAAAGCGCTTCAGGATATCCTGATCGAAGGCTTCCGCCTCAAACCATAACGTTGACGGAGGACTTTTTGATATGCACAGATTCGATACATTCACCGATCTGAGAATCAACCGGGATAACCGCAACGGCGAAATCATCCTGTGGCCAAGTTTTACCGACATCATGACGGTCGTGCTGATGATTTTTATGCTGACCATGGTGGTCGTTATCATCAAAAACACCACACTTGCCCAGTCACTGCTGCGCAGCGAAGAAAAGGGGCGGCAAATTGAAGCCCTGTTGCAACGCAGTGAGGCGGCAGGC
>DFZE01000026.1:0-6866 GCA_002382065.1 Desulfobacteraceae bacterium UBA4064
CGGCCCTGAAGCTCCGGAATGAGGTCCGACGGCTTGACCGTGTGAAATGCCCCGGACGCCATAAACAGCACATGATCGGTTTTCACCGGCCCGTACCGGGTGTTTACGGTCGAGCCTTCGACAATGGGCAACAGGTCCCGCTGGACTCCTTCACGGGAAACATCCGGGCCCTGAGCCCCGCCCCGGCTGATCACCTTGTCAATTTCATCCAGAAAAATGATGCCGGACTGTTCCACTTTCTGGATGGCCTGACTGACAATTTTGTCCATGTCAATGAGATTCTGGGCTTCTTCCTGGGTCAGGATTTTCATGGCCTCCGGCACCTTGAGTTTCCGGCGGCGGGTGTTCCTGGGAAGAAGGCCGCTAAGCATATCCTTGAAATTGATACCCATCTCTTCCATGCCGATGTTGGAAAACACCTCGATGGTCGGCATGGACCGATCCGCCACATCCAGATCCACAAACCGGCTGTCCAGTTTTCCGGCTCTCAGCATGCCCCGAAGCTTTTCCCGGGTGGAGGCCGGTTCATCAGCGGAGGCGCCGACCAGTTCCAGTTCCTTGGGTGAATCGTTAGTGCCTGGCTGGGGTCTGGGTTTGGGCAGCAGCAGGTCAAGCATCCGTTCTTCCGCAATGGAAACAGCCCTGGGCTGAACGATTTCCTGTTCACGGGATTTCATCATGCCGATGGTCATTTCGACCAGATCCCGGACCATGGATTCCACATCCCGTCCCACATAGCCGATTTCTGTAAATTTGGATGCCTCGACCTTGAGAAACGGGGAATCGGTCAGTTTGGATATCCGTCTGGCAATCTCGGTTTTTCCAACGCCGGTCGGGCCGATCAGGATAATGTTTTTGGGGGCGATTTCATCCCGAAGTTCCGGGGGAACCTGCTGTCGTCGCCACCGGTTGCGGAGGGCAATGGCCACGGATCTTTTGGCATCATGCTGGCCGATAATATATTTGTCCAGTTCGGAAACGATTTCGGATGGCTTCAATAAATCCATGGATTATATTTCTTCTATGGTGATTTCAGAGTTGGTATAAACACAAAGGGATGCGGCAATTGACATGGCCTGTTTCACAATATCAACCGGTCCCATATCGGTGAACCGGATCAGGGCGGTTGCAGCAGCCTGAGCCGCCACACCGCCGGAGCCGATACCGATCACCGCGTCATCGGGTTCGATGATATCTCCGTTTCCAGACAGCAGAAAGGTTCGGGAATCGTCCGCGGCGATCATCAGGGCTTCCAGTTTTCGAAGAAATTTGTCACTTCGCCAGTCTCTGGCCATCTCCACGGCGGCACGTGTCAGGTTGCCGTTATACCGGTCCAGCCTGGCCTCCAGCTTTTCCGACAGGGTCAACGCATCGGCTGTGGATCCGGCAAAGCCCACAATGATTTTATCGTGATAAATGCGTCTGACTTTTTTTGCATGATGCTTGACAATGGTATCATTCAGCGTGACCTGCCCATCGCCGGCCAACGCCACCTTGCCATGATGCCGGACTGCCAGTATCGTGGTTCCGTGAAAATTCATGATTTTAGGTAATCCAGTATTTCAGGGTTGGTGCAACACAGGACCCAAAGGACATATGCTGATGTCGGTCAATAAATGTGGAAAAACAGAATTCTGTATTCTGAATTCTGTATTCTGACTTCTGTATAAGGACCCAGCAGATTGTGACCGTTCAAAGTATAACAGATCAAAACGACTCGGTAAAAACATCCCGTCATAATATTGTTTCATTTTCTGGGATGCGCCCGGTCATACACTTCCATCAACCGGTCCATACTGACATGGGTGTATTTCTGGGTTGTGGACAGACTCTGATGTCCCAGAAGCTCCTGGACTTCCCGAAGACCGGCCCCGGCATCCAGCATATGGGTTGCAAACGAATGCCGCAGTTTGTGCGGCGAAATGGGAAAAAGAATACCGGTCTGTTTTGCCCAGTTATTCAGAATCCGCTGAACCGACCGGGGCGTGATGCGTGTGCCGCGATCATTCAGAAAAACCGGACCATTGATTTGACTCCCGATTCCGGTATCTGTTGCCAGGCGTTCCCGGTATAACCGGATGGCATTGAGCGCCCGGTTTCCGATCGGTGCCATACGCTCCTTGTTTCCCTTCCCCCGAATGCGGATCAGCCCCTGGGCCGAATCCACATCATACAGGTTTATCCCGGTCAGCTCGGAGACCCGTATGCCGGTCGAGTACAGGGTTTCCAGCATGGCGGCATCCCGTGTCCCCAATAGTGTCGAAACATCCACGCCGTTCAGCAGGCGAAACATGTCATCCACTGCCAGCCAGACAGGAATCGGCTTGTCCTGTTTCGGGGTTCGCACCGATTCTGCCGGATTTGTGTCGATCAGGCTCCGTCTTATCAGAAACCGGTAAAACGATCGAATGGCCGACAGTTTTCTGGCAATGGAAGATTTTTTATTGGACGAATACAGCCGTCCCAGGTATCCCCGAATGATCAGTGCATCAATGGCGTCCGCCTGAATATCCGGTATGTCTTTATTGAGCAGCCCGGCGCAAATCTCGGCAAATTCTTCCAGATCATGCTGATAGGCCTGACAGGTATGTATGGAATAGCCTTTTTCAGAGGCCAGGGATTCCACAAACCGGTCAATCAGCGGCTTCATCGGTGTCTGTCTGATCGGGTTGCCATGAAATGATGGCATCGATTTCCTGCCAGGATGAAACCTCCAGAAAGGGGTGTTTCTGCCGGTTCCAGGGTTGGCGAAACACAATGGGTTCAATTCCGGCGGTTTTCAATGTAAAACAGGTTTCCAGGCGGTCATCGATAAAATGGGTTATCCCTCTTTCATGAAGGGCGCTTGCCTTGGCTTCAAATGCACCGGTGGCGACGATATCGAATTCATGTGATTTCAGAAGCAGTATCTGTTGAATCCAGTCCGTAATGGGGCCTGTATAGGGTCGGGCCGTTACAAACAGCACCGGGCCATACTGTTTTCCCAGACGAACCAGCACCTCTGATGCACCGGTAATCGGCGCCAGTGGAACCGAATAGTTGCCATCCAGAATCTGTGTGATAATGCGGTTGATGATGGCAGAATCCAGGGACAGACAGTCTTCCAACCGATAAGAGGTAATATCCTCATAGGATATCCCCCGTATCTGATACTCGGACGCCGCAATATCCAGAAACAGGGTCATGGTGTCTGCCAGAACCCCATCGATATCAAATGCCAGGGATTTGGGAGAAATCATCATGTGTCATGACATTCCGGCATCAGGCGGCCTTTCGGGTTTTTTTCTTCAGGCGGCTGATTCGCTTTTTGATAATTTCCGCCATACGGCTGTTGTCTTCCTTCAGGGCGGATTCACGAACCACGCGCAACGCCCTCATTTTATGTTTGATTTCTCTGACCGATGTATCTGATTTTTTTGGAGCTGTTTCTTCGATGCCTCTGGCTTTCTTGATTCCGCTGATCAACTCGGGTTTGTTCATGCCATAAACACCCTGAATATCGGTTTCCTGCTTGGCCAGATCCCGCAATTCCTTGACGGTCATTTTATCCAGAGGTTTCTGCTTTTCTTCCTTTTTCTTGCCACCCATTTCCGGTAAATCTCCTTTCAGATCATTGGTTAATGTATTTTTTCCGACCGGACCAACCTAATTGTTTCTGAAAAAACAGGCGGGCAATTCATTCCCGCCGGATTTTAAAACAGAACAGTTAAATAATCAGTTTCCGGTAAACCTGTCAATAGAGAGTTTTGTTTTTATGGATTTCAGGATTGGGATTTTCAGATTTCCAGCACCAAACCGATCGGGCAGTGATCCGAACCCATGATCCCGTTATCGATAAATGCATCCTGAAGCCACCCTTTTTCAATGATATCCGGCGAGACAAAAAAATAATCGATGCGCCACCCGACATTCCGGGATCTGGCGCCAAACCGGTAGGTCCACCAACTGTATTTGACCGTATCCGGATGCAGGTGCCGAAATGTATCGACATATCCATTGTTCACGATCCGGTCTATGCAGTCCCGCTCGATCCGCAGAAAGCCGGAATATTTTTCGTTTGCTTTTGCATTTTTCAGGTCAATTTCATTGTGGGCGATATTGTAATCGCCTGCAATGATCAGGCTTCTTCCGGCCTGCCGCAGGGCATCGGCATAATCAAAAAAATCCCGGTAAAAATTCTGTTTATAGACCAGCCGTTTGCCGTCGTCGGTCTGCATGAAGGCGGTTGCGTCATCAATTTTCTTGTCACCGCCGTTCGGGAAATAGACATTCAGGAAAATGAAATCCCCGAAATCGATTTCACAAATCCGGCCCTCATCATCGTATTCCGGCCTGCCCATGCCATGCCGGACATCGAGCGGATTGATGCGCGTATAGGTGGCCACACCGCTGTAACCTTTTTTTACCCTGGAAAATGACCAGTAAGACTGATAATTGTCAAGAGATTCCATTTCTTCTGTCAGTTTGGATTCCTGCAGTTTGGTCTCCTGTATGGCAACAATGTCGGCGTTAAACGATATGAAAGACTCTGAAAATCCTTTTTTCATGGCCGCAGACAATCCGTTCACATTCCACGAAATCAGTTTGATCCGTTTTTTCATCCTCTGGTCATCTTCCTTTGTTATCAGGGGAACGCATTGGAAAATTATCTTTCACTCGCAACGGGATGCTCCCGGCGTTCATTTCACCCGATGCATCCGTTACCGGATCAGGGATTCCAGTTCCTGAAGCGATTCGATCACCGAGTGGGCGCCCGCATCCACCAGTTTTTGTTTCAGCGTATCCGAACCGGGTGCGGACAACAGGCACCCCACCGCGGTATAGGCATAGTCAGACCGCAGGGCTGCCTCCATATCATCGGGCATGTCACCAATATAAAATCGGGAACTTGACAGACTTCCCATATCCGCGGCAATGGCATTGAGCATATAGGGATGGGGTTTGCTCAATGACACCTGGCGGGATTCTGTTTCCGCCAGCCAGTTTTCGGCCATCAGGCAGTCATCCAGTGTTGCCATGCGTGAAAAAAAATTATGAATGCCAAACCGGTTCAAGGTAAAAAAAGCCTCTGTAAATGGTCTTCCGGTAGCAATGCAGAGTGTATTTTCTTCTGCCAGTTTCTGGATGAACGGGGCTGGAAGCAGCAGGTCTTCCTGAAAAATATATCCGGGCCCGGTGCATGTCCGGGCAGGTGTCTTATAAATGGTTTCAAAAAGCTCCCGGCCCAGATACATCTCCTGAAACATCTGCCGGATGATGTTTCCGGCGCCGATATCGTTCTGATAGCACCTGTCCGCAAAGGGGTGGGCGCCATTCTGGTGATGCTGGTGCAGATGAAACAGCGGGGTTCCGGTTTCCCGAAGATAGTGTCCCAGTTGGGTAACATCGCTATCTGCAATCACCTGCCGGTAGATGTCCCATGACATATCGTCCGGGATTGCCGGAACATCGACCCGGCTCAGAAGCAGGCTGATAACCCGATGGGTCAGATCCCAGTCATTGTTCCACCCGCCTCCGTGTTTGATCTGTGCCAGGTCAGACCGTTCAAACAGGGGATCGGGCAATAGATCGGCATGTCGGGCATCCCGAAAAAAAAGCGCGGCTGTTTTTTGAAGCACCTCGCAGTATGAACCGGATACATCCACAATGACACCATCCATGTCAAAAACGATCAGGTTTCCGGATTTCATATCATTCGTTTTCCATATGGATATTGAAGCGCAGCGCCCGGACAGAACGGGACAGGACATGGTCTGATATNNCCTGTTTAAATGGTAAAATGGGGTGCATACAGATCATTGCACCGGGAAATTGAACCAGGTGGCAGGAAATGGCTCATCGATCAGCCTGAAATGCCACCACTCCTTGTCATACGGTTCAAATCCGTGTTTTTTCATTAACGTCTGAAGCAGCATGCGGTGGCTTCGCTGGGCTGGTGTCAGGTTTTGATGGTCCGGCCAGGATTCCGGACCAAAAAAATCAAATCCGCTGCCCATATCCAGCGCCACATGTGGCGGATTGACCAGCGAGATGATTGTCAGATCCACGGTGCTGCCCCGGCTGTGCGCGGATTTTGCGGCAATATATCCATCCCTGAACAGGTTCTGTTTTTCCACATTCGGATAGTATGCCTGTTTCATCCGGGTGTCATCGATATCCTTGGCCCATGCCACAAAGTGATCGACTGCCTGTTGCGGACGATAGGCGTCAAACACTTTCAGGCCCAGTCCAAAGGGTTTGAGCTCTTCCTGAATTTTTTTCAGGGCGAGGGCTGCCGGCCGTGTCAGGATGCACTTGGGCGCCAGATAGCCCCTTACCGGCTGACCCAAAAAATTGTACGATGTGCAGTATCGCAGCTCGACAGCAATACCGGCATCGATATCCGACAGATATACGAATCCATCCGGCATGTTGGATGTACCGGCAACCACCCCGGCTGCCGATTGTATCAGGAGCACCCACAGGATGATGGCTGTTGAGGCTGTCAGCCGTTTCATGAGCATATCCTTTCGATTAGGCTGTCGAAAATAAATAAATCCACTGGATTGCGACGGATTTTGGNNAGACAAGCAAGATGTGGATTTATTTTTTTCCGCCAGCCTTATATACAGGCTTTCAGACGCACCCGTTTGCGCCACTGACTGGATTTTATAACACACTTCCGGTTGGCATTCACTCAATTTGTGAAATCGTTTGGGCTTTTTCGGGGGCAGGAGCAGGGGGTTTTCTATCAGGATATTTTTTGTCTGTCAATCCGGCAGGTTCATCCGTTATCGATAAAAAGGCTGAAGGTGCCGCAACAAGCATTCAGGCTGACCAGCCGCCAAACGGTCAGGGGGCCTCATATTATCAAAAAGGAACCCGTC
>DFZE01000026.1:6938-7370 GCA_002382065.1 Desulfobacteraceae bacterium UBA4064
CCCATTGCAAATATCTGTTGAAAAACGTTTCTCACTATGCAATAGGCTTTGACACCCGATTTTGAACAACCCGGCTCATTCCCGTATCTGCTACGTATTTCAAAAATTGGACAACCATATGGGACAGGCAAAATGACCATGTCGAATATGCTGATATCATGCAGGCNNACGACTTTGCCGCCAATTCCCTGATCTTCAACTGCGCACTGGACTATTATCATGACCAAGGCTTCACCCTGATCGAACTGGGAGACGCCGAAGACCTGTGGGAAACCAAGCGATTTCCCCAGATTTACATCACCCACACCTCGGTGTATGACCGCCTGGCCAAGTTTCATGGCCGGGACCCGGAAAAAACCCGCTACATCAAAATCTGGGGCAATCATGACGATTGTTGGAAAAAGCGATGCAGGCCCCTTCAGGGAATTTTCC
>DFZE01000155.1 GCA_002382065.1 Desulfobacteraceae bacterium UBA4064
TGTGTCGGATGTACTCCAAACTCCTGAGCGATTTCGTTAACCGTTTTTATCCCCCGGATCGATTCAATTGCCACCTTTGCTTTGAACTGACTGCTGAAATTCTTGCGATTCTTTTCCGTCATTACCTGCTCCTTTCTTAGCAGGTTACCATCTTAAACCATTGTCCGAAATTTGGGGACCACTATAATTCGGACAGCGTATCACATATTTTTAGTGCTCCAGCCGCCTGATATCCATGACAGCCTTGATTTTTCGGATATCTGACATCAACCGGTTCAGATGTTCCGTGTTTTTGACCGCTATGGTAAATTGACTTTCTGCAATTTTATTGTCACCGGTTTTTGAATTGACTGCCATGATATTGGCCTTGCTCTTGCTGATGATGGATGTCAAATCCGCCAGAAGTCCCACCCGGTCCTGAGAGGTGATCTGAATCTTGACCGGGTAGGATTCTGAAATCTCCTCGTTCCAGTCCACATCGATCCGTCTTTCCGGATTCATGTTCATCGCATTGACACAACTCTGCCGATGAATGGTCACACCATATCCCCGGGTGATATATCCGGTTATCGGATCTCCGGGAACCGGCTCACAGCATTTTCCAAATTTGACCAGAATATCATCCATCCCCTTTACGACCACGCCGGTTTTTGTCTTTTTACGGGTGACCTTGCTGATGATTTTTTCGATCAGGGATTCCTGGGTCGTTTCCAGATCTGCCCGGGGTGCCACTTTTCGAAGAATCTGAAGCGGTGTGATTCGACCGTATCCCACACTGGCCAACAGATCATCCAGATTCTTGAAACCAAAATACTGAATGATGCCATCCATTTCCGGGGATTTGGCGGTTTCGTTGAAATTTTCGTGATGCTTGCGGAATTCCTTTTCGCACATTTCCCGGCCCAGACTGATGCTGCGGTCTTTTTCCTGGGACCGGATGAACTGAAGAATTTTGGATTTGGCCTTGACGGTCTTGACAAAAGACAGCCAGTCCCGGCTGGGCATGTGATTTTTGGTGGTGATGATGTCGATGCTGTCCCCGGTTTGCATCTGGTAATGCAGCGGGACGATCCGTCCATTGATTTTGGCGCCGGTACACTGGTTTCCAACCTCTGTATGAATCAGATAGGCAAAATCCACCGGTGTTGCGCCCTTTGGCAGGGTTTTGACATCGCCTCTGGGCGTGAACACATACACCTCGTCCGGAAAGAGATCCATCCGGACATTTTCCATGAATTCCTTCGGGTTATTGATATTCTTCTGGTTTTCAATCAGTTCCTGTATCCAGGCAAACTGTCTGGCCGCCTGTTCATTGGCCGGCCGACCTTCCTTGTAGCTCCAGTGAGCGGCAATTCCGGATTTGGCAACCCGGTCCATTTCCCAGGTCCGGATCTGGATTTCGACCCGCCGCCCGTTCGGGCCGATCACGGTTGTATGAAGTGACCGGTACATGTTGGATTTGGGCCGACCGATATAATCCTTGATTTTTCCGTCGATGGGTTGCCATTTTGCGTGAATGAATCCCATGGCCGCATAGCATTGGGCCACAGAATCAAGAATGATCCGGAATGCATTGATGTCATAAATTTCTTCAAATGGCAGGCCCTGGTTGACCATTTTCCGATAAATGCTGTATAGATTTTTATAGCGTCCCAGAACTTCACCTTTCAGATGATGTTCCGCCATGACCTCCTGAATCATTCCCTTGACGGTCTGAATATATTCCTCGCGCTCCTGCCTGTCTCTGAGAAGTTTGTTTTTGATCGTTTCATATTCTTCTGGCAGAATATATTTGAACGAAATATCTTCAAGCTCGTTTTTGATCCAGTATATGCCAAGCCGGGAAGCGATCGGTGCATAGATATCCAGGGTTTCCTGAGAAATTTCCTGTTTGCGTTTCTCGGTCCGATGAAACTGAAGGGTTCGCATGTTATGTATCCGGTCTGCCAGTTTGATCAGAATCACCCGGATATCATCGGCCATCGCCAACAGCATCTTTCGAATGCTTTCTGCCTGACGGTCCTGGGAACTGCTGAAGTTCAGCGAACTCAGTTTGGTCACACCGGATACGATATGCCGCACTTCGGGGCCGAACATTTCCATGATTTCTTCAGCCGTGGCATGGGTGTCCTCGATGACATCATGGAGAAGGCCCGCCGCGATGCTGACCGAGTCAAGCTTCATATCCGCCAGAATGCCGGCCACCTCCAGGGGATGAGACAGATACGGTTCACCGTTCAGCCGCACCTGGCCATCATGCACCCGCGCTGAATAGATATAGGCCCGCTCGATGATATCGATATCCATATCCGGATGGTTATCGGTCACTTTGTCTATGATGTCGTTGATTCGTATCATGGTTTGCAATTTTTGAGAAATCAGATGTTTCGGATTTCGATTTTTTTTCGAAAGAAGGATTCTTTTCAGGAACTACGCGAGTGAAGCCGGACATTTCTTATATTTCTGACACAAATATCACCCAAAGGCAAGAGGGTTCCCGGTGAACCCGTCAACCGGCTGAATTTGTCCGCCAGATCATCCGGAACCGGGTTCGTTTCACAGGCGCTGTGATTACACCGTGATTTTTCTTTTGGCAACCTCAATAATCCATGATAATGAAAATATTGCTTTCCAGATAAAGATTTTGGGTGCGTTATCGGTCGGGGATGGCCTAAAATGGCCTATCCCCTCCCTGCTGCCTTC
>DFZE01000140.1 GCA_002382065.1 Desulfobacteraceae bacterium UBA4064
TTGACCCAGAAAAACGAGGTCTGGGATAGGAATCATCCCTTGTAGGCTGAGTCATGGTCAGGATGCAGGGATAAAATACGCATCCAGACGTTCTCCCGAAAGGCTACGCCTCGAAAGCCTTTTGTAATCCGAAAGCTGTAGAGCCTCTCACCTTGTGGCCCCTTGCGGGAAATAACAGCCTCCCACCGCAAACCTGAATCTTCATGGATTTGTCGCCAGGTCATTGCTGAAATTTTCCGAAGGGTATTCAACACGCCCAATTGGTCGATTTTCTGAAGGGCCAATAATTGCCTCTGGAAAACGGGATTGTTCAGATGGAGTCGGACACATTCCAATGCGTCTGATTTCATGATTTCATCCTGGATTCAAGCGCGCTCAAGTCGCTGTCCTGTGGCGGATGCTTCTCGGCCCAGGCAATGGCTTCATTTAAATCCTGCGAAACTGCAGGATCGTGAAGCCAGCGTTCGCTGACGGGGATGAATTCACCAATCTTCAGGAGCCATACGCCGGTTTCGATCTGTTCAATCAAAACGGTTTTACCTGCATATTGTTTGCCCAGGGAAATCTGTCCGCTGCGCCCCACTGATTTGAGCATTTTCACTGTACACCTCTTTTCAATTTTATGATGTGCCTATTGTAAAATACTATGGCATGACGGCATGAAATGTCAACATGGGAACACGATTTAAGTTGCACAGGAAGGTTTTGAGCGGCAGGTCATTTTCAAAGCATGGACGGGGGTAAACATGACGCAGGAATTTTGAACGTGATGAAGTTTCAACTGAAGGGAGAAGGGTGAAAGGAGCCGAATTCCTGACTACCGGCACCACTGTGCGGCAATATCAAATCCGATCCCGAGTCCGACACCGATAACAGAGAAGCAGTCAGGTGGCCTGACTGCTTCTCACTACCCATATCTGATATCTCAAAACTGAATCAATTTAGCGGGATTTTGCCTGAACGCCAGTTGATCGCTGGGAGAACCGGGTTTGCGGCCGTCGTGGCGCGCTGTTGCTGCGGAACTGACCGGGATTGCTGCGGCCGGATTGCAGTGGCATCGGCATGCCCGGGCTGAACTGATTTTCCGGCGTAAAATTGCCATAATCAAAATCGGGCAAACGGCGTCGCTCGATACGCCCCAGGACCTTTTCAATCTCGCGGACCATCGGGGCATCCGCCTGTCCTGCAAAGGTGAAGGCCTCGCCGGACTGACAGGCGCGACCCGTACGGCCGATACGATGGGTATAGGCATCCACGGTATCCGGCATGTCGTAGTTGATGACATGTGAAATTTCCGACACATCGATACCGCGTGCAGCAATATCTGTGGCAACCAGAAAATCATATTTGCCATCCCGGAACCCGTTGATTGCTTCCTGACGACGGTTCTGGGCCATATTGCCCTGCATGGCGGAAACACGGAATCCACGATTTTCCAGATCGAGGGCAAGGTTGCGGGCACGACGCTTGGTGCGCGTGAAAATCAGGACTCGTCCGGTCCGCGTCTGGTGCAGCATTGCCAGCAACAGCTTGGTTTTCAGGCTGTCCGGCGCCGGATACAGTGCGTGGGATACGGTTTTGGCCGGTGCTATCAGTCCGATCTGAACGACAGCGGGCTCGTGGAGAATGGTGTCGGCCAGTTTGCGGATATCCTTGGGCATGGTGGCAGAGAAAAAAAGTGTCTGCCGTTTTTCCGGCAGATACTTGAGAATGCGATGAATGTCCGGCAGAAACCCCATGTCACACATCCGGTCCGCTTCATCCAGCACCAGCATCTCGACGTCTGCTAAATTGATTTTGCCGTCGTTGATGTGATCCAGCAATCGCCCCGGGCAGGCAACAATGATATCGACGCCGCGTCGAAGTGCGGATATCTGAGGCCCTTTGCTGACCCCGCCATAAATGGAAACACAGCGAACGCCGGTCTTTTTGCCCAAGCTGACAATGGCCTGATGCGTCTGTTCGGCAAGTTCACGGGTTGGTGAAACGATAAGGACCCGTATCTGATTTGACGAGCGCCGGGTCAGGTGCTGCAGAATCGGCAGTACAAAAGCTGCTGTTTTTCCGGTCCCGGTTTGGGCCAGACCCAATATATCGCGTTTTTGGAGTACAATCGGGATGGCCTGTTGCTGAATGGGGGTGGGGATGGTGTAACCTGCTGCCTGAATGCCTGCAGCAATGCGTAAATCAAAACCAAATTGTTCAAAACTCACTGAAAATGATCTCCTTGACTTCATTAAGCCAAGTTGCACTCTCAGCTCGATGATGCTTTGCAAATTTCTTTGCGGATTGACTCAGCGAACCGAATGTTCACTGATATAATTTTGCAATATAGCAGGTAAGCAGTATTTATGCCACAAATATAATCTGCAATTCCAATTTTAAACAGGGGTATGGATATTTGCGCATCGAAGCGGTTCACCCGCATTGGTGAAAAAGGTAGAAGGCTGAAGGCGGAAGACTGAAGGGGCGGCATTCAGCATTTCAGCAGAGCAGCCGTCGGATGGATAGACGGATTCTCACTACTCGATTTGCAAAAAGGATGAATACGGCTTGTCACGCGATGGCTTCCGATGGTTTGGATGGGGTCAATGGTTGCGACCGGGATTGGGATTGTAGAGACAAGGCATGCCTTGTCTCTACACGGTAGGTTCACCCCCAGCCATAAAAATACCGGCTTTGGGCTGGTTCCCAAGCTCCACTTGGGAACCAGCCAATCATTTCGGATTGATTCACCCCCATAAAAATGACATATACCTTTTTATTCTGAATTCTGTCTTCTGACTTCTGTTTTTCCATTTTCACTGCCAAATTTGGAAATGCTGCAATTCGCCCTTTTTCCAGGGGGATTTTCCCCCGCTATCGGACTGAAGGCTCCTAAATGACTTTGCCCACATAGGTTTGCGGGGTAATCCGGTTCAATTCATCCTTGACTGCATCGGAAACATCCAGGGATTCAATAAAAGACCGGATGGCTTCCCGATTGATTTCCGCATGGGTCCGGGTCAGTTGCTTCAGGGCCTCATAGGGGTCCGGATAATTTTCCCGGCGCAAAACCGTCTGAATGCCCTCGGCGACCACGGCCCAGTTGTTTTCCAGATCCCGGGTTATGGCCAATTCATTTACCATCAACCGGTTCAGCCCGCGAACCAGGGATTTGATGCCGATCAGGGTATGTGCGATGGGCACCCCAATGTTGCGCGTGACAGTGGAATCGGTCAGATCCCGCTGAAATCGGGATATGGGCAGCTTGGCGGACAAATGTTCGAAAATGGCATTGGCCACGCCCAGATTACCCTCTGCGTTTTCAAAATCAATGGGATTGACCTTGTGCGGCATGGTCGATGATCCCACTTCCCTGGCCCGAATTTCCTGCCGGAAGTAATTGAGACTGATATAGGCCCACATGTCCCGGGACATATCGATCAGAATGGTATTGATGCGTTTGATGCCATCGCAAAATGCCGCCAGATGATCATAGGGTTCGATCTGTGTGGTGATCCGGGTGCGGGTCAGTCCCAGAGCACCCTGGATCAGCCGATCTGCGAATGCCGGCCAGTCAATGTTCGGCCATGCCACATGATGCGCATTGAAATTCCCGGTAGCCCCACCAAATTTGGCGCAAAAGGGGATCTGATTCAGAAGTCGGATCTGGCCTTCGATGCGTTCGATAAACACCAGAATTTCCTTTCCCAAAAGGGTCGGGGATGCCGGCTGACCATGTGTTCTGGCCAGCATGGGAATGGCCTGCCACTGGTCGGCCCGTGTTTTCAGGGCATCTGTCAGTTGGTTCAACTCCGGAAAAAACACCTTCTGAACCGCATCTTTCAGGCTGAGCGGCAGGGCAGTATTGTTGATATCCTGGGATGTGAGGCCAAAATGAATAAATTCCTTCCACCCGGATAAATCCAGTTTGTCAAATATGTCCCGCAGGTAATACTCCACGGCCTTGACATCGTGATTGGTAACGGCTTCGATGTCTTTTATGGCCTGTGCGTCTTCGGGCTGAAATCGTTGATAAACCGAGCGGACTGCGGCTTTCTGTGCTTCGGAAAACCGGCCAATCTGCGGCAGGGACAAATCCGTCAGCGCGATAATATATTCGATCTCGACCTGAACCCGGTAACGGATCAGCGCATATTCGGAAAAATAGTTTGCCAGGGCCGCGGTGTTTTTGCGGTAGCGCCCATCCACCGGGGATATGGCGGTCAATGATGATACGGGTTGCATTGCTTCCTCTTTGTATATGGATAATGGAAATAATTAACACTACAAATTCATTGTGAAAATTTATCTACGAAATATACGAAACACGCGAAAATAATTATCTGTTTTGATTTCAGCCCGTTGGTCAGAATGTCGCGGCTTTTTGAGACTGCCTGACCGCCGATAGCCAGAAAGCGGCTCCTTTCATCCTTAATCCTTCCGCATTCATCCTTTACTCTCCTGACATTCCGCCCCAAAAAACCGCAAAGACATGACCGTAATATCATCAAACTGGGCCATTGTTCCGGCATGTTCCTGAACCTGCTCAACGACTGCGTTGACCATGTCTTCTGTTGACAGACGAATCGATTCCGACAAACAGGCTTTCAGGCGGGTTTCACCAAACTGTTTTTCCCGGGTGTCAATGGATTCCGTAACACCATCCGTGTAAAGAAAGAGGGTTTGCCCGGAGCTGATCATCATTTCGGAGTTCTGAAATTCAAAGCCCTCCATAACCCCGAGCGCAATGCCCTGCGGCGACACCAGGGGGCGGACATCGTTTTCCGCAACAATCAGATAGGGGGGATTGTGGCCGGCATTGCAATACCAGAGGTGTCCGGTCCGAATATTCAGAATGCCCACAAAAGTGGTCACAAACATCATGGACGGGTTGTCCATGGACAGATCCTCATTGACGCGTGTCATGACTGTGGCCGGATCGACGCCCGCATTGAACTTGGTTTTGATGAGTGTCCGGGTAATGGCCATGAACAGCGAGGCGGGAACCCCTTTTCCCGAAACATCCCCGACTGTAAAACAGAAATGATCCGAATCCAGAAAAAAGAAATCGTACAGGTCCCCCCCGACTTCCCTGGCCGGAATCAGTTTGGCATGGATACTGAATTGGGGGCAGGACGGCGGGCCGGGAAAAATTTTTGGCAGAATGCCCATTTGAATATCATGGGCAATTGTCAGCTCACTTTCGATGCGCTCTTTGGCAGCGGTGGTTTCGGTCAGATTGTGAATATATCCCTTTAGCGATATCTGCATCTGGTTAAAGGCGTCACGCAATCGCCCCACCTCATCCCGGGATACCGCCGGTGGCAGAACCGTGTCCAGATTACCCGAGGCGATGGATTGCACAACACCGGTCAGATGCTGCAGGGGGCGGGTGATGGAACCCGCGATACTGACAATGACAATACCCAGAATCACAATTCCGGAAACAGCCAGAAACACCACAATCTGATTCAGTTTATGGATATCGAGCAATGCCTCGTCTGCCGGAAAAAACACGCCAAGAGACCAGCCATTGGCATTGACCGGTGCATAGTACAGATAGCCCTCAACCTGACTGCCCGGGTCCTTGGACCGGGTAAAACCGGTTTTGCCCTGAATCATGTTTCTGCCGATCTCCCGCATATGCGGATGTGACAATTCCTCATTCAGGCTGAACAGGGTTTCGTTCATGATATTACGGGCCGATGGATGGGTGACAAAGGTGCCGTTTTTGCTGATCAAAAATCCATAACCGGTTTCAAGAACATGGATATTGCCGACGATGCTCTGCAGCCATTCCAGAGAAACATCCATGGTGATGACCCCTGTAAAAACGCGCCGGTCTCCGTCTTTCCGATAAAAGGGGGTGGAATAGGTTGCCATCAGGATGTTGCCGGCGCCTTCATCGAAATAGGGTTCACTCCATGCGGATGCACCCAATTCTTTGGGGACGACATACCAGTCATAATAAAAATAGTGATAATCCTTGCCGCCGATGGCGGTAAACCGGATATCGTCCCCCTGTTTGTAATAATAGGGTGAGAAATAATAACTGGACGAATCAAATGCATACGGTTCGAATGCAATGGCCGAGCCATAAACTTCCGGGTTGTTTCTGACGCTTTTCTCCAGAACATCCAGAAGTTCCTCACGCGTGTAATCGGTATTTTCAATCCAGATGGCGGCAGTCTCGGGTATTTTCTGTATCGGCGCCAAAACGGCATCGATGCGGTTGACAATATTCAGCGTCAGATTCTCGGCATTATTTGCCAGATTCTTTAAAATCAGCCGACGGGAAGACAGATAATTGACGGCAAATATCGAAAGGAAAATCAGTGTGACGCCGGTCAGAATAAACACCCCCAGTTTGAATGCAATGCCGCTATTTCTTAGCATGATGAACACATCCTTTTGAAAAATATTCAAAATTGGGGGAAAACATGATCAGGTTGTCGTTATGAAGAACAGTGGAGACCCGCTGGAAATCCGATTCCTTCAGCTCGAAGGTTTTTGTCCCGTTTCTTCCCGGATCGATCAGATTCTGCATGCGATCGAGCATCCATCGCTGATGAATCCGATTGGCCGGAACAAAATTTTTTTCCATAACCGGAATGACGATATCAAGCGCCTCATCCGGATGTTCAAACGCATAATACCAGCCTTCAAGTGACGCCATGACAAAGCGGCAAAGCAGATCCGCCTTTTTGAACCAGGTATCGCCCAGAACATAAATACCGTCTTCGGGAAAATTGAGATCATAATCCGGAAAGAATATGGTGTTGAGTTCATCCGGGTCGATGCCATAGGTCATCAGGGTATGAAATTCATTGTACCACATGACCAGGGCCAGATCCACGCCGCCTCTCAGAAACAGATTGAGCGTATTGGCGGCTGTCACGGTTTGCACATTCAGATGATATTTGGCAAAAAACGCCCGGGGCTGAATTTGAAAGTCAGCCGGCCACATGGCAATCTTTTTTCCTTCCATATCTGCCGGAGACACAATGCCGCTGGATTTTCTGGATACCATCATCAGGGCCGAACGCTGTACCACCTGGGCCAGATTGACCACATCGGCCCCGCTTGCCGCCAGTTGAATGGCATTTGACAGCCACAGCAGGGCGACATCGGCCTTGCCGTCTATCAGGTAATTGCCCGGGGACCTGTTGGGGCCACCCTGAATGAATTGAAGGTCGATGCCGTTTTGACGGTAAAACCCTTTTTCCAGTGCCACATAAAAACCGGCAAACTGGGCCTGGGGACGCCATAAGGGCAGAAAGGAAAGCGGTTCCAGTTGATTTTCGGGCGAAGCGGACAGTGACATCGGCATCAGTAAAATAAAAATCGCAAGCACGGCGGCAATTCCTGATCGCATGGTAAACTCCAAAATAGGCTGAAGNNAGGCTGAAGACTGAAGACTGAAGGTGCTGCATTCCGGCATTCTGGCCAGGTTGGCTTCCGAAAGGCGGAAGGATGAAAGGGCCGCATTCCCGCATTTCGGCAGTCATTTTTTCGCGTGTTTCGTGGTTAACAAATATTTTCATGGTAAACAATCATGAATTATTTCAAATGGATTCACCCGCCGGATATGGAAATGAATGGTCGATCGTAGCCCGAGTTTGTAGAGACAAGGCATGCCTTGTCTCTACGGTCAGATGGCCGGAACGGTTATCATGGCCCATTTTCACGGTAAACGATCATGAATCATTCCGGCAGGTTCACCCCCATGTATGAAAATGACATATACCTTTTTATTCTGGATTCTGACTTCTGGCTTCTGAATTCTGTTTTCCCATTTTCACGGTAAACGCTCACGACTCATGTCTCAATGCTGCACCAGATTGAACAGCCCGATAAAACGCGGATCAAGA
The DNA here is from genome assembly GCA_002382065.1 of Desulfobacteraceae bacterium UBA4064. Taxonomy (GTDB): domain Bacteria; phylum Desulfobacterota; class Desulfobacteria; order Desulfobacterales; family Desulfatirhabdiaceae; genus UBA4064. The sequence continues at coordinate 7,857 of DFZE01000140.1, forward strand.
TCGGCCGCGGAAACTGATCCCAGTTCCGATTCAATCTCATCAAACAGGCGCTCCAGTGCGTTGCCGATTGATCGGGTGATGGTGGATTGCGCCACACCGGATTGCGTTGACAGCCATTTGAAAAATTGTGTTTTAACAGAATTGGATATATGGGATGTGGTATCTTCCCGCAGTATTTTGAAAAAATGCCTGAATGATGCCATATCAATATCAATGCCATCTGCATCAAGCCCGGCAGCATTTCTGGCCCATAATGTCAGGATCAGGTTTTTGAAATTGAGAAGCCGGCCGGATTTCTGATGAAATAGCTCACGCGGAATATGAGATGCCAGTTGGGACAGCAACCCGTCAATCTGGATGATTTCCTCCAGATCGATTCCAAACGCCTGAATCGCGGACAGGGAATCAAATTCCCGGTAGAGAACCCCGGTTTGATAATTATCGAAATACAGTGGGCGCTTCAGAAGCAACCCGCCCAACAGGCCCATTCCGGCCTCAGTCCAGAAACCGAGCGCCAGGCCCTGATTGAAAAACCAGCTCTTTTTAATCCATTTTTCCGCACGCCATTTGAGTGTCAGGGCCTGTCCATACCCGATACGGAAGATATCCTGGATCATGGTGGTCCGTATGGTGGCGGCAGCAAATGCCGGGGAAAAATCGCCATGTGACAGCACCTCGATGCCAATGCAGAGATACCCCCGAATTTTGTTGACAATGGCATCCAGATCGGCCTGGGACGCTATTTCTTTCTGGTCTGCCACGGCCATTTGATTTGCCAGGGCCGTCAATTCCAGGATCACATCGGTAAACAGGGGCTCATCCCGCAACAGGGTCGCAGCCGGCATCAACCGGTTTTCCGCCATCAATACCCGCTGAGCATAATGGGGAATGGGTCCGGTTTCAAATCCGGATCCGGTTTTTGGGGGTTTCACGGGTCTGGGTCTGCGTTGTTGCGGGCTGATGGGTTGGTAAATGCCAATGGCTTCATCAAACTGCAAAAACCCCTTTTCTCCAAGACGCACATTTCTCAGACGATACAGTTCCTCTTCGATTTCGGCACTCAGAACCCCACGGCTTTCCATCATCACATTCACAAATGTCGTATGATCGTATCGTGCCAGCCGATCGAGAAACAGGCTCAGAAACTGCTCCCGCTCATCTGTTGCCACATCTGAATCACCATCATTCAATGCGGTTGTGATGGGCCGCGCCCTGAAATAATACACCTGATCCAGCGTGATGGCATCTTCCGGAAATTCGGATGGATCCTGGTCATGCTCCCTGACATACAGTTCCATATTGTGAAACAGATACCGTTCAACCAGTTCGAGTTGTTCGTGTAAAAACCAGCCGATAAAACGGTCGGAATCCGCCGTAATCAGGAAATACAGCCAATGGATCAGGGCGTGGTCTTCAATCCGGTCCTTTTTCCAGCAGTCCATATCCACCATGAACTCCCACTGGCGGTTGGAAGCCAGTGAAAGAAGGGGCAGTGCATCAGAAAGACCGATTTTTCGCACCAGCAGATAGAGGTCGGCCTCTGAAAATGAATGCACCAGTGCCTGGGAATCCGTGTCGGAAATAATTTCATTCATGGCCGATTCCGGATCCAGGGATAGCACCTTCATCCGTTTTTCAGCCAGTTGAACCAGTCGTTGCGACAGGCTCGGGGACAGATTGTTCTGCATCTTGGTTATCTTTTACCTCCGGCAAATACGTTACGAAAAAGTGTTTCACCTGTCAAGAAACCGGACCGGCAAGCGATTGCAGACCTCGTTTTTCTGGG
>DFZE01000195.1:0-5176 GCA_002382065.1 Desulfobacteraceae bacterium UBA4064
ATCATTCCGAGATGTTCACCCCCAGGAATGAAAATGATTTTACCGATTTTCTACTGAATTCTGAATCCTGAGTTCTGAATTCTGTTTTTCCATTTTCACGGTAAACCTTTTGTACAAAGGGCCTTGCACACGGACATCTCTGAAATCACTATCCATCCCAGATAAGAGTTGGTCCCTGGTATTTGCAATATGGATCTTTATTTTACCTCTGATAGTCTTTATGAAACCTGTCAGCATTCCTTCTGAAATGCTTCCTTATTACAGAGGTGCAAAAACCACAGGGGATTTTTTTTCTTTTTATAAGGCATTCTTTTTACAAACTGGTGCCCTTATTTTTCTTTTTGCAGCGATTTGTAATCATTACAAGCACCGGTCAGAATACAAGTTAAACGCCTCCATCCTGGCATTGTTCATGCTATCTGCCTCCATATTATTATCCTTTATTCTGTCAGATCATAAACATGTCGCCTGGTCAGGTTACCTGGATCGATATGAAGGAACATTGTCCTGGTTTTCCTATATTGCCATAGCTTATAGTGTTCAAATTTTTGTCAAAACAAAATTTTCTCTCAAATCTGTCCTTACAGCTTTTGTTATAAGTACATCGATCATCTCGGCAATCTGCATTTTTCAGTTTATCGGCATGGATATTTACAAAACCGAGTTAGGGAAATGGTTAATTTTGGGTGATTATTATAAAAGCATGGGACAAAATCTGGTGTTTCAATTTCCAAAAGGAACTGCACATGGAACGCTTTCCAATCCCAACTATGTTGGCACAATGATGGCTCTGGCTATTCCTTTAACCATGTTTTGCATTGTTGAAATCAGAAAAACGCATTTTAGATTGGCTTTTTCATTCATGCTGATGCTGCAAATTTTTGCATTGGCAGCATCCGGGTCAACATCCGGCATGGTTGCCATCATTATCGAGTTGTTGCTTTTCCTCCTCTATTTTTTATCAAAAGAAAAAGTTAAGTTAATTTACAAAATTATCACTGCACTGATATTTTTTGCCGGTGTACTTTGGTTTCCCAACCTTTCGATTATTCAGACACATATCCAAAAAATGTCAAAGAACCTCGATTGCGGTTATATTCATTTCAACCCGTTCAAAAAAGTGGCGTGTCATGGTTCATCATTAAAGGTCACATTAGCTGATGGAAGTGAATTTCATTTGATACCAGACAGATATGATATCATTATAAGCGATTTCAAAAACACTGTTCCTGTACAAACACCAGACGATGAGAAAAGAATATATGAACTGAAAACACCTTTATATCAAGTTGTTGTGTATCATTATAAAACAACGGGTTTAATTGAAATTGCAGTTCTGTATGATAAAAATTCAAAAGTACAGGTCATGCGACTCCATCTCTTGAAAGAAAATCAATTCTCAATTGCCGGAACCCCAATTCGGTCAGAAAACATGGTTGTCGAGAAATATGCGTTGATTCCAAATGAACAACTTTTCACTGACCGGGCGTATATCTGGAACAGAACTGTGCCGCTTATTGTCAAAAAACCATATTTTGGATATGGCGCTGATACGTTTGCCATTTACTTTCCACAGATCGATTTGATCGGAAGAGTGTCATTGTTAAATGATTTTGATACCATTGTGGAAAAACCGCATAATTTATTCTTGTCACTGCTTTTCAACTTTGGAATATTTGGTTTCACCGGTTTTGTTGGATTGTCCATTTTAGCCATGATCACATTAAAAAATATTTATCTGTCAGCCTCGCTGTTGGGATTCGTCATGGCGGGTATCATGAATGACAGCGTTGTGGGGGTTACCTATATGTTTTTTGTGTTAATGGGGTGTATTGATTACCGTCATTCCAGAGAATAGCCCTACAACGCAGCTTAATGTTTTAATCACAATATATTGTGAATACTCATGCATTAAAAATACAATATTGGGTGTTATTGTTGCTAAATTGCGTTGTAGGGATAGGTACAAAGGATTACAAATCATGTTCTGCAAGTACTATCCGTTTTTTTTCTTTCATTCTTTTTAGGAGGATAACTATTCGTGAATACCAATTTATCCAATTTCAAAAAATTTTTATCCGTATTCCCGCCGGATGCAGCATCACCATCACAGATTTTGATGCGCTTTGTTCTGATATTCTGTATTGTAATTTTCAGTGCTGCCGGTTTTGCTGAGGAACAGGCACCGCTGAATCCTGCATTTCAAAAATATCTGGATGATATCAATGACGGTAAAATAATGGACCTTTTTTCACAAGAGGGGTATCCGCTTGGAGAAATACCGTCACCAGTGGATCTGTCCCATGTTGATCAAATGCAGACCCCGGTTGAAACGCTCGATCAACTGTCTGCCCAGTATGATCTGAGAACAACGGGCAAGTTGACAGCGATTAAAAATCAGGCGAATTGCGGTTCCTGCTGGAGCTTTGCCACATATGGTTCCATCGAATCCTGGCTGAAGCCGGCCGAGACCCGGGATTTTTCTGAACAGAATATGATTGATGAACATGGGTTTGATTTTGGGCCCTGTGACGGAGGAAACACAACGATGTCCACGGCATATCTTGCCAGGTGGAATGGTCCGGTTAATGAAACGGATGATCCATATGATTATGCAGGCGTTTTTCCGGCTCAAAAACATGTCCAACGTGTCATCCGCATTCCCCGCACACCTTACGCCTATGGAGAGATCAAACAGGCCGTCATGGACTATGGCGCCCTTTATACGTCAATAGGCTGGTACGATTCTGCTTATAATTCGTCAACACATTCATTTTACTATAACGGGACAAATGGAACAAACCATGCTGTGGCGATTGTGGGGTGGGATGATGCTTACAGCAAATCCAATTTTTCCACCACCCCACCTGAAGACGGAGCGTTTATTGTTCGAAACAGTTGGGGCAGCGGCTGGGGTGAAGATGGATATTTTTATCTGTCCTATTATGACAAATGGGCCGGTAATAATTGCTGGGCCTTTAACAGTGCCGAATCAACCGCCAATTATTCAACCAGTTACCAGTATGATAACCTGGGATGGACAGGCAGCCTCGGCAATGGGTCAAGTACGGGTTGGGGAGCCAATGTGTTTACGGCATCATCATCCAATCCGTTGAAAGCCGTCAGCTTTTATGCGACCGGCACGAACATGAGTTATACCATATATGTATTTCGCAATGTTTCCTATGGCGATCCAGACAGTGGACCCCTGACATCCACCCAGTCCGGAACTGTCGCCCATGCGGGATATCATACCATATCATTGTCCCAATCGGTTCCACTGAGCCCTGGTGAATTATTTTCTGTTGTCGTCAAATTCAATACACCAGGCTATACGTATCCCCTTCCAATGGAAAGGACCATATCTGGATTTACAAGCGCTGCCACCAGTGATCCGGGTGAAAGTTACTATAGCTTTGACGGCGTTTCCTGGCAGGAATTGCATTCTGCAAACTCTTTGTGGCAAAATATATGCGTTAAAGCTTTTGCAGGAAATGGAGCCAGCCAGATGGTGATATCGGGAAATGTCAAAACATCATCCGGATATGGTATTTCTGGTGTATCCATAAGCTTCAGCAACAGCGGTGGAACAACAATAACGGATGGCAATGGCAATTACAGTAAAACCGTAAACACGGGTTGGAGTGGAACGGCAACCCCAACCATGGCAGGATATACCTTTACACCAGCCACAAAGACCTACGGTGGTGTGACAGCCAATCAGAGTGAGCAAAATTATACCGGAACACCGGTGTTTCCAACCATTTCCGGAAGTGTGAAGTCGATAACCGGAACAGCAATCTCATTGGCTAATATCACCTTTAGCAATGGGGGTGGGACAACAGCAACGGATGGCAATGGCAATTACAGCATAAGCGTACCTTATGGCTATTCCGGAGTTGCGTCACCATACAAAACCTGGCACACATTCAGTCCAATTTCAAAATCCTATTCCAATGTAACTGTCAGCAAATCCGGCGAGAACTATACCGCTGCGTTATCAAATCCCATTTTATCTGTTACACCAAACAATCAGAATGTGCCGGCAGGTGTCGGAACAACCACTTTCAGCGTTACGAATGCGGGAAACGAAACAATGGATTGGTCCGCTTCTGTGACATCCGGAGGCGCTTGGCTCCAGATAACATCCGGAGCAAGCGGAACCAATTCTGGAACCATTACCTGTGCGTTTTCTGCCAACACCGGTGCTTTAACCCGAACAGCCACCATCCGGGTAACCGCAATTGGTGCAACCGAAAGCCCGAAGGACGTTACGGTGACACAGCCCGGTTCATGTTCATACAGCATCAACCCAACCAGCAAATCCTTCCCGGCTTCCGGAGGCAGTCAATCCGTCACGGTAACAGCCAGTTCAGATATGTGTGGTTGGACCATTTCTGAAAATCTGGAATGGATAACGGTCTCTCCTCCCGGCATTGGAAACGGTTCCGTGACTGTGACCGCATCCCAGAATACCGGCGCTGCCCGAAGCGGTACCGTGACCATAGCCGGCCAGAGCTTTTCGGTCAGTCAGGCGGGTGTGTCTTCCGATATTGTTCTGATCGGCCCGGGATGGAATTTGATATCCCTGCCGGTTCAGCCCGCCAATACCGCAATCGCCGATGTGCTGTCCGGCATTTCCGGTAAATATGCCAGTGTATGGGCATTTAAAAATGGCTCCTGGCAAATATACGATCCGGCCAACCCGAATTTTAGCGATCTGACCGATATGACTCCTGGATGGGGGTATTATCTGTACATGAACCAACCTGCGACATTACCCGTATCCGGCACGGCGCCATCTCCTTCGGTCAGCCTGATTTCGGGCTGGAATCTGGTGGGATACAATGCATCCGGTGCACGGGCGGTCGGGGATGCCCTGGTTTCCATATCCGGATACGTGATATCGGTGTGGGCATATATCAACGACACTTGGCTGGTATATGATCCGACCAATCCGGATTTCAGCGATCTGACAACCATGACACCTGGATGCGGATACTGGATCAATACAAACGGCGCGTGTACATGGAATATTTACAATCCTCCCCCTACTCCATTTGCTACGGAATAACCAGTTTCAGCCCGGATTTTTCAACCCGGGCATTGGACTTGTGCCGCATTCAAGACATCAACTGATCGGTATGGGGCTCATCCCGGGATTGGCAGTTTTTCA
>DFZE01000195.1:5280-7633 GCA_002382065.1 Desulfobacteraceae bacterium UBA4064
TGTATTGGAATTTGATTTGAAATACTTTCTCATACTATATATAGTCTGCCATAAAAAAATTTTAATCACGAAATACGCGAAAAATGATCTTCAACCGCTGCGATCGACGATCCATTTTCATATCTGGGGGTGAATCATTCCGCTCTTTCATAACCGGATTTAAATCGTTTATTGCGGAAAATCCGGCTTATCGCGATACAAACCCGTGATGGAAACAATGACCCGGACACGCATAACAGCAGAATAGAATCATGGCACGTAACAAAAAGAAAAATACCAAACAGACAATTGTCGAGAAGAAAGAACAGGGCATCAGTCTCAAACGGTTTGCCCTCACCTATTTTCTTCTGATGGGCGCATTTTTTATCCCGATCGGATTCTATCCCATTCGCAATCTGATTGACGTCAATGGACTGTATTCACATGCGATCGTAGCAATAACCGTAAAAATTCTTTCCCTGTTGGGTATCGCCAGCCATTCTCAGGGTTCTGTGATTCAACTCTTTTCCATTTCCCTCGATGTAAAGTTTGGCTGCAACGGATTAGAAGCTGTAATGATCTATTCGGCAGCCGTAATTGCATTTCCATCTTCCTGGAAAAATAAACTCATCGGCGTTGCAATGGGCTTTTTTGTGATACAAACCATAAATATTTTCAGGATTGTCGGTCTGGCCTATTCTGCCGTTCATGCCAGCAATTTTTTTGAATTTATTCATACCTACATTGCACAGGGAATGATGATTGCCATTTCCCTGGGCGTTTTCATCATCTACCTGAATTATGCAAAATACACAGAAAAAGTTGCGTGACAAATCGCTCATTTTTAAATCGGTGATTGTTTTTCTGTCAGCCTACCTGATCTCCCTTTTTCTTTGGATACAGATCAAGGATTCCTACGGCTATGTTCTCACATCCGTGGCGTCAAAGTTTGTTGGCAAACTGAAGGATCTCAAAGTTGACAACATCCGGGAAGGGAAGGATACGGTCTTTGTCAGTTTTTCCAGATCAATGCGGCAAGGAGACATTGTCATTGACCTGGCCTTCAAGACATCTTCCTATACGTATAATGTGCCGTTGACATTTTCAATCATGGCATCTCTCTGCCTTTTTATCACGCGAAGACGCCGGGCTTATGCCGAGGCTTCCCTGCTTCTGATATTCGTTCATTTTATCTATGTATTTTTTTTGGGGGCGGAACAATTGACGGTAATGTTGATAGAAAGGGACATCGAAGTCATGAGCAAAGCCAGGTTGTTCGTTTATCAACTTGTCTGGGTATTCACAGACAGTTTGCTGCTTCGCTGTGAACCATTTCTCATCGGATTCTACATGTATATCCGTTACAGAAAAGACAATTCTGTCACACCTGTTTTGCTCAAGCCATAGTGTCAAGAAATATCTTTAAAAAAGCTTTCGGTACAATATCGGTCGGGAATGACCGACAGATTTTCAAGTCGTCAGCCACCACAGGTCTATTCCATCCCTGATGCCTTTCCAAAATCATTATCTGAGAAGGCATCGCGGCCTGTACACTGGAATAGAATCCCGGGTTGCAGGGTCCAGTCACATGCGTAGCCCTGGTTACGATTGACCATGCATTTTCGGGTTAACATGACAGGACCATGTAGCATCTATGCCATCAGGTGCAATATCGGTTCGGATCGATCCTCACAACCCATTATCATCCGCATCATTCCTAATTTCTAATTCCTCATTCCATACTTCCTGTGCCCAAATCCGCTCAAACCCCAACGCCACCACCGCATACCGCCGCAGACGCAGATTCCCATGACGTTCTTCCAGAATTTGGCCATATTCCCGGGCCTGATCAAACGCCTCTGTCATTGCCTGTTGCATGCATGACAGGGACTGCAATTCCGCTACACTCAATTCCCGGGCCGCTTTGCCGCTCAACCCGGCATCCGACAAAGTCACATATTTGAACTCGATCAATACATCCAGAATGGTAAATCGCCGCATGTCCGGCCGGATGATCATGGTCAGATCCACCCGCTGCCGTCCGACTTCCGCCTCCGAATCCATGATGTACAGAATATCGTTGTAAAGCAGGGTCAGGAATGCGGTTTTGACCGTCAGTTCATTGGCCCATCGGTAATCCGGATTATGGAATACCCTGAAATATTTCTGCTCCACAAAGGTGCATAAAGGATCAATATTCCCCTTTTGATACAATGCTTTGGCAGCCAGTTTACCCTGATCCCGCTCCTGCGGATCGGGCAGCAGCAACAGAGCAAGCCGCTCCACATACAGCTTTTGCATCACCACATTGGGAACGCCCAGTACCATCTCCCCTTCTGGCGTCAAATCGTTGATGGTCAACACGCCAAAATAA
>DFZE01000227.1:0-4157 GCA_002382065.1 Desulfobacteraceae bacterium UBA4064
GTCCGGATTTTGGGGTCCACTATATCATTTTTCAACCCGCTCTTTTTGTGATAAATGATGATCATGATGTTTTCATCCAAGGCTTTTTTGGATTGGGACGAACCGTCATTATTTGACGGCTGTATTGACCGGTCACGCCTTGAAATTCAACCTTTAAACTGACAGAACCAGCGGCCAAACTTTTTGACACATCCAAACAAAATGTTGAGCAATATATAGCTAACATATTTAAAGAAAATGAGCTAAGTGAAAATTCAGTTGTAAAGAATTTCCTTACAACTGCCTCTGACGGCAAGGACTATCAGGTCACCCTCTTGTTGTCCGGGACGTTGGGTTATACAGGATATAAAATGAGAAAAATAGAAGAAAATTATCAACTTATAACAGATGATAAACGGTTGTTCGATATCCGCTTCTGGCAATCTCAGGGAGATATTGCCATTTTTGACGCGGCAGCGGAGATGTTGAATGATTATTTTCTGATTCGAGGGAAAAATGCTGACGAGTCCAGATTTCAAAGAACTGTTGAAACTTTTCGAAAAGCATAATATCCGATATCTTGTCGTGGGCGGATATGCCGTCATGAAATACAGTGAGCCACGATTCACGAAGGATCTGGATGTGTTTATCGCAACGGATCAAGACAATGCAACGGGTGTGTATGCGGCATTGAAGGAATTTGGGGCGCCACTGGAAAATCTAACACCGGATGACTTTGCGCATAAAGGCTATTTCTATCAGATGGGAAAGCCGCCGTTGCGGATTGATATCATGATGTCAATCCCTGGAATCGAGTTTGATGAGGCATGGGGAAATCGTGAATCTGTTGAACTGGGTGAGCTTAAAATTCTTTTCATTTCACGAACCGATCTTATCAGAGCGAAAGAAGCGAGCGGAAGACCGCAAGACAGGATCGATGTCCATAAACTCAAGGAAGCCGAACAATTGGATAGCGCACAAGCCACCGAGCAAGCTACCGACCAAGTCGCTGTGCAAGCTACAGTCAAAAAGGAGGTACCCCATGATGATTCATCACCTGCTGATCGCCTTTGACGGTTCAGACCAATCCAGAAAGGCCTTTGATATGGGACTGGATATCGCATTGCAGTACCGCGCTCATGTAACCGTGCTGTCAGTGGCAAGGCCCCCGGAACCGCCTGTTTCGGTTGAAATGGAGGCGGTCATCGATACGGCCACCGAATATTACAGCGGGCAGTTCAACGAACTGAAGGAAAAGGCTCAAACCATTGGCATTGAAACAGATTTCGAGATCCGTGTCGGCCATCCGGCCGAGCAGATCATTGTTCTGGCCAACCAGCTCAAAACCGATGCCATTGTCATGGGCCATCGCGGGGAAAGTTTTCTTCAGAAATGGCTTTTGGGATCGGTCGCCAAACGTGTTCTCAGCTATGCCCATTGCACAGTTGTCATTGTCAGATAGGGGCTATCCGGGAGAACAGCATGATATCAAAAATCCTGGTAACTACTCAGGTATTCAGGAGCCAGGAGTCAGAATGAGGGACCCATCACAGAAGTTTGAAAGCTATATGTAGTGTCTGAACGGAAACCTTTTTTCTGTATCATAAAATTCGAAATTCGAAGCACGAAATCCGAAACAATGACCCAAACAAAAAATTCAACCCATTGTATTGACAAATATATCCTTTTGGCCATTCCGACATTTGAATTTGTTTCGNNTTTCGATATTCGAATTTTGTCTGAAGAGGGATTTTTCGTTGAGACACTATGTAAGGAAGCGCACCATGCCGCAATACAGACTGATTGATATTTTCACCAGCGAGGATGCCCGCTGGAACGGGAGGCCCATTGGCGAGGCGATGGTTCAGACCGTTGCCGACCTGAAGATTGCGGCGCGTTGCCATGTCATGCGGGGTGTGGGTGGATGCTATGAAAACGGCGAAGTCTCCACCCAGCGACTGGAAGTGTTGTCTTATCGCATGCCATTGCATATCGAGATTGTTGCACCGGTTTCCACGCTTGGGGTGCTGCTGCCCAAAGTGGAAGAGATGGTGACAGACGGAATCGTGGCCCTGCGCAATCTGGAGGTGATATCCTGCAAAACCGGAAAGGTCTTCATCCATCGACATATCCCTGTCAAGCTGATCATGACGCCATCACCTCAGAAAGCATTCCTCAACACGCCTGTGTCACAGGTTGTCGAATGGCTGCTTTCCGCCATTTTCACAGGCATTCCTGTAGTTGATACCGAGGACCACCCCAGGGGAATCATTACCCAAAGCGATTTGATCTACCGGGCCGGTATGCCGGTCAGACTCGGGCTTCTGGCCAAATCCGGTGACGTTAAAATAAAAACCGTACTTCACAATCTGTCAGATAAACTTGCCAGGGATATCATGACGGCCCCGGCGATCCCGATTGAAGAAGATCGCATGCTCACCGATGCCGTTGATCTGATGCTCCAAAAGAACATCAAGCGGCTCCCGGTTGTCGATACCCGGGGGAAACTGGTCGGCATGCTGTCGCGTCTGGATGTTTTCCGGTCGATCATGAAAGAATCGCCGGACTGGAACACATTCGGAAAACAGGACATTCATGTCGAAAACCTGCGTTTCGTATCGGATATCATGCGCCGGGACAGCCATACGGTATCCCCGGATACATCTGTCGAAGATGTCACTCAGATCATTGGCGCCAACGACATTCAGCGTATTGCCGTGGTGGATGCATCGGGCCGGTTTCTGGGTCTGATTTTTGACAGTGACATACTGGCGGTTTTTTCAACCGAAAATTCCGACGGTATTTGGGATTATCTGTCCAGCAGAATACCGTTTACCGAGAAAGGCCGCAGATATCACCGTTTGAAACAGATGCTTCGCGCCAGAGCCGCGTCAGACATCATGAATTCCCAAGTCGTGACGATTCAGGAAAACGCCCTGATCGATGACGCGATTCAGGTCATGGTCGAAAACGGATTCAAGCGGCTGCCGGTCCTGGATAACCAGGGGATGTTCCGGGGAATGATCAGCCGTGATTCGCTGCTGCGCAACGGATTTGCGGATGAAACGGGGAAAAGCACGTCTACGCATCCCCATGATTGGAACAAAAAGGAAACAACCATGACACATGAAAACGCCGGGATTCATATCGACATACCGGGCAGCGAGCCCTTGAACGTGACGGATTTGCTGCTCGATTTTACAGGCACCTTATCCTGCGATGGCGTTTTGATACCGGGCGTGGCCGAACGGTTGAAGGCGCTGGGAAACAAACTGCATATTACGGTTCTGACCGCGGATACCTTCGGTACGGCGGAAAAGCAGCTTGACGGATTGCCGGTTCACTTTCATCGCATTCAAACCGGAACAGACAAGGAAATATTCATCAGCGGGCTGGAGCCACACCAAACCGCCGCAATCGGTAACGGCCGCAACGATATCCAGATGGTTCGACTGGCAGGCCTCGGGATTGCCGTCGTGGGACCGGAAGGATGCGCCGGCGGGCTGGTCGCGGTTGCCAAAGTGGTCTGCCGGGATATTCTGGATGCACTGGATCTGCTTCAAAATCCGCTTCGAATCAAAGCCACGCTTCGGGAGTGATGGCAAAGGGAAGGAAAACCGAAAACCGGTAGTTTTACAAGGCGCTATCCGCAAGATTTACAAAGGGGGGTTTATGACACGCCTGTCCTTTGACAAAAAATCCATCACCGCCCGGCTGATTTTGCCTTCCGGAGACGCTGTCGAACGGCTCGTCCAAATCCGGACCCATCCGATCACCGGCCGAACCTGCCGGATTGCATTGAGCCGCACGGGGCAAAGCGAGCCCGGAACAGACCACTTTCCGGAACCGCCGCCCGATGTGGCAAACACGGTCCGCTGTCCATTCTGCCGTCCCCAGGTTGAATCAATGACGCCAATGCTTTCCGGCGCAATGTCAACCGCGGGCCGCCTGAAATACAGGGAGTCGATTCTGTTCCCGAACATGTTCCCCTATGGCAGTCATTCGGCTGTCAGCCTGTTTGATAACCGTCATTTTGTGGAAATCGGAACCGCTTTTGCCGCATCATATGCCGATTGCCTGATCAACTGCCGGAATTATCTGAATATGGTTCTGGAGACCAGTCCCGCAGATGTTTATATGGCCATTACCCAGAATGCTTCACCCTGATTTATAGCTCT
>DFZE01000227.1:4173-4391 GCA_002382065.1 Desulfobacteraceae bacterium UBA4064
CCCAAAATCATTATCTGAAAAGCTATAAATCCTTGGCTGTGCTATGCGACTCACAACGTTTGACATTTCCGGGATTCTTTTTGTGCTTTGCCGATGTGAACCACCAAGAGTCTGTTTGAAGATCCCGCCTGAGGCCCGCCGAATGGATAAATCAGCCTGGCGCCGATGCCCTCAGTCTCGGGGGTAAAATAAAGACTTTCCGCAATCCTTCTCCAAGT
>DFZE01000113.1 GCA_002382065.1 Desulfobacteraceae bacterium UBA4064
ATCATGCACGATCAGAATTTCAAAAACCTGATTCTCGACTATCCGGTTCAGTCTCTGGAATTTTTTGCCGGTAAAGAAGCCGGGTCGGATTTGTCAGAGGCCCGGATTATCCCCATTCGTCAGGAACAACTGAAAGAGCGGCTGGGGGACCGGTTTCGGGAACTGGATACACCGCTTTTGGTGGAATGGCCGGACGGCCGGCGNNGAAGCGATTCTTTTTTTGATAGAAGAAGAGACCCAAAGCAGTGTGTTTTCAATCTACCGCCTGGCCCATTATTGTCTGGATCTGGCGGAACTGATGAAAACGGATCGGGTGATTCCCGTGGTTATTTTTTTACGTCGGGGAAACCATCAAAATGAGCTGAGGCTGGGCAGTGATACGAACAGCTACCTGGACTTCAGATATCTGTCCTGCCACCTATGGAGCCTGCCTGCAAAACAGTATTATGAGAGCGCCAATATCGTTGCGCGGTTGAATTTGCCCAACATGGCATACGCAGCAGAGGATCGACTGGATATGTATTGGGCGGCCCAGACGGGACTGGACCGGCTTGAATCAAGCCCTGAAAAACAGAAAAAATATGTGGATTTTATCGATTTTTATGCGGATTTGAGCGATGATGAAGCCGTGCGCTACAAAATGCGCTATATTGGCGAGAAAGGGGAGAATATGGGACTGGCGAATTTGCTCAGAGAAGAAGGACGCGACGAGGGTCGTAACGAAGTAATCGGGGCACTGATTGAATCTGTCGGTGTGTTGCTCGATGTCAAATTTGGCTTTGAGGGCATTAAACTTTTTCCCCAACTGATGGAGATAAAAGACATTCAGCAGTTGAAAATGCTGATTCATGCCATCAAACTGGCCAAAACGCCGGATGATGTCCTGAAAATATTGAATGATACACCCATTGTTGTTTGAAGCTGATCGTGGTTGAACTGTTTACGGGTCTTACGGAAAAAGATGTCGACATTTGCCTGACCGTGCTGGCCGCAGCCGGTATTGCCTGCCAGACATCCGGCCATTCCAATTGTTTTACCCTGTCGGTCAATGATGAGGACCGTGAAATCGCCCTGTTTGAAATCGAAAGCTATTATCGGGAAAACAAACGCCTGCTTCATGCTCCGGAATATTCAATGCCGCCACTGGATTTTACATCCGGCATTCTGGCAGCCATTGTCGTTTTGGCCGTTCATCTGGCCGTGATCCGGTACTCAGGTATGACGTTTTTTGTGAAAACCTTTGGTGCATCCGCATCATCCATACTCGATGGCGAGCATTACCGGGTCGTGACCGCCCTGATGCTCCATTCCGGCTATCCGCATCTGGTCGGCAACATGGCGGGTCTGATTCTGCTGGCGCCGCTCGTATGCAGGCGGCACGGCTTTGGCATCGGGTTTTTGTCCATTCTGCTTTCCGGTGCGGCAGGCAATTATGTCAATGCGCATATCTATCAGAATGATCATATCTCCATTGGTGCATCGACATCGATTTTTGGCGCCATCGGGATTCTAGTGATCCACCGGTTTGCAGACGCGTTGCATGTGTCCGGGATGCGGATCAGGCCCTGGATGCCCATTGCCAGCGGATTATGCCTTCTGGGGCTTCTGAGTTCCGGAGAGCATACGGATATTCTGGCGCATCTCTTTGGTTTTTGCTGCGGCATGGCAACCGGATACGGGATTCACAGGGTGGTCAAAACGCCACCGGGCTTTTTTTATCAGGTGTTTTCATTTTCCGTATTCCTGATCATCATCTTTCTTTCCTGGACGCGGTTGTGGTAAATGATCATGAAAATTGTTGAAAAGCAGCCGGGAATGGCATTGGCCGATCAAAACCCGGTACGGGCTGCGGCTGACTCGGCTGGCATGGCTGTCAGGAAGTCGCAAACAGCCGCGACATCCTGACCTACCGGCTGCCCGCCTGTTTCTCAATACTCAATACTGTTTCCGTTTAACGGAAACCAATCCATCATGAAAGCAGATCACATGAAACATATCCTCGGCATCATTGCCTCACCCAGAAAACTGGGCAACTGTGAACTCATGGTCAAGGAAATCACCCGCCATGTTCCGGAGCCCCATGACGTGTCCCTTGTCCGGCTTCAGGATTTTGATATCAAACCATGCAAAGCCTGTTACCGGTGTCTCTTTGATAAAGAACGCTGCGTGATTGGTGATGACCTGAATAAAGTTCTGGACCAGATCCTGAACGCCGACGCCATCATTGTGGCCGCTCCCACCTATCTTTTGGGAGCCAGCGCCGTGCTGAAGCTGTTTCAGGACCGGGGGCTGGCTTTTTCCGCTCATATCGAGCGCCTGTGGGGAAAGCCGGCCATTGGTGTTGGCATCGCAGGCATCCCGGGCAAGGAAGGCCGAACACTTCTGGACATTCAGAGTTTTCTGACATTTTTAAAAACCGATATTAAGCAGACAAAGCTCATATTTGGCGCATTGCCCGGTGAAATTTTTTTCAATGAGGCAAACCGTCAGACAGCCAAAGAACTGGGTCAATCCCTTTTTGGTGAAAAAACCATTCCAAAGCAGCCCTGCTGCCCCCTGTGCGGCGGAGATACCTTCCGGTTTCTGGAAAATGGACAGGTCCGGTGTATGCTGTGTAGCAACGCGGGATCAGTAGAATGGACGTCACGAGGCCCGGTTGTGTCCATTGAACGGGGGGAGCATGAAATGGTTTTGACAAAAGAGGATGTCATGTATCACCAGGAGTGGCTGCGAAACATGAAGCGCCGGTTTGTGGAAGAAAAATCACGAATCCGGGATATCGCGCTTCCCTTCAAAGATGGCTGGACATGGATCAGGCCATGAACCGACCCCGCCGCATTCTGCATATCCTGGCCCAGCAGCCGGGAAAAACCGGAAGCGGGGTTTACCTCTAGGCCATGGTGCGTCATGCCGGACAACCGGGCACTGGCCCTTCATGAGCCCCAGGTTCAGGAACTTCATGATGTGTACGGCATTCCGATGGATCGCATGGTGAACACCGGTATCGGATTTCGGGACGATATTTTTCACTGCAACATGGATTCAGACCGCATGCCGGGCCAAAACCGGGTTCTCCAGATGGCCTATGCCGGAAAAATCAGCAGACCCAAAGGGGTTCCCTGGCTGATCGAGGCCCTTTGCCATGTGGATATTCCCTAAGGATACCGGCTGAACGTCAATCTGGCCGGATCATCCGGGGATGCTTCGGTTGCCGATATTCCCCGGTCGATCAGCCGGCCGGATTGTCAATTGACGTTTTTGGGAGCCCTGTCCCAGGCGGAATTATCTCACGTGTTCCGCTCATCCCGGGTGTTTGTCCTGTCATCCTTTTATGAAGGACTTCCTCTGGTGCTGCTGGAAGCACTGGCCTGTGGATGTCGGGTCGTGACAACCGATCTGCCCGGTCTGGATACCTGGCTGCCAAAGGCAATACAGGATACGGGTATTGTCGAACGGGTCAGGTTGCCCCGGCTGATCCGGGTGGATGAACCCCATCCATCCGATATCCCGGAATTTGTCAGCCGTCTGGCAAGCGCCATCAGCCGCCAACTGCATCGCAGCATCTGTACGGAAACAAACTGGGCAGCCTGTGTCATGCCATGCATTGCGCCCATGTCATGGGAAAGAATCTTTGATAACATGTCGAAAATTTACGATTCGGTTCTGGTAACATCAGGATTCAGGAGCCAGTATCCAGCGATGTAGGTCAGGCTGGCCGGTTGTTTGGCCTGCCTGACGTTGCCGTATGCCCTTCAGTCTTCAGACTTCAGGCTGTTCTGCCGTCTGTCAGGGAACTCCCGTTGGTCGCACCCTGACCTACGCCGTTTTGTTCGTAGTGTGCCCGTAAGGGCATTTTAAAAACGCCTTACGGCGTCACTGCGAACCGGCCCTGACCATCGTTATGGCCATGAATCGGTTACCGTGAAAATACATCTCCAGGAATAAAACAGCTACAACCGGGCAATCCCGTCCGCCATCCGGGATAACCCCTTATCCAGAATCTCGCGGGGACACCCGAAATTCAGGCGCAAAAAACCCTCCCAACCAAAATCCCGGCCATCGGAAAGACCGACCCCGGCCTCTTCAAAAAATCGGACCGGGTCATCCAGGCCCAGCTCCCGGACATCGATCCAGGCCAGATATGTGGCTTCCGGGCATGTGGTGGACAGACCAGGCATGCCGGCAATGGCATCCATGACCCGCTGCCGGTTCAGCCGCAGAACCGCGAGCAATTCCTGATGCCAGTCCGGCGCCATGCAAAAGGCGGCTTCTGATGCCGCAGCAGCCAGCACATTGATGCGGGGAACAATCCCCTGCATGGCCCGGCAAAACCGACTGCGAATCGCCGGATCCGGGATCACGGCAAAGGAGCCGTACAGGCCCGGGATATTATAGGTTTTGCTGGGCGCCATCAGGGTTATGGTCCTGGATGCCGCGGTTCTGGACAGTCCGGCGATGGGAATATGCCGTTTGTTCTCATCCAGCACCAGGCCACAGTGAATTTCATCGGAACAGACCACAACATCATGGCGGTCACAGATGTCCATCACCGTCTGAAGCTCTGCCGCTGAAAAGACCCTGCCGGTCGGATTGTGTGGATTGCACAGCAGAAACAGACCGACACCGCCGGACAGACGTTGGTCCAGAAGATCCATATCCATGCGCCATGTCGCCCTGTCCAGAATCATGGGAATGGTCACCACCTGTTTGCCGGCATAAACCGGTGCGGTTAAAAACGGGGGATAGATCGGGGTGGCGGTGGCAATCCCCTGGCTTTCAATTGTCCGGCAGGCCACATTCAGTCCGGTCACCAGGCCGGGCAGCCAGATCAGCCAGTCGGGATCGATCTCCCAGGCACAGGTTTTTGCGAGCATGGCGATGGTTGCTGCGGTCAGCGTGTCCGGAACGATGCCATATCCCAGAACGCCATGGGCAATGCGCTGGTGCAGGGCATCCAGCACGGCGGGCGGCGCCTCAAAATCCATGTCTGCCACCCACATGGGAATGATGTCGGTTCCATCATATTTATGCCATTTCATGCTGTCTGTATTTCGGCGGTCAGGCGCCGTGTCAAATCGGAATCGGGATGCAAGCGTCATGATCATTTTTCCTGGTTGCGTTTGGTTTGGGTTATGGGATATTCTGCCCGACAAGATCCCGCCGGTTCATCGGCGTATATACCACAACCGCATCATTTTGAGCAGGACAACCATAACCGAATGGACAATTTTTTTCATGTACGCACCATCGATCAGGTATTTGATCTGATTCCGGAATTTCCCCGCGTTGACACCGAAACCGTATCCATTGAACAGGCACGAGATCGTGTTCTGGCAACCGATATTGTTGCGACCGAGGATCTCCCGGATTTTCCCAGGGCCACCATGGATGGCTATGCGGTTCGCGCCGCATCCACATTTGGGGCCACGGAAAGCAACCCCGGCCTTATGACCCTGACCGGGAGCATCGGTATGGGCCAGAAGCCCGATTTTTCCATTGGCATCGGAGAAGCCGCCCGTATCGCCACCGGCGGCATGCTGCCCGAAGGCGCGGATGCCGTGGTCATGATCGAATATACCGACCCCATGGATGACGACGCCATAGAGGTTTACAAAAGTGTGGCGCCGGGAACCCATGTTGTGGGTGTTGGTGAGGATTTTTCCAAAAATGAAATTCTGATCCCGGCAGGGAAACGGTTGCGGCCCCAGGAAATTGGCCTGTTGGCCGCATTCGGATTTCAAACGGCCCCTGTCTATCGAAAACCCCGAATTGGCATCATTTCCACCGGTGATGAAATCGTTCCCATTCATGAACTGCCCGAACCGGGCAAAATCCGGGACATCAACACCCATACCCTGTCCGGCCTGGTGGCTTCTGCAGGCGCCATACCGGTCAGCTTCGGACTGGTGGCGGATCATTTTGAAGACCTTCAGCAGACCTGCGTCCGCGCGTTACAGGAGATGGATATGGTTCTGGTCTCCGGCGGCAGCTCGGTTGGCACGCGGGATTTCACCATTCAGGCATTATCCGCCATTCCGGACAGTCATATTCTGGTTCATGGCATTGCCATTTCTCCCGGAAAGCCCACCATCCTGGCGCGGTGTGGAAACAAGGCATTCTGGGGTCTTCCGGGACATGTGGTGTCGGCCATGGTGGTATTCCTGAAAATTGTCAACCCCTGGATTGACCATATTGCCGGCATGACGCAACAGGTTCCCGGCAAATGGACCATCCCGGCGGTTCTGACCCGGAACGTGCCGTCGGTTCATGGCAGAACCGACTACATCCGGGTTCGGCTGTTTGAACAGGATGGCGCCCGATGGGCAGAGCCCATACTGGGAAAATCCGGGCTCATCAACACCATGGTCAAATCCGATGGCCTGATTGAAATCGGCATGAATACCGAAGGGCTGAATCAGGGAACGGTTGTGAATGTTGAACTGTTTTCATGATTCGTATGGACCAGATCAGCCCATGTTTTTCCGTATCCGCCCCAATGTCTGAAAAACGGAATTCGACTTGACACGTTCTGTTCAATACCCCTATAAAGTTCGGGATTTCATGCGTTTCAGTAGTGGGTATTGAGAAGCTGGCTGGCCGCTTGGCCGTTAGCCCTCCTCCCCCCAGCGGCGGGAGGTCGGGAGGGGGGTAATGGTAATAACCGCATCAATTTCTACAAAC
>DFZE01000273.1:0-2842 GCA_002382065.1 Desulfobacteraceae bacterium UBA4064
AAACGATCATGAATCATTCCGGATGGGATCACCCCCATCCATAAAAATGACATATACCTTTTCATTCTAAATTCTGAATTCTGTTCTCTAAGATGGGTTGAACTCTGAACTATTTTCTACCGATTCCCGTGTGAGGTCAAAATATACACTGGAATCGGCCCATTCCACACGATTGATCCATTGCGGCGAGATAAGAACTTTCTTCCCCGGCAGCCACTTAGTGGTATCCACAACCAGAAAACGAATCGTCCAATTTTCATCGTCGACAATAAAATCTTCCACATGACCGATTTCACCGTCGGAGGCATGAAGATAGTAGCCGGTGACCTCCCGTGTGCTGCGCAAATGCGGATCATCCTGATGCCCGGATGCAGAAGCTTCCTGCTCCGCAAGCACTTCGTCATCAGAAAGAGGGAGTGGGGTTGTTCCGAAAGAACCGCCATAACCGCCTCGCCAAGGCCACAGATAATACTCATGCAGCCGGGCTTCATGCTGACGATAAACGGGCATTTCCGTATCGATATTGGGACTGTTCCTCACCTTGGCACAGGTAAGGTTTACTGAAATTGTGCGTGACGCCAGTTCTGGTTTACCGAAAGCAACAGGAGAAATGAGCGCCTTGCGGCCGGACAGCCAATTGCCTGTATCTACGACAATATAGCGGACAGTCCAGGTTTCGTCATCGAAGAAAAACTCGTCCACTTTTCCCAGATCACCATCGGAGGCCCTGATTTCGTAGCCAATCATGCTACTTATACTATATTCCATAATACCTCCTGTGCGTTTGCAGATTTTTTCAGGTGCACCCGCGCATGACAAACAGCAGCAGCAGGATCGGGATCGGGATACCCAATGCCCAAAGTAAAATCCACCCAAGCTTTCCTTTTTCATTGTTTTTCATAAAGATCCTCCATAACCGGTTTCAGGATAAAACCCGATTGATCGTGTCCCTCAGTTTTTTAAGATGATACGGTTTGCCCAGAAACGCATCGGGACGTTCGGCATGATCCTCTGCCATGACCTGAGCTTCGTCATATCCGCTGGAAAGAACAACCGGAATGCCGGGATAAATACTGCGCAGGGCTGCCAGCGTCTTCCATCCGTCCATCTTTGGCATGGTCAAATCGCATACAACGCAGCAGATCTTATCCAGATGTCGCCATAGCATCTCCACAGCCTCGATACCATCCCTGGCTTCAAGCACCGTATAACCCAGGCGCTTCAGCATCATCTTGACCATGCCGCGCACATGATCCTCGTCATCTACCACCAGTATCGCGCCGCAGCCTTCCGTCTTGATATTTTTGGCCGTTTTATCCGCCTGTTGGGGGACTTCTTCCGCCGATACCGGAAAGTAAACCCGAAAGATACTGCCCCGATCCGGATCACTTTCCACCGAAATCGCCCCCTGGTGTGCCCGTACAATTCCCAGAACAACGGGTAATCCCAGCCCGCGACCGATGAACTTGGTGGAAAAAAACGGGTCGAATATCTTCTCGAGATTTTTTCCAGCAATACCGCGGCCCGTATCCGAAACCTCCAGGCAGGCGTAAGCCGTATCCCGGGGCTGCCAGCCGATGGGAAAACGCTTCAGGGAGAGAATAGTCGACGGACTGACTGTTTTGACGGACAGGCCGATGTCGCATCGATTATTGTTGGCCGACTCCCAGGCATTGGTAACCAGGTTGGTCAAAATATGATGTATCTGGCCTGCGTTCGCGAGAATGACCGGACCGGAAACCGGAAAATCGGATTCAATGAGCGTTTCTTTCGGAGCTGCCGCCTGAAGCAGATGCAGACTTTGGCGGCAGGCTTCAGAAAGGTCCATAAAATCATGCTTGCCGGGTGTCTGACCCAGGTAGGTCAACATCAGACTGCTCATTTCTGCCGCTCGCTGGGAAGCCTTTACCGCCTCGGCAAGGTCTTTAATCACCTCGGATTCTGTTGGCAGGTTCATCATGGCCAGCTCGATGTTCCCCGTCACGACCTGGAGCTGATTGTTGAAATGATGAGCAACGGCTCCGGCCATGCGGCCAAGGCTTTCGGCTTTCTGAATCTGCTGCTTCTGAGCTTCGAGCGCCGCCTCCTCCATTTCAATCCGCTTTTTGTCAGTAATATCGATAATCAAAACCCGATACACGGCTGCACCGTCCGTATCTATCCCAGCGACTGCTTCCAGCCGCACCCAGAATAATGCCCCGTCCCTTTTTATCATACGAAGCTCGCATGTCTGGGTGGCATCGGCTTGCTCCGTGCCTGCCGAATTGGCTTCATGGAGATTTTTTCGGTTCAGGTAGTAGATATCCTGGTCCTCTTTATGGATGAAACGGGTGATTGGCTGCCTGACCAGTGTGCCCTTGTTCACGCCCAGCAGGGTCGCGGCGGTGAGGTTGGCCTCCAGGATCAGCCCTTCTTCGCTGATGGTACAATAGCCCACCGGCGCCAGGTCGTAGAGTCTGAAATAACGCGCCCGGATGGCATCCAGTTTCAACTGCGTCGCGTGCAGTTCCTCGTTCTGCATTTCCAATTCAAACTGATGCACGCGCAGTTCGTGAAGCATCCGCCGAATTTCTTCGGGTGACAGGTTTTCCAGCTTTTCAGTAATCCCGGCAGCTTTTTTCTCCGCCTGCCTGCGCAAATTGATCGCATGGTTTGAAAAGGTCTCTTTATCAGTCATTGCCTCTATCCTGAATTATTGTCTCTTCGCTGGTGTAATGACATCTATAGCTTTCCAGATAAAGATTTTGGGTGCCTTATCGGTCGGGGATGGCCTACAGGCCTATCCCCTCCCTGCTGCCTTCCCAAAATCATTATCTGAAAAGCTATATAGTGTTTGAACGAA
>DFZE01000273.1:2863-4003 GCA_002382065.1 Desulfobacteraceae bacterium UBA4064
TTGTTTCGGATTTCGCGCTTCGAATTTCGAATTTTAAGATACAGAGAAAGGGTTTCCGTTCAGACACTATATAATTGCCCGGACATCGGAAACACGACGAATCACCGGTTTCACGATTTCCAGGGAGGGGAATAGTTGTAGTAGTTGTAGATGCTTTCTCCCCAGAGTGTGTCTTTGAAATCCGGCCATTTATCGCCCTTCTCAAACCCGGGAGCTGCATTCAGTTTCTCCTTGTCCACATTGAGAATGAGCGTGTCTCCGGTTTCGGAAAACTCGAAGGCTTCCCATGGCATGGCGAACAGTTTGTTACCCATGCCCATGAAGCCGCCGAAAGAGAGCACCGCGTACATCACGCGGTTCTTTTTGGCATCAATCACCAGCTCATCTATCTTTCCCACATTTTCATTCTGGCGATTGACCACTGTTTTGCCGATGATCTCTGATGCCGGGATAACACCATGCATACCCACCGACGTTTCGCTCGTTTCTTTCATGCCGGTCTCCTTTTTTTGATGAATTGGATTTATTTCCGCGAAAGTTTCGATGCGTATTGTTCATTGTCAATATTGAAGCAATTTATGCGCCAGACATTCGACACATGATTTTATGTCTCATATCAATTTGATATTAATTGACATTTTGTGAAATTGACATCTCCGGGGCTATCCCCGAAAGCTCTCGGGAAAAAAGTCAAATTTGACCTGTGGTGCTATATGACCTTTTTTGGAGGAAAAAAACCTGGTCACAATTCAGCGGAAGCCGGCGGGGGTAAGACGACCTGAACGGTTCGGGATTTCGGATGGAATAAGAAGGGGTAACCGTGAAAATGGGAAGTCAGAAGTCAGAAATCAGAAGACAGAATAAAATGGTACATGTCATTTTTATAAATGGGGGTGAATCTCTCCGGAATGATTCATGAGCGTTTACCGTGAAAATGCCGCTAAAAATAGACATATACCATCAAGCTCCGTAGGAGCGTCGTGTTTGTAGAACGACGCATAAAAATTCCATGAAGCCCCGTAGGGGCGACCTGTGTATTCCGGTTACAGGCCGCTCCGATGGAGCTTGAGGGGAATAGCAGCAGCAATTTCTACAAACAGGTCGCCCCTACGGGGCTTTTTTGGAAGATATCATTTTCAT
>DFZE01000010.1 GCA_002382065.1 Desulfobacteraceae bacterium UBA4064
CTACAGCGTCAGAATACGGTTGGATTCTGTAAGCACCTGTAATCAATGCTGTTTCTATGGAAAATTTGTCATAATTGTATCACACAGGTGTGTGAAAAGAAAAGTTATATTTTCATAACCAGTTGAATTTATTGAACCAGGGGGTTGACAAACTTCGGGCGTTTTGATACATTTATTTGGAAATATTGACAGTAAACAAATAAATGTATCAGAGGCCCCATGTTATCGCCTAAAGAATCCAAAGAAGCCCTGTATAAATGGTTCCGGAAGAGATACATCGCAGATCTCGAACAACTCTTCCGGGTACTGGAAACGAATTCTCGAATGAGTGTATTCCGGAGGCTTAAACTCATCGGGTACTTGACAAGTTTTACGGATGCCGGCCGTTACTACACCCTTGGGGATATTCCTTCGTTTGATTCCCGGGGATTGTGGTTCTATAAGGGGATTGGTTTTTCAAAAGCAGGCACACTGAAAGCCACCGTGGTCGACATCGTGCATTCATCAAATGCCGGAATGACGCCGAAGGAACTGTTGCATCTGTTGAAAATACGGATTCCCAACACGTTGCACAATGCGCTTCGTGGACTGGTTCAATCCAGCCAGCTACGTCGGCATCGATCCGAAGGGCTTTTCCTGTATACCCATGCAGATCCGGATAAAGGACACATGCAGATAGAGGCGCGTCGCGTACAGAGACAAAGAGGCATTCAACTTGCCGGGCCGCTTCCAATCGAAACGACCATTGCTGTTCTTGTGGAAACCCTGAAGGCGGGCCAAGTCATCGTGTCTCCATCTGAGATAGCGGGTCGCCTCGCGGTCCGGGGATTGGCCGTCACAGTGGCTCAAGTGAACCGAATCTTTTCCGAATACGGGATTGAGGCAGAAAAAAAAACAGCAAGGTCCCGCTGAAAACGCTGGCATACCTAAGGCAGCAGGCCCATCGTCTGAACGATCGTTGTTTTAAGCAAGTGGTCGATTTGGTGGATATCGTTGTATCTGCTAAGGATGATGGTGGATTGTGTGATCTCTGCAAGGGTCCTATGCGTGTACAAAAGACGTTTGCGCATGAAGGGCGAACCATCGAGTACGGCACATTTAATGTTCGGGAGACGGTATATGCGTGCAGGGCACGGTGCCGTAATGATGATGGGACTTTGTTTACCAAGAGGGCGCAGTCGGTCGTTCAAGCCATTATGCCAAACGGCATCGTCGGTTATGATCTAATGGTTAGCGTGGGTCTCAAGCGCCTGCTTGAACACAAACAGCGAGAGGAAATTCGGACAGAAGTGAAGGAAAAGCATGGCATCAAACTATCTTCCGGTGAGGTCAGCAATCTGACAGGGAACTTTTTAGAGTACTTACTCAGACTCCATCACGCACGGGCTGACCAGTTGAAGGGAGTCCTGGAAGCTGATGGAGGTTGGCCGATGCAAGTGGATGCCACTGGAGAAAGTGGCCGGGGAACCCTCTTTGTTGTGATGGCCGGTTGGAGGAAGTGGGTGCTTGGCGCCTTTAAGATTGCAACCGAACGAGCGGACCTCCTGTTGCCCTGCATGCGAGATACCGTCAGGCGATTCGGCCCGCCTTGCGGAGCCATGCGTGATTTAGGACGCGCGGTATCGCCGGCCATTGACGATCTTGTATCTGAGATGCAATTGGATATTCCCGTGTTGGCTTGCCATCAACACTTTCTTGCCGACATCGGTAAAGACCTTCTGGAACCTGACCATTCCGCCCTGCGAGAGCTTTTTCGGCGTACGAAGGTGCGCCCTGAGATCAACAATCTGGTCCGGGAGATGGGACGCGAGGTAGGCTTTCAGATCAATGATGCACGCCAAGCGGTACTGGATTGGCAAGCGATGGACGACTATCGTCTCCCAACGGGCCCAGATGGTCTTGCCGTTGTACGAAACATAGCGCAGTGGATACTCGACTATAAGGCGGATCTGTCAGAACTCGATTTTCCTTTTGACAGACCGTATTTGAGTTTTTACAACAGGTGCATGGTTGCTCTGCGAGCGATTGATGCTTTTCTTCGGATTCCTCCGGATGATGGAATGGTTGTTCGTAAGATTCGTCGGCTCAGGCGGATTGCTTCGAAGGTTTCTGGTGAAGTGCCTTTTCGTCAAACCGTCAAACGGTTGCACCGCCGCGCTGATTTATTCGATGAGCTGCGAGATAAATTGCGGTTGGCAAAAGAACTCCCGGATAAGGAATCAATGAAAGACCTTGATGAGATGCGCCATCAGTTTGAAGCATGGACGGCTGCCCTTGAAAATCGCCGCCCAAAACGAGGACCGGGAAAAGATATTCGGGATGCTATTGATATTATCCTCAAACATATCGACACGCATGGTGATAATCTTTGGGGGCACGCCATAAGCTTACCGGAAAGAGCAGGGGGCGGCATACGCCTTATGAGTCGAACCAATGAACTGCTCGAAAATTTCTTTGGAACAATGAAGCATGGAGAACGACGGCGCAGCGGGCGGAAAAATCTTGGTCAGGACCTGGAACATCTACCGGCAGAGGCGGCTCTGGCATATAACCTGGAACACGCCGACTACGTCAAAATAGTCTGTGGATCACTCGAACAGCTCCCTCTTGCATTTGCGCAATTGGATACGGAAAACCGGAACAGGAGGAAAAAATGGCGACCTTCGCCAGAAGTTGTGAATCTTGAACAGGAGCTTCAGCTTTCTACAGCATCTTTGTCACCAGCAGATAGACGTCTGGTTAGGACGGATCTGATGAATCAACGCATCAAGAAGGCAGCCAGCAGCCGTGCTCCACGCACATCGCGCTGAGGTCCAAACTGAAAAATCCAACCGTAAAATGACGCTTTAG
>DFZE01000223.1 GCA_002382065.1 Desulfobacteraceae bacterium UBA4064
ATCAGCCCTCTTTTAACGAGGTCTGCATATGTCAGAACCTCGGCCGGTTTTCCCAGACTCATGAGTTGCCCATCCTTCAGGAGCAGGAATCGATCGGCATACAGGGCAGCCAGGTTTACGTCATGGGAGACCATGATGATGGTGCCGCCCCGATCGGCTTTCAATGCTTCCATCAGGTCCATCAGCCGGGACTGATAGGCCATATCCAGTGTAGCCGTGGGCTCATCCAGCAGAATGATGTCCGATGACTGACATATGGCCCGGGCCACAAAGGCCCGATGGCGATTTCCACCACTCAGATGAATCATCTTCCGGTCAGCCAATTCTGAAATGCCTGTAAATTCCATGATCTGTCGGGCGATTTTCAAATCGCATTCTGATTCCATGCCCAGCATCCCAAGATGGGGCGAACGCCCCATAAGAACCGTTTCTTCAACGGTGAAGGGAAAGTCCACCGGCGCTATACTTCAGTTGGTCACAATTTGAGTGTTCCCGGGCCGGCCTTTCACGGCAGGACGGTNNTTGTGACCGTTCAAAGTATATCTGAGGAACCATTGCCAGTTTTTTGGCCAGTGCCATTCGGCCATAGTCTGACAAGGGGCGTCCCAAGATATCGATCCGTCCTGTTTTGGGCGATTGATTTGATCAGAGAGGTTTTGCCGGAACCATTCGGGCCGATGATGAAAAAAAATTCACCGCAGTTCACTGAAAATGATAGATCTTTGAGCACGGGCCGTTTGCCATAGGTCAGCGATAGCCGGAAGACATCAACAGCCGTTGTCATCGGTTTGACCGTTTGAGCAAACAAAAAAAAGCGGCGCACCAATCAATGCCGTAATGACACCCGCCGGCATTTCCCCGTTTCGGGGGAGTGTTCTGGCCAGCAAATCACGGAACACCATATAGGCACCGCCGCCAAGAATGCTGGCCGGAACCAGGACCCGGTGATCCGGACCCAGAGCCATTCGGAGCAGATGGGGGATAACCAGACCGACAAATCCGATCAGGCCGCAATGGGAGACCGTCGTACTGACCATGAGGGATGTTGTAATCAGCAGTATGATTGTAATGGTTTTTATTTGCAGCCCCGCAGTCATTGCCATTTCGCGGCCCATAAGCATCAGATTCGGTGCATGGGAAAGGTAAAAAATCAGGATGAATCCGGGAATCAGTATGACAGCCATTGTTCCGACCTGTTGAAGGTCGGTCATGGACAAATCGCCCATCAGCCAGAAAATGATGTTATGAAGCCGTGCATCCTGGGTCATTGAAATCAGAAACATGATCACTGCTGAACAAAAGGCTTTCACCATCACTCCGGCCAAAAGGAGAGAATCCTTTTTCAAAAGACTTCGTCCCGTGGAAATGATCATCACCAGCACCAGTGTAACCATGCTGCCGAAAAAGGCCATCAGGGTCACTCCGGGAAATCGGGAGAATCCCAGGATGATTCCGATGATGGTGCCAATGGCGGAACCGCCTGAAATGCCCAGAATATAGGGTTCTGCCAATGGATTACGCAACAGTGCCTGGAAAACGAGACCACCCGCAGACAGGGTCGCTCCTGTCAGGGCAGCCAGCAGAACTCTGGGAAGTCGGATATGCCAGATAATGGTTGTCAGCATGGGATATGAGGCGTTCTGTCCCATCATGGTCCGGATGATGGCGCCAAAGCCCTGCTGGGTTGATCCCAGGGAAAGACCAAATACCAGGGTAATCACCAGAAAAAGTACCAGAATGGCCGAGACAACCGCCATGCGCACGAGCAGTCTATGTGGCCTGGCCATCAATTGAAATCCTTGAACAACTCCGGGTGTATCACGCGGACCAATTGCTCCAGGGCGTCCACCAGACGAGGGGTCGGGCGATCGAAAATATTGGAATCAACGATGGTGATCCGGTTATTCCGGACAGCCGGAATCATGGACCATGCCGCCCACTCGGTGTTAATCTGACTGGTCGATTTATCGCGATGCATCGTGGTAATGATAAGAATCTCGGGCGAAAGCGCGACCACCTGCTCCCGACTCAATCGGGGATACGATGAATACGCCGCACACAGATTTGTTCCGCCGGCTATCTGAATCAGTTCGTGGATAACCGTATCTTTTCCGACAGAAACGATTGGCGCAAAACCGATCTGGAAAAAAACGCCGGGCCGTCGGCCTGTGGTTACAACCTGTTCCCGGACCCGATCAATGCGTGTCTGCATATCACGTACAATGATTCGGGCGCGGTCTTTTGCATTCAGCAGATCACCGATTTGCCATATGGTGGAAATAACCGCTTCCAGGTCAAGTGGATTGACCGCATAGACCGGAATATGCAGTGAGTGAAGTCTGTCTGCTATTTCACGGGGGATGCCGTCCTTGACCGCAATACAGAGATCCGGGTTCAAAGATACAATCTTTTCGATGTCCGGCTGAATATAGGAACCCACCTGGGGCAGTTGTGACGCTTCCGCTGGAAAGTCGCTGAATCGGGAGATGCCAACAAGCCGTTTCTCCTGGCCGAGTGCAAAAATGATCTCGGTGATGCTTGGCGCAAGGGCCACCACCCGGAACGGGTTGTCTGGAACCAGAATCTGACGTCCAATTCCATCTGTAAGCTCACGGGCCGGGATAGTGTTGACAAGGCAAATTATTGTGGCCAGCAATACGGCAATACAAAAGAAAACCGGTTTCATAGACATCCTGAAAAAATTCTTGCTGCGAGAAATAAGTCATAAGTCACCACATTGAAAGGGGTGGTCATGTGTGTAATGTCTGTGCCCGCAATTGACCACAAGCAGCGGAAATATCCTGCCCCTTGCTGTTTCGTATCATTGCTGTATAATTACGTGATGTCAGGTATTCCTGAAAACTTAAAATGGTTTTTGTTTCAGGCCGCTTGAATTCGCTGCCGGAATGTTCGTTAAATGGAATCAAATTGATTTTTGACCGGACACCGTGCAGGAGTCTGACGAGTTTTTTACTGTCTTCGAGAGAGTCATTAATTTCTTTCATCAAAATATATTCAAATGTAATTCGCCTTCTGGGACGCAGCGCATAATGCCTGCATGATTCCAACAGCGCTTCGAGCGGATATTTCAGATTGATCGGCATCAATCTGTTTCGGGTGTCATTGTCCGAGGCGTTCAGGGATACCGCCAGGTTTACTGTCACATCCTGACCAAGATCCAGAATACGGGGCGCAATGCCTGCAGTGGACAGTGTAATTTTCCGGGTGGAAAATCCCATGCCATGACTGGTGTCGGTAAATACACGTATGGCATGAATTACGGACTCGTAGTTGGCAAGCGGTTCGCCCATTCCCATCAGCACGATGTTGGTCAACTGCGCCGGATTGTTCATGCGGCGTTGAACATCCCGGACTTGGCCGATTATCTCGCCGGAAGTCAGATTCCGGACAAAGCCGCCGGTACCGGTTAAACAAAACCGGCATCCGAGAGGGCATCCAACCTGGCTGGAAATGCACAGGGTATGATGATCTTTTTCCGGCATCAGAACTGTTTCGATATGATTCCCGTCCTTGAGACCAAACAGAAATTTCTGAGAGCCATCGGATGAAACATCTGTTTTTTC
This sequence comes from Desulfobacteraceae bacterium UBA4064, assembly GCA_002382065.1. Classification (GTDB taxonomy): domain Bacteria; phylum Desulfobacterota; class Desulfobacteria; order Desulfobacterales; family Desulfatirhabdiaceae; genus UBA4064. The sequence goes on from DFZE01000223.1 coordinate 3,585, forward strand.
CAGGATCAACCGATCAATTGAAAAATGGTCGATCAGCAATCGTTGCAGCGCCTTGCCGATATTACTCATCCTGGAAAAATCATCTGTCTGGCCCGAATAAATCCATTTAAAAATTTGTCCGGAACGATAAGACTGGAATCCATGTATATCAAGCCATTCACCCAGTTGGCTGAAAGTACAGTTCTTGATATCGGTTTGTTCCAGCATGATTTTTTGCTCCCTGGCTTATTTTGGCTTTTGAGAAATGAATT
>DFZE01000148.1 GCA_002382065.1 Desulfobacteraceae bacterium UBA4064
TTTTCCTATGATATCCAAGTTGATGGCCATGGTCGCTCCTTTTTCTCTTGATTAGCGATTTTCATAAACGCTTCAGCTCACCCTGCGCTCGATGCCCTGCCAATAGATTTCGCGTAGATTTTTTTTCATTATCTTCCCGGCACCGCTTTTTGGCAGAGCCTCGATGAACTTGACAGTTTTGGGGACCTTGTACCCGGCAATCCGTTGCTTGCAAAACTCGCGCAACTCCGCTTCGGTCGCCGACGCCTTCGGTTTAAGTACGACCACCGCCGTGACGGCTTCACCCCATTCCTTGTGAGGCACGCCTATGACCGCCGCTTCCAGCACGGCGGTATGCCCCATCAATGCGTTTTCCACCTCCACGGAGTAGACATTTTCACCACCACTGATGATCATGTCCTTGGCCCTGTCGACAACATAGATGTAGTGATCTTCGTCAATGCTCCCCAAATCCTTGCTCCAGTACCATCCATCAACCAGCGCGGCAGCCGTCTCTTTTGGCTTGTTCCAATATCCCTGCAAAATGTTGTCTCCGCGGGCGATAATCTCTCCGACTTCACCAGGGCGTATATCTTTACCATTTATGTCCACAACGCGCACATCCACTCCGATGATCTGGCGTCCGGCAGCTTTGAGCAGATAGTTCTTATCTTGGTCGGCGAGTCCCCGGCGATGATCTTCCGGGAGAAGAATGGTCAGTATGGGACCCGCTTCGGTCATTCCGTATACCTGTGCGAAATCACATCCGAATACTGTAGAAGCTTTGCGAAGCAGGTCCGGCGAGATCGGCGAGGCCCCATAGAAAACCAACTGCAGGCTGGACAGATCAAAATCAGTGACGTCGGGATGGTTCATCAGCATGTTGATCATGGTCGGCACCCAGAGCGTACAGGTTGTTTTGTAACGTGCAACAGCCTGAAGTACGGCGGTTGGTTCGAAGGCCTTCACCAAAACATGCCCCCCACCGCCCATCGTGATAGCAAAATTAATTGCGCCGTCGGCCAGATGGAACATCGGTGCGGAATGCAAAGCTAACTGGTCTCCTGAAAGACCCATGGTCGATGTCAGATGAAAGGCATTACTGACAATGTTTTTGTGCGTCAGCATGGCCCCCTTGGCCAATCCGGTAGTGCCGCCGGTGTAGTAGATGCCGAAAAGATCGTTTTCATCTCCACATGCAGACTCGTAGGGCTCGGCCTCAAGTAGACGATCGTAGGAAATGGCTCCTGTGAACGGCGACTCCGGGCCGGTATAGACGAAATGGAGGACACTTGGGAGCTGTTCCTTGATCTGCGCGATGACATCATAGAACTCAGTATCCATGATCACGACCTGGGCCTGCGAATCATTGATCTGGTAGGCGATTTCAGGCCCGGCAAGACGAAAATTGAGCGGTACGTTTACAAAACCGCCGGCAGACAGTCCGTAATATAGGTCATACCATCGGAAGCCGTTGAACATGATCGGCGCCACCCTTGTTCCCTTTTCCAACCCCAACGCCTTCAGACCACCGGCAAAGCGCAAGGCGCGATCGTATGCCTGAGCAAAGGTGAACACTAAATCACCGTCGTAAATAAAAGGTTTGGACGGCGTGAGTTTTTTCCAATGTTTGAGCTGTCCCAATAAATTTTGCATTTAGGGCTCCTTTTACTGTTTAGGGATAAACGTTGAAATGGGAACACCGGTTCAAAGTCCGGCTGAAAACGGTGTCCCCTTCTGGCCTTGCGGTCCTCGCACGTTAGATCTTTTAGAGAACAGGTTTCCGCAGTTCAGTGCCGATTACATGGAAAATCCACCGCCACAAATGAGCACCTGCCCCGATACGTAGTCTGAAAGTGGTGACGCAAAAAACAAAATCGTTCCAGCGGCCTCTTCGGGAGTACCAGACCGGCCCATTGGGATCATCCGGATAAACAGGTCCCTCTGTTTGACCGGAATGCCCACAGCCACTTTTTCTGTGCCCGTATCCACGGCAATGCCTTTTTCCTTGTCCTGAGTGAGCCGGGTATCGATGAAACCGTATGCCACGCAGTTGGACTGAACATTGTATCGGGCCCATTCCTTGCTCATGGTTTTAGTCAGTCCAATAATTCCTGCTTTGGCTGATGAATAATTGGCCTGCCCGAGATTACCGCCAACACCGGCAACGGAAGAAATATTGACAATCTTACGCGCCGTGGCTCTTCCGGTTTCTTCCATTTCCTTTTTTGCGGCGTCACAAAAATAAGGCTGGGCCGCCCGGATAATCCGAAATGGGGCCTTGAGATGAACATCGAGAATCTTGTCCCATTGTTCATCGCTCATTTTATGGATCATGCTGTCCCAGGTAAATCCCGCATTGTTGACAAGAATGTGCAGGGCTCCCCAATGATCCACCGCTGTTTGAACTATTTTTGCAGCAAAATCCGGCGCTGACACGTCACCACAGCAGGCAACAGCCTCACCGCCAGCCGATGTGATAGCGGCCACGGTCTCTTCAGCCGGTGTCGGGTCAATATCGCTGATCACCACTTTGGCACCTTCAGCGGCAAACAATTCGGCAGTGGCCCGACCGATCCCCCGTCCGGAACCAGTGATAATGGCAACTTTTCCTTTGAGTAATTTTTCCATTTAAAGCCTCCTTGAAATGTATAATGCAATTGGGTATGTTTTACTTATATCATGTGTAAACATAAATTCCCTCTGGCCATCGACATCGCTGTTAATCCTTGCCGACGATCGTCAGGGTGCAAATATTGGCGTGGGGCAGCCCACCCAGGTTATGGGCCAATCCCAGACGGGCGTTCTTAACCTTCCGTTTTTCTGGGATCCTTTCCAGCAATTGCTCGTACATGGCATAGATCATCCGCAGCCCGGATGCGCCAACGGGATGACCAAAACACTTGAGACCGCCATCGACCTGGCAGGGAACCTGTCCGTTCAGATCATAAAACCCGCTCATCACATCGTCGTAGGCGCCTCCTTTGGGGGAAATATCCAGATCCTCCATGGTAACGAACTCGGTGATGGAAAAGCAGTCGTGCACTTCCATCATGCTCAGCTCCTCCCGGGGATTTGTGATTCCGGCTTCGACATAAGCACGCTTTGCAGCCATCTGGGTGGTCACGAAACTGGCACCGTCCCAGTTGGTAAGCATGGCTTCTTCTCCAGAGCTGACCGCTGCCTGAAGGGATTTGACCATGACGATATCCTGATTTCTTTTCAGGCTCCGGGCAATCGCCGGTGTCGTGACGATGGCCGCGGCCGATCCATCACTGACCCCGCAGCAATCAAATAGACCAAGGGGGTAGGCAATCATGGGTGCGGCTTTTATTTTTTCTTCAGAAACCGGTGACCTGAGATGCGCTTTCGGATTCAAAGCCCCATTGGCGTGACTTTTGGCGGAAATATGGGCAATGGCGTCCTTGATTTTTCCCATTTCTATGCCCCATTTGGCAGAGTACGCTGTGGCAAGTTGAGCAAACAACCCGGGTGCCGTACAGTTGGCGCCCCGAAGCTGTTCCATGGCGCCAAACGCGCCAGCCATGGGCAATCCGCCATACCCTGTATCCTTGAGTTTCTCCACACCCAGGGCCAAAACGATATCGTAAGCGCCTGACGCCACCGCATAACAGGCACCTTTGAACGCTTCGCTGGCGGTACCGCAGAAATTCTCCACCCGGGAAATGGGGATATAAGGCAACTTCAACGTCATTCCCAGCGGTATCGCAGATTTGCCGAGACTCAGGCCGGAGTAGCAGGTGCCCAGGTAAGCCGCTTGAATCTCATTTTTGCCGATACCGGCATCCGCCAGGCACTCGGCGAACGCCTCAACCATCAGGTCTTCGGCACCGGACTCCCACCGCTCACCAAACCGGGTACACCCCATGCCAAGAATTGCCACTTTATTTCGAATGCCTTCTGCCATGTTACTTCACCTCCTTAACAGGTACAGCCTTCCAGAAATATCCGGAAATACCTCTTTTACGATCCGTGTATTTTTTGCGAAAACTCATGGTCACAGCCATACCGGTCTTGAGCTCCTTAAGATTGCAGTCTGTAAAATCAAACAGGTATTTGCCGCCTCCGTCGAATTCCACCTGTCCGTAAATCGCCGGCGGATTGAGGGAAGAGGCAAGAACATCTCCGGTAAAACTGCGAATTCGTCCGGTTTTGTCCGAGAGAAGGTAATCCTGCATATCATCGATGATCCCACACTCCGGATTGACACAGATTCGCTGCCGAGGGTACTGAACAGTACCACAGCGGTTGCATTTTGATCCCCAAAGTCCTATCACTTCACGGCGTTTACGCCATAGCATGCTCCAGCGGGTCCATTCGTCTTCTTCCCCCCGCAACCCCACATCGCCTGGAAGAATATCGCGCCACACCAGATATTTGGTGTAGTTGTCCAGCTCAGCCCGGTTGGCCAGACTCCCGGATATGCCTTTGATGTTTCGATGCCTGGCCAGTTTGTCAGTAGCCTGAAAGCACATGACGTCGCAACCGCTGCCGAAACCGATAACCAACAGATACTCACCTGGTTGAGCGGTTTCCAGGGCAGAGGCCAGCATCACCAGGGCATGCGCCGATCCACTTTCGCCGATTTGTGCCTGAAGATTGTCCTGTTCCCTCTCCGATGAAAAACCCAGCATTTTACCCAATTTTTGCCGGGTAGGC
>DFZE01000082.1:0-2069 GCA_002382065.1 Desulfobacteraceae bacterium UBA4064
GTCCGGGATTTCTTGAAGCAGTGCCGAAAACGGGGGATTCCGGTCATTTTTGCCTGTGACAGTTTTCTGGAAAACGATTTCCTGTTTCGGAGCCGGATGAAACCCCATGCCATTCGGGGAACAGCCGGTGTTCGGCCGGTTGCCTCGCTGGAGCCCGAATCAGGCGACATATTCCTGGAAAAACGGCGATTCAGCGCCTTTTTCAAAACCGACCTGGACCAAACCCTGCGCACCCTGAATCTGGACGCGGTTGCCGTCTGCGGCATCAATACCCATTTTTGCGTGCTGGCAACGGCCCTGGACGCACTGAGCCATGATTTTTCGGCCATTCTCCTTGAAGACCTGTCCGCGGCTTACAAACGGGAAATCCATGACAACTGTCTCAATGCCTACCGCAAGTCGGTTCTATATCCCCTGCTTCAGGTAATGGATTCCACCGGTTTCCTTTCAATTCTGGACAGACATATGTCTGGAATACGGAGCTGATACCATGCACATCAAACGATCCTTGAAGACTGTCGGAATGTTATGGCTTTTTCTGCTGCTGGCCTGGGTGGCAGGCTGCGCCGGAAACCCGGCAGACATTGGTCCGTCGGCGCCAATTCCCGTAACCGTTCTGTTTTTCAACGATCTGCACGGGTATCTGATGCCGTTTGAAATCAAAAGCGAAGACGGTCGTCAGGAAGTCGGCGGCATCGCCCGAATGGCCGCCCTGATCCACGAAATCCGTGAAGAAAACAGCCGCAGGCAGGCGCATACACTGGTTTTGGTGGCCGGCGACATCCTTCAGGGTACCCCCATGTCCACAGTCTTCCGGGGTCTGCCGGACATCGAATGCCTGAACGCAATGGGCGTTGATGCATTGACTGTCGGCAATCATGAATTTGACTTTGGCCTCGACAATTTTCACCGCCTTCGGAACCAGGCCGAATTCCCTTTCCTGAGCGCCAACATTGTGGAAAAAGATGGTAACAGGCAGATCTGCCAATCCCTTCTGACGATTCCCTTAAAGGACGACCTGGCTGTTACCATCGTCGGCGTTACCACCGGGGAACTGCTGACAACCACCCTGGCCAGCAATGTGGCCACACTGGCGGTCATCGACCCGGTAACCACCGTTCTTCAGGTTCATGAACAAAACCAGTTTTCCGGTCCGGTGGTACTGCTTTCCCACAATCGGCGCCCGATCGACCGGGAAATTGCCACAGCCCTCCCCGACCTTGCCGCCATCATCGGCGGGCATGAGCATCTTTTGTTGTCGCCCTGCCAGAAGGTGGGCAATGTTCCCATATTTCAGGCTCTTGAAAAAGGGCGTTACCTGGGACGTGTCGATTTTCAGATCGATCCCGTTTCCCATAAGGCGGTTCTGGTGGATTACGCCTATATTCCCGTCACCGACCGGATCGCACCGGACCCGAAGGTTGCCGCCATTGTCGCCGCGTATTCCGGGCAAATGGACAGCCGGTTCAGGGAAGTGATCGGGCACGCGGGTACATTTCTGAACGGTGAGCGGAAACAGATTCGCTATGGGGAGACCGCACTTGGCAATTTTGTTGCCGACATCATGGTGGACCATACCGGCGCCCAAATCGCCCTGATCAATTCCGGAGCGATCCGCGCCAGCATCAAACAGGGACCGGTAACAGTCGCGGATATCTTCAAAACCATTCCCTTTGCCAATGAACTGATGGTGACGGAATTGACCGGAACCGAAATCATGCAGGCTCTGAATCGATCGGTCAGCGGTACAGAGATGGATCAGGACGGCGGTTTTTTACAGGTCTCCGGCCTGACTTTCGAGATACGGGAGCGATCGCCCGTGAATGTCCGTATCGGACAAAACCGCCAGCCGCTGCAACCCGGTACGGTTTATGTGGTCGCCATTACCGATTTTCTGGCCACAGGCGGCGACAATTACACGGTTTTTACAAACCGGCCGGTTGTCAAGACAGGACTGCCGCTGCGGGAACTGGTGGTTGACACCATCAGGCGCCTCGGTGTGGTCACGGCAATTGAAGAGGGACGCATCCGGCGTCTGGAATGACAGGGATAAAAGGCTGAAGGCTGAA
>DFZE01000082.1:2117-7086 GCA_002382065.1 Desulfobacteraceae bacterium UBA4064
TCAATGCCCTCTGCCAGCTCGGGAACCAGCCGGTGATGGGTAAATAGCAGCACCTGGGTACACGCAGCCAGTTCCGTCAGAACTTCAAGGCAGACCCGTGTACGGTTGTCGTCAAATCCGATAAGAATGTCGTCGGCGACAAAGGGCATGGGCTCCCCCTTTTTCAGATGTTGTTCGAGCGTTGCCAGACGCAGCGCAAGATAAAGCTGATCCCGCGAACCGTCGCTCATCCCTTCGATTGCCACCTCTTTGCCGTTTGGACGAACCCCAAGCAGAATGGGTTTGCCGCTGTCATCCAGCTCATCCCGGAGATTCACATACGAGCCCAGGGTCAGCCTGGAAAAAAGCTCACCGGCTTTGGCCAGTACCGGAGCCTGGTTCTTCTTCCGGTAGTCCTCTATCCGCTGTTCGAGAATGAGTGCGGCGATTTGCAGCCGAAGATATTTTTCGGCGCCGGATATGATGGTGGCAAGACATTCTTCTGCTTCCTGCGAGGCATTTGCCGCTGTCGCGCGACCATCTTTTGCAGCGATTTCATTTTGGAGCGTTTGTCGCTGATCGCGCAGGCTGTCCCGCTTCTCCTGAAGCTCTTTCAACTCCCCGGAAATCATCTCCTGTTCCCCATCGATGGCATCGACTTCCGATTCATCCGCCTCTTTTTCCAGTTCTTCGATGCTCAGGCCGTCACCATTCCGGTTGAGTTCCTGCTCGATCATATCGAGCTTTTGGTGGAGGGCCCGCCGGTTGCGGGACCGCTCACCGGCCACAATCAGATCATCATCGGTTGCCGCGTCTGCCTGGTCCCGTAATGCGGCAAGCTGATCTTTTGCAGTCCGGACCGTTATGTCAATGTCTTCAATTTCTCCTTTTATTTCTTTAATTTGAGTCTGATTTTCCTGCAGTTTTACGCGGGCTTCACGCGCATCGTTCAGATCCCGATTGAGCTGTGCGGCAATGGTCGCCGCCTCCTGGCCATCCCTTTTGAATCCGATGCTATCCGCAAGCTCGAATATCTTTTCATTGAATTTCTCTTCGACCTGGTCCATCCCGTAAATTCGTTTGCGCAATTCTTCCGACTTGTCGAATTTATCAAAAAAAGCCACAAGCCGGTCGAATGTTTCGGTCACCTGTTCGGGATGAACATCCGTTTTCAGACCAATGCCTTCAATCGCCTGCCCCCATTCCCGCAACCAGCTCGCCTGTTCGGTTTCGATTGATTTGAGCTCATCGCGTGTTCTCTTCAGTCGAATGGCCGCGTCGGCCAGTGACTGTTCCATCTGACGTTTTCGTTCACGAATGGCTTCTTCCTGTGCGACCCGCTGTTCACAAAGAGAAATCATGGCCTCCAGGCTCATCTTTTGCCATGCAATCGATTCATCAAACCGGGCGATCTGGTTGGAAACGGATTCCTTCAGTCTCTGGTGATCTGTTGCAAGGGTTTGGGCATCTGCGGCAATTGCATGTGCAGACTGGACCCTTGTGATCAGTTTTTCCATCCGCAGAACCCATTGTTTCATTTCCCTCGGGGTTCCTGAAGTGATTCCCAATGGCTCCCATATGGCATCCCATTGTTTTTGTAGGGCTATCTGGTTTTCATTTGCCTGTTTGATGGCTTCCGAGATATCATCCAGACAGGATTTCAGATTTTCCATCTTCGCTTCCAGATCCGCCCGCTTCACAACCTGGTCAGCGGCCAACCGAAGGCGATCCGATACATGGTCGGCATGATCGACTTTTTGCTCATAGATGCTGGGAAGATCGGATTCGGATGCAAATTCCAGAATATCTTTTTCAACATCGATTCTCTCGATGTATTTGCGTTTGATCAGTCCCCAGCCGGTATTGCGGGCTTTTCGGGATTCCGTCAACTCGAAAACGGTCGGCACATCAATTGTCAGCAAAAGCGCCCGCAACTGCTCTTTGGTCTGCTTTTTCTCCGCTTCAATTTCGTGTCGTTTGCGCTGGTAGTCCCTGATCTTTTCGGACAAGTCATCGGTTGCTTTCTCAAATGTGTCCAACGTATCGGATACGGGCATCGCCATTTTTAATAGTGACGCGACTTGCCCTGAAAATCTTCCGAGCCGGGCAAACTCTTTTTCGTAAACCTGTTGCTCCGCCCGGGCCCGCCTTTCTAAATCGGCCAATCGGTGTTCCACATCCCCTGCCTTTCGGGCCGATGCAATTGTGGCTTTCAGTTCGTTCATATCCAGGTCCGACTGCGGGTTTTTGGCCAGTTCGTTTCGGATCGATTCCTGCTCGTCCGCGATGTCTCTCAGTGTCGATTCAGCCTTGTCTTTTTTTTGAGTCAGCAGGCCATGCTGTTGTGCCAACCGTGTTATCCATTTTTTGTTGTTGAGCAGCGGCCGCAGATCATCGGCGTTGTCCAGTTTCAGATCCGGTCGAACGCTTTTGAGCAGGGTTTCGGCTTCATTGCGCAACAACCGCCGCTTGCCATCCTGCTGTGGCCGGTCCCGGACTGATTTTTCAACCGCACCCAGCTCTTTATAGAGGGCCAGGATTGCGTCTTCATTTTCCAGATATTCATTACGGACAATCAGGGTTTGCGATTCTTCTTCCAGGATTTTGAGTTTGGTTCCGGCTTTCTCCCTTGCCTCACGGGCCGATTGCAGCTTGTCGATGGCTGTCTTTCTCTTTTCTTCGAAGTCTTCCGGCAGCAGTTTCGGATCGCCCAACTCATGGATTCGGGACAATACAGATCGACGTTCCGCCAGCGCACCCGTCACGCGATGGAGGCGGTGAAGCCGACTTTTCTCTTTGTTTTTGGATGCGATACTGTCTTCAATCTGCCCGATTGCAAAAAGCGTGTCAGACAGGTCTTTTTGCAACCGCTTCCATTCCGCAATCGGCAGACTCGATTCCCGGATTCTCTTTTGGGCGTCCCTGTAGTTTGAAATGGCCTGATTCAGAATCTTGATGGATGCCCGGGGTTTATAGATTTCCTCGGCGCCCCGTTGCAGACCGGCCAGTATTTCCCGAAGACCCGCCGTTCCAACCGCAGCACTGAACAGGGCCTGCCCCAGATCGCCCGACTGGTTGAGCAGCTCCTGACCCCCTGAAATCAACCGGGCATGATCGATTCCCCACAGTTTGGTAAAAATATTTTCATCGATACCTGTGGGCATAAATGGCGCCAAAACCGCATCATCCAAAGACTCATCCGTTCCGGTTTTCAGTAACGTGCCCTTGATACCTTTCCTCCGGACAAACGCCAATGTCTGACCATCGGACAGTCTCAGTTTCCCCCCGATTCGAAGCTGTTGATGGGAATGAAGAAAATTATCGCTGGTGCGGGTTGGAATTCCGAACAGCCAGGCAACAAGAGCCCTGAGAGACGTGCTCTTGCCGGCTTCGTTATTGCCATGAATCACATGCATTCCGTATTGGCCATGGGACAGATCCAATGATTTGTCTGTGAACGGACCATAGGTAATGAGATCAAGGCGGTCGATTCTCATTTTGCACCATCCACTGTCAGCAACCTGCCAACCAGCATATGCTTGGCCTCCCCGATCAGGCGTTGAACCGTTTGGTCCTCATTCAGATTCAGGGCAGATTCAGGGCCAAATGCTTCGGGCATTTTTTGCATGAGATCGGTGAGCAAATTCTTCAGGCCATCAATCTCTTCAAGATCGCCTGGCGTCGCCAGAATCTCGTTGAGCAAATTCCCGAATGCGGCGCCATCGGCCAGGGCAGAATCCAGATCGCGTTTGCCGGATGTCGCATTTTCGACCCGCTCGATCCACAGATTGTCACCGGCAATTTCGGCGCCCAGTGCCTTGATCTGGTGTTCGAACCGTTCCGGATAGGCAGCCAGTTCATCCGATATCCGGGTTGCACCCTCAAACCGGATCCGCATGGCAAGGGGACGACCGTCCGCCCATGCCTGTTGTGTTTCGATGGCCTTTCGGGACCGGTCCAGGACGTCCCGCATTTCCACAACATCTGTCAGGTCGACGCTGCACTGAACCCATCGCAGCACGTCCAGGGGTATTTTTTCCACTTCCAGGATCGCATCGTCCTCGACGCTAACCAGAATACATCCTTTCGACCCGGTTTCCCGAATGTGTCGTCCCTGAATGCATCCGGAAAATACGATCCAGGGATCTTCAGAAACAATTTCCTGCTGGTGAACATGTCCCAGCGCCCAGTATTGGTATCCTTTGGCGCAAAGATCACTGGCTGTGCAGGGCGCATAAACCGCATGTCCTTCCCGGCCGTCAAGACTGGTATGAAGCAGTCCGATGTTGAACCGGCCTTTTTCTGCAGGGCCAAACGTCACTGTCAGGTTTTCGTCAACATGTCGTGATCCAAAACTCCGCCCATGAATGACAACCCCCAGATCATCCAGCCGGATTGTTTCGGCTTTTCTGGAAGACAGAATTTTCATATTGGCAGGGCTGTCCAGGGTTCTGGTCATTCTGTTTGCCGCATCATGGTTTCCAGCTACCGCAAAAACCGGAATATTGTACTGGCCAAGCCGCCCTATTTGTTGGCCAAAAAATATACCGGTGCTGTAGTCTTTCCAGTCGCCATCATAAAGATCTCCTGCCAAAAGAACAAAGGCGACTTTCTCTGCAATGGCCAGATCGACAAGGTTCTCGAATGCCCTTCTGCTGGCATCCCGAATGGATTCCGCCGGTGCAGATTGATACCGGGACAGGCCGCGTAATGGACTGTCCAGATGAATATCGGCTGCGTGAATGAACTTGAACATGGTCCCCCTGAATTCATATATCGTGCCTGAACGGAAACCCTTTCTCTCTATCTCAAAATTCGAAATTCGAAATTCGAAGCGCGAAATCCGTAACAATTCCCCAAATAGCAAACCCAACTGTTCAAAACGGCGCATTGCCTGGCAGATCGTTTGGGTCATTCAGACATTTGAATTTGTTTCGAATTTCGGATTTCGATATTCGAATTTCATCTGAACAGGAGTTTTCGTTCAAAC
>DFZE01000287.1 GCA_002382065.1 Desulfobacteraceae bacterium UBA4064
TGTCCCTGCTTTTTTCGTATTTCAGCAATATCAGCGTCAAATATCTGGACTATGCCATTACTACCGGAGAGCCGAAACTTACCCGACCCACACTGGTGATTGAAAAGATCGATCCGAACAATGCCCTGTATCTGCGGGTGTCCACATCCCTGTCCGGGTTTGATCCGGATTTTCTGGAATCCTATGACATCATGCGGGTGGCGACGATCAACGATCTGGAAAAAAAGATTGTTGTGTCCGATGTTCAGCACGATGAGGTCGCCTCTGTTTTTTCGGAAATTGAAAAACTCCTGAAAAAACACAAGCGGGGCATGAAGGAAGGCCCGGGCTTTTTTATGGACGACAACCTGTTCATTATCGAAGAATCCCTGGCCAGCATCTTCATTTATGCGGAACTGCCCAATATCATTGCCCGATACACCATTATGGGCGCTGAAAAACTGAAAGTTTACAAAGTCAGAACCAGCAAACCCAAATTGACCCTGTCCCTGTCTCATGGCATCGACTTTCTGGAAGGGGATGCCAGCCTGGAAATAGAGGGATTCACCCTGCCCTTGTTCGATGCGCTCAACCAGTACAAAAAGAATTCGTATATCACCCTGAGCGACGGCACACATGCCATTGTCAACCAGAATTACATGGATCGGCTGACCCGGCTTTTCAAAAAACAAAAAGACCGGATCAAGGTTTCCTTTTTCGATCTGCCCATTGTGGAGGAGCTGATCGATGAAAAGATTGCCGAGAGCGCCTTCAAACAGTCCCGGGAGATATTTCTGGGCTTCAATACCCTGGCCGATGCCCCATGCTGTTTGCCGGAACTGAAGGCGGATTTCCGGGGATATCAGAAGCAGGGATTCAAGTGGGCAGACTATCTGCACCGGCACGGCCTGGGGGGATGCCTGGCCGATGACATGGGACTGGGTAAAACCCTGCAGGCCATCGCGCTTCTGGCAAGCATTTATCCCGAACAGAACAAGCCATCCCTGGTGGTGGTTCCGAAAAGCCTGCTGTTCAACTGGGAAAGTGAGATTTTAAAATTCAAACCCGATCTGACCTACGCGGTTCATCATGGCAGCAATCGGGACATGGCTGTTTTTGAAGGAAAAAATCTGATTATCACCACCTATGCCATGATTCGAAACGATATCGAGCTGTTTCAGAATGTATCCTTTTATTATGTCATTCTGGATGAATCCCAGAATATCAAAAATCTGAACTCCCAGATTTCCCGCGCCGTCATGCTGCTGAATTCCGAACATCGGCTGGCCCTGAGTGGCACACCCATTGAAAACAATCTGACCGAACTGTATTCCCTGTTCCGGTTTCTCAACCCGTCCATGTTCGGCTCCTCCGATGAGTTCAACCGCAACTATGCCGTCCCTATTCAGAAAAATAACGACCGGGATGCGTTGTATGAACTGAAGAAAAAAATCTACCCATTCATTCTCAGGCGCATGAAACGGGATGTGTTGAAAGAATTGCCCGAAAAGGTCGAGCAGACACTGTATGTGGACATGAGCGATGAACAGAAACTGTTTTATGAGCAGCGCAGGCGGTTTTATTACGAGACCGTAAAAGCCGAGATCGCCCAGAACGGGATCAAGAAATCCCAGTTTTTCATTCTTCAGGCCATCAGTGAATTGCGTCAGATTGCCAGCATTCCGGAGTCCAAAAGTGAAAACGGGATCATTTCCCCAAAACGGGAGGTTCTGGTCGAGCAGCTTCTGGATCTGGTCGCCAATAATCACAAGGTGCTGGTTTTTGCCAATTTTCTGAATGCCCTGGACTGTATCGCGGAAGATTTGGAAAAACAGGGAATTGAGTATCTGCTGATGACCGGCGCTACCCGGGACCGCAAACGCCTGGTGGAACGCTTTCAGGATGATGATGCCTGCAAAGTCTTTCTTCTGACCCTCAAAACCGGCGGCATCGGATTGAATCTGACCGCTGCCGATTATATCTTTATTTTTGATCCCTGGTGGAATCGGGCGGCCGAGAACCAGGCCATTGACCGGACCCACCGCATCGGACAGGATAAAACCGTTTTCGCCTACAAGCTGATCACGCGTGGCACCATCGAGGAAAAAATATTGAAGCTTCAGGAGCAGAAAAGTGAGCTTTTTGAACAACTTATCTCAAGCGATGGGGCATCCATCAAATCGCTGGATGAAACCGATGTCGAATTTGTGCTGGGAGCCTGATCATGTCGTTGATTTTTGACAAGAATGAAATTGAAAAATATGTGGCGTGTATCGATCGGTTCAATGCTGCCGATAACTGGTCCAAAATCGACAAATCCTGCATGATCTGTGCAAAACATACCCATAACCCGGTATGTCAAACACCTCATGGCCTGGTCTGCACCGATTGTGCCGCATCCGTTTATGACCAGTTTACCAGCCGTCAGGAAATCGGTTTGTGGCATTATTCCCGATTTTATCATGCCCTGTCCCAGGAAGGCATTCTTCAGTTGCGGTTGACAGTCCTGAACCGGTATCCGGAATCCGTACAAATTGTCATGACACAATCGGGCGCTGATATCGATATGTTGCACCGGCTTCTGATAAAAAATCTGGATTATCGCACCCATCATCCACTGGCGTCTGCGGTTCGCCAGCAGGCGCTCAGAGCCTGTGTTCAGGTGGGGCAACCGCTTTTGCCGTTTCTTCTGGAACATCGGAACAACCCGGGCGCCTGGGAGTTTTATTTCAATATCATTCTGTGTGTCGGCATGATTGCGCCGGACAGCAAGGTTGCCCTGGAATTTTTTGAGGAAGCCGGCCGGCATCCGGTTTCCGAAATTCGTGAAAAAGTCATCAGTATTCTTTCCCGTCAAAAATCCCCCCTGGCAAAAAAAATATACAGACAGCTTGTCAAGGGTATCAATTCCAATCAACCACCCCAATCTTCTCCGGCGTCTGTGCGTACAGCCTCTCAGAAGCAACCGCGTTTGGCGCTACCATCTCACGCCGTTTCTGTGGAGAAAACAAAGATGGTTATTCCGAACAGTCTGTCAGATTTGGAAACCGCCATCAGCGACTGTTATTCCGCAGAAACGCTCAAAATCATTTTCAGCCGTTATCTGGAACCCCTGTTTCAGGATATCGATTTTGAGACAGGCAAATCATTTGGCGTGAACAAACTGAAAAAGAGACAACTGATCTGGGCACTGGCCCAGGTCTTTTCGCAGCCGGACCAATTTGAAAAATTGTTGGCATCCCTTCCGGATGGTGTCATTCAGGTATTGAATCGGGTTACATGGGAAAAGGGGGATGTCCTGGCCCATTTCTTTGGCGAGTTCCTTGACCCGCCAATTATCCGGGTCACACAGGAAAGAATGTATGGAAAAATGATAGCCATCCAATCCATCAGTCCGGAGTATGTGATTATTCCATTTAAAAACGAATATTCCGGATATCAGTATCCCTATTCCCAAAATCGGATATATTCATTTTTTTTACCGGAATTGATTCGAAAAAACCTGAAACAATTTTTGTCTCCGCCCAGGGGCTACTATCTGACCCCTCTCGAAGGAATTGATAAAACCGATTTTGTACATGAAGATACGGATGCAATTGTCAGTCAGATCCATCTGCTGTACACCTACATCACCCAGGGGAATATCCAGTTTCAAAAAAATGGACGAAAATTGCTGAAAACCTCAGCCAAGGACATGATCCTGTTTTGTCATATTCAGGAATTTTATCCCGATCAAACTGCAGAAACCGCGTATCTGAAAACCGGGATGATTGTTGATTTCCTTCGAAATCAATTCATCAAAGAAAATCCGGATCCCCTGAAATTTTTACAGCAGATATTTCAAATATTTTTTTCTGACAGCTTTTCAACAGATGATTATCGCCTGTTCAGACTTCTTTTTCACCTGAAAGGTTTGGCCAGCATTGATACATCATATTTTGCAGATCGCATGCTCAAATATGAGAAAATTGCCAGGGCTTCCCTGTACGGGTTACTGAGAGAATTGTCACCCGGCATGTGGTACGATATTGCCGGTCTGATCACCTATTGCAGGTACCGGGATATCGAGCTGGATATTGTGGACTATTCCCTTGCATCCAGCTATTTGTCGGCTGATATCAAAGTCAAAGATTCCAGTCGCTATTACAGCTCTGTCAAAACCGAGATCTCCCGGTCAAAATATCCCGAAGCCATTCTCAAACCATTTTTGAAGGGATTCATGTTTCTGATGGCGGCATTTGGTGTCGTGGATATCGCATACAATCATCCCCAAAATACAGAAATCCAGAAAAAGGATTTAAACTACCTTTCTGTTTTTGACGGCCTTCAATATATCCGTCTGACCCGTCTTGGGGCCTATCTTCTGGGCCTTTCAGATGACTATGCCATTACAATCCAAAAAGAAAATGCCCGGATTGAGCTGGATGAGAAAAGGCTGTTGATCCATCTGGATGGTCCGGATAGAATCAAGGAAATGATTTTACGCCAGTTTGCAGAAAAAATCAGTGAAAACAGCTTCAAGGTGACGTTCGATTCCTTTTTGAAAGACTGTAAAACCCAGGATAATATTGAAGATAAAATTCTTCTGTTCAGAAGGCATGTGTTCAAAACCCCCCCTGTGATCTGGGAGAATTTTTTAGATGATGTGTTGGTCAAGGTTGAACCGCTGATTCCAAAACCGGATATGTATGTATTTCAACTGAAAGAACAGGCCGAGCTGATTGCCTTGATGGCACAGGACGAGGTATTACAGAAGCACATTATGAAAGCAGAGGATTATCATGTCCTGATTCCGGCAAGGCATTTGAATACAGTCAAAAAGCGGCTGGAAAAATTTGGCTTTTTTATTCAGCAGCTTCGATGATGTGGGGGGATTTGTTTGGCGGAATCCTGTCAAAAAACAACCTGAATTTCATAACCGCACATATTCAGAACGTTAAAAAGGAGCTGGACATGATTGACCAGAAAGATCGTCGAGCAGGCCCTGTCTTCAAGGTCCTGGTGATTGGTGTTGTCATCGGGTTCATTCTGACCGCCGGGGCGGGTTTTGGAATGAAAATTTCAGACGAACGCCCGTTTTGCGCCAGTTGCCACATCATGCATGAAGCGGCATTGACGCACAAGCAGTCGCAACATGCCAAACTGGCCTGCAATGAATGCCATGCCCCCCATAATCTCTTGAAAAAACTGCCTTTCAAGGCAGCATCGGGTGCAAGGGATATCTATCTCAATTCATTCGGTAAAATTGCCGAGCCCATTCATGCCGGCGATACCACCAGAGAAGTGGTCAATGTCAATTGCCAGAACTGCCACAGCATGACCAACATGACCGTATCCAGCATGAATGCAAAGGCATTTTGTACCGACTGTCACCGGAATGTTCAGCATATGCGCATGAAACCGATCAGCACAAGGAAGGTGTCCGATGCCCTATAATTATTGTCGTCCACAACCTGTCATTTTGATCCTGTTTGCCATGATGATGTCATTTGTTGCCGCATGTTCGGATGTATCCGAACTGTCTGTTCCAGTGTATCAGACCAAACTTGCCGCAGACGAAATTCGAAACAGCGCATTTAAAACAGAATTCCCGCGCCAGTATGATTTTTATCTTCGAAACGATGAAAGCGAGGTCATGACCGAATACAATGGATCGGTGCCGTATAACAAGCACAACACTGTCGATCCGCTTCCGGAAGGCTACAAACACGCCCAACCCTATCTGAAAAATTTATGGCTGGGATACCCGTTCAGTTATGAATATCGTGCAGCCAGAGGTCATACCCATGCGGTCGAGGATTTTCTGAAAATTGACCGGATCAACACTTACGGCGAAAATGGGGGTTTGCCCAATACCTGCTGGAACTGCAAAGGCGCCAAAATGCTGGAATGGCCCAAGCAGTACGGGGATGAATTCTGGGCCAGGGATGTCAACAGTCTGCGGGACAAGCTCGATGTTCGGGAAAACACCATTGGCTGCGCCAACTGTCACGATCCCCGGAATATGGAACTGCGCCTGTACAGTATCCCGCTTCAGGATTATCTGAAACTGAAGGGAAAGGATTTCAAGACATTGCCCCGTAACGAAAAACGGGCGCTGATGTGCGGGCAGTGTCATGTGGAATATTATTTTTTGGACAAATCCTTCGGGCCGGCCAAAAAAGTCAAGTTCCCCTGGGATAACGGCACGGACCCGGAAGATATGTATACGTATTACATGACAACGGGCGAGTGTACGGTCAAGGGATTTGAGGGCAATTTTGTGGACTGGACCCATCCGGTATCAAAAACCCCCATGCTGAAAGCCCAGCATCCGGAATATGAAAACTGGATCAATGGTCCGCATGGTGCGGCGGGTGTCACCTGCGCAGACTGCCATATGGCCTATGTTCGAACCGATGATAAAAAGAAAATTTCATCCCACTGGTGGACATCACCGCTAAAAGATCCCGAATTGCGGGCTTGCCGGCAGTGTCATTCTGACAAGACACCGGAATATCTGAAGTCCCGTGTACTTTTTTCCCAGAAAAGAACATTTGATCAACTTCTGATTGCACAGGAACTGTCTGTCAAGGCCCATGAAGCCGTGCGCCTGGCATTGGAATTTGATGGCGAAAAAGCGGAAAATTATGAAAATCTGATAATTTCCGCTCAGCAGATGATCCGGAAAGGCCAGTTTTTCTGGGACTATGTATCCGCCGAAAACAGCGTGGGGTTTCACAATCCGGTAAAGGCCCTGAACACGCTGGCGACATCCCAGCAGTGCAGCCAGAAAGCGGTTGATCTGGCCTGTGAGGCAACCCGGTTTGCAACGGCAATGGATCTGGCAGGCGATATTTATCAGATTGTGCCGCCGATTTTGAAACACAGCCGAAAACTGCAGCAGGATCCGGAACATCTCAAGACCCACAAGTGGTTTCAATATATTCCGGTATTGCCCCAGGCAGACAAGGTTTGGGACGGCCAGAAAAAACTGATCAGCGCGGCAACAGGGGGATGAAGCATGTGACACAGTCAGATGGTTTCCATAGTCCGTTTTATATGGCCTTCCTGTCGGGGTTATTTCTCCTGGTTTTGTCACTTGGTCAAATAACCCTGGCTTCCGATGAACCTCCGGCAGAGAAATGGAAAAGCGGGATGATGGCGTTGGCAAAATCCCGTCAACTCGTGCTGGTCGTTTCGTCAGACTGGAACACGGTTCCGGCGCAGTTGCGATGCTTTGAACGATCCGATCCGGCTAAACCGTGGCAACCGGTATTTGCCCCATCAGATGCAGTTGTCGGCAGGAACGGGATGGCATGGGGAGTCGGGTTGCACGGCACATCCCCATCCGGGGCCGTGCATGTCAAGCGTGAGGGAGATGGGCGTGCACCGGCCGGAATATTCGCGCTGGTGGCAGCTTTCGGTTATGCCCCGGTTGTGGATGCCCGGATTACGGCCTTTCCCTATCTGCAACTGACTGCCACCATCGAGGGCGTCGATGATGCCGGCTCACGGTATTACAACCGGGTTGTTGACGCCGCCAAATTGACAGACAAGGACTGGAACAGCTCGGAAAAGATGCTGCGGGATGACGGTCTGTACCGCTGGGGCGTGACCGTTGGACACAATCCCAAGCCCATGCCCGGATTTGGCTCGTGTATTTTTCTTCACATCTGGCGGGGAGAAAACCAGGGCACATCCGGATGCACGGCAATGCCGGCGGAATATATCGAAACGCTGGTTCGATGGCTGGATCAAAGCCGACACCCGGTATTGGTCCAGTTGCCCTCAGCGGAATATATTCGTCTGAAACAGCAGTGGATGCTTCCATGATAAGGAAGATGTCAGGTAGGCCAAACAACCGGCCAACCTGACCTACAGGCTTCCATGATGAGTGCCACGGAAAGTGCCTTACGAATTCGATCCACAATTCTCCCAAATTATCCCGCAGGAGATGTCCTGATGCTCAGGTTATTGTTTTTCAAATCCATAATGGCATGGATGCTGGTTTTGTTTGCAGCAGGTTGCGCCAGTACAGATGGTCAGCCAGTCAACCAGGTTGTCGATGAACGACTTCCCAAGCCCTCAACGGTGATGATTGCGGATTTTGCCTCCGATACTTCTGAAATCAGTCAATCTGCCGGTCTTCTGTCAAATATTGAAAAAGGTATCCGGGACAATACTCATACCGCCGAAGAAATACAATTGGCCAAAGAAGTGGCAGATGCCTTGGCAAGCGAGCTGGCATCCAGAATCGCATCGATGGGTTTGAATCCGGTGCGTGTTCCATCAGACACGTCAGTACCCCGGGACGCCATCCTGATTACCGGAAATTTTGTAACCATTGATGAGGGAAATCAGCGGCGCAGAAATCTTATCGGCCTGGGCGCAGGAAAATCCTCTCTGGATTGTACGGTTGGCATATTTACGGTTGAAGGCTCTGGTGTTCGCCAACTCACAGCCTTTGACGCGCATGTTGACAGTGGGAGGATGCCGGGGGTTGCCGTCATGGGACCGGCCGGCAAGGCTGCCGGAGCCGGCACAGGGGCCATTGTTTCATCCAATTTGGCTATGAGCGGGCTCAAAAGCCATCAGTCGGCTTCCATTCAGTTGGCCAAAGGCCTTGCCGAAAATATTGCAGCCGAACTGGAAAAATACTTTTCCAAACAGGGCTGGATTCATTCCGGCCCGGTTCAGTAAATTGTCGGGAAGCAGACATCTCGCGCTACAATCCCATTGGATTCCAGTCATAAACCGGGGCCAGCCCGGCATCTGAAGCCAGAATATCCAGATGGATGGTCGCAATCATTTCAAGAGGGGGGTAAATTCTGCGGCTGGTTTTTCGCATATCAATGGTTTTGATATACCGGCTGCAGACGTCACAGGCATCCACCCGATATTCGGATTCCTGGTCGCTGTAAATATAATGCAGGGTTTTGCCATCCGTATTGCTGCAGAACGCACAGAACAGACGGGGTGCGGCCCAGACATGCCTGCAGAAACTGCATACGTAAGAACGTTCTCCCTCTTTTTCCAGCGTTGACAGTCCGGGCATGCTGCCGCAGATTGGACAATAGCCGGTTTTCCAGGGATCTTCGGTTTCCAGAATGGCGGAAGCCTTATGGCTGCAAGCTGCCAAGGATGGCAGAATGCTGTTGTATCCCAGAAAATTTATCACGGTGCTGCTGACACCCGGAAGGGCAGGGGGGGCGTCGTGTTTTTTCAGTTGATAATCAAAAAGCGCCAGCGGATCCAGTTGGCCGGTCTCAATCGCCTGCAGAACAGACACCGCCTCTGTTCGAAGCGTTTCGTTTCCGTTTTTGGCGATGTCGCACAGGGTGTTCATCAGGGACAGGGAGGCTTTTGAGTCGATGATAAACTCGGACATATCCAGAATCGGAAATTTTTCACTGATCCGTTTTCTGAGAATGTCCGGGGAAATCCGGGGTGATTCAATTTGAATTGACGCTCCTGACGCTTCCTGCGCCAGAAAAACCGCTTCAAAAAATGTCAGCAATTCCTGATATGCCGGGCGCAGATTTTTCAACTGATCCGCGGACTGCATGACTGCATCCGCGCTGATTCCATGTGGTTCAGTCATTGTTTCCTCAAAATGGGTCTAAACAGCCATGAATTGCAAACAAGCCACTGCTCCCACGAAAAAACATGAGAGCAGTGATTTGTGTATTGCATACCCTGATGTGTCTAAGCCTGCATCAATCTGCCGGCGATATCGGTCAGGGGTCTGAACATTTTTTTCAGTGCCAGATGCCGGGTCAGACCGACATCTGTATTTGAAGCCATGGCATGTTCAAAATACAGCTTGGGATCAAATGCCACCAAATAAATAACGCGGACATCATCCGGATCGATCAGCGTGGCCTGTGGGTATTTCTTTTTGATTTCAGCCAGTCTCTGATCCGCGAGTTTCCGCATATCCGTGTCATCCCCGAAATTCATGGCGCCGGTCGGGCATGTCTGAACACAGGCCGGGAGCAGGCCATTGTGAACCCGGTCGTTGCACATGTCGCATTTTGCCAATGTCCCGTCTTCCGATTTCCTGGGAATATTATAGGGACAGGATTCGATGATATCATCTGCATTCAGTGACCGGGTTTCTGCACTATACAGAACGGCGCCGGTCATTTCATCCGTATAAATGGCGGATGGCTCACCGGCAGTATCCTGACAGGGCGGTGACACGCAGTGTCGGCACTGTTCCGGAAAAAACACCCAGTGCAGTTTGTTAGCCACCACCTGTTCCCGCATACGAACCAGTTTATAGGTGTTAAAAGATAAATCGGCCGGATTTTCAATGGTGCCCCGGTTGGTTGTCTGTTCGGCCGGAAGATTGTGCCATTGCTTGCAGGCCACCTGACATCCCCGGCAGGCAGTACAAACCGTTGTATCGATAAAAAATGCCTTACCCATGAGATCACCTCCTGCTATTTTTTGGCAACATTGGCCGTGAAGGTCTTGGTTTCCGGTATCCGGGTGTTGGGATCACCTGTTGACGGGGTCAGCAGATTGGCGCTTTCCTCTTTTCCGCTTTCCGGCCATCGCCAGCCAAAGTTATACGGAATTCCCATCTGATGAACCACGGTGCCCGCAATCTTCAATGGCTTGAATCGCTTGGTAACCACAGCCGTACATTCCAGAGTACCCCGGGCCGTGCTGACAATCACCCGTTCACCATTTTTGATTTCCTTCAGCTCAGCCAGTTCCTCACTCATTTCAACAAACACCTGGGGCTGAAGCTCCAGCAGCCAGGGCTGGGGCCGGGTCAGCAATCCGGTTTGCCAGTGCTCGGAAACCCGGTATGTGGTGCAAACATAGGGAAAGCGCGGATCGCAGGTGGCTGCGAATTTGTCCGAGGTTGTTCCGTAGAATGGCGCGGTTGGACTGCTGAGTTGGGGACTCATCAGGTTTTTTTCGACCGGGCATTCCATGGCCTCGTAATGTTCCGGGAATGGACCATCATTCAGGCCCGGGCCGAAAATCTGACCAAATCCATGCTGGGTCATGATAAATGGATGTTTGCTCTTGGGATCGGCTTTTCCATCGGGTCCGACCAGCGGCGGCCAGCCACCGTCCGGTATATCACCGACCCATTTGCCTTCCTTCCACTGAACCACCCATCGTTTGTCGTCATAGGGCTGGCCCTGGGGATTGACAGAGGCACGGTTATAAATGATCCGCCTGTTAACCGGCCAGGCCCATGCAAAACCGGGATACAGACCAATCTTGTTGGGCGCATCTTCCTGTCCCCGGCGGGCGGCCATATTGCCGGCATCGGTATAACTGCCGCAATAAATCCAGTTGCCACTGGATGTGCCGCCATCAGCCTGTAACAGGGCAAAGCTGGGAACCTGCTGCCCCTTTTTATATTCTTTGTCACCAATTTTGGTATCCCGGGTGAAAAATCCGTTAATTTGCTTGGCAACCTTGTGCGGATCAAATTTGTGATCCGTCATATAGTCCCATTTCAGATTGAGAATCGGATCCGGAAATACGCCACCCTCTTTGTACAACTCCTTGAGCTTGAGACCCAGTTCCATGATGATATCCCCATCGGGCAAACTGTCGCCCATGGGTTTGGGTCCCTGATACCGCCACTGCATCCAGCGGCCACTATTGGTGATGCTGCCCTCTTTTTCCACGGAAACACAGGCCGGGAGCATGAAAACCTCTGTTCCGACATCTTCGGGTTTCATGCCGGGGCCACGCCAGAAAGAACCGGTTTCGTTGTCGAAGAGATTGACATTGACCATCCAGTCCAGATTGGCCAGGGCTTTTCGAACTTTGTTGGAATTGGCGCCGCTGCATGCCGGATTCATGCCCCAGGCCATAAATCCCCTGAGGCTTCCCTTGAACATCTCATCAAAAAGATCCAGCCAGCTATAGGCTTTTCCCGTGTCCGGTTTTCCCATCCAGTTGTAACCATAGTCATTGGTGTCGTTTGCGGCATCACCAAAAAATGATTTCAGCAGGCTGACCATATATTTGGGTTCATTCTGCCACCAGTTGGCGCTGAGCGGGTCTTTGCTCTGGGCGCGACGTTTCAGATAGTCTTCAAGTTTGGGCCAAGTCGGTGTCGGTGTTGCCAAGTATCCTGGCCAGATGTGAAACAGCAGGGCCTGATCCGTTGACCCCTGAACATTGGATTCACCCCGAAGCGCATTGACGCCGCCGCCGGCAACACCCATGTTACCCAAAAGGAGCTGAATGATCGACATGGTTCGAATGTTCTGAACCCCGACCGTATGCTGTGTCCAGCCCATGGCATACATGACCGTCCCGGCCTTGTTGTCCGCGCCCGTGGCGGCATAGGTTTTATATATCTCCAGAAGTTCAGCCTCGGAAGTTCCGGTGATGGCGGATACTTTTTTCAGATCATACCGGTCATAATGTTTTTTGAGCAGGTTCAGGACACACTGGGGATCTTTCAGGGTCAAATCCCGTTTGGGAACCCCATTTTCGTCCATCTGGTAGGTCCAGGTGGCCTTGTCATATTTTCGTGCTTTGGCGTCATATCCGGCAAACAGACCGTTTTCGAACTTGAAATTCTTGTTCACCAGAAAGGTGGCATTGGTATAATCCGTTACATACTGATTGCTGTGGAGCTTGTTATCCAGGATATACTTGATCATGCCGCCCAGAAAGGCGATGTCTGTTCCGGAGCGCAGCGGCGCATAAATGTCCGCTTTTGAGGAGGTTCGGGTAAACCGGGGATCGACATTGATGACCTTTGCGCCATTTCGCTGGGCTTCGGTCACCCATTTGAAGGATATGGGATGGTTTTCTGCGGCGTTGCTTCCCATGATCAGGATGCAGTCGCTGTTTTTGAGGTCAATCCAGTGATTGGTCATTGCACCGCGTCCAAACGACTCTGCCAGAGCCGCTACCGTGGCGCTGTGTCAGATACGGGCCTGATGTTCAATATAAACAAGCCCCATGGCACGCAACATGGCCTGATAAATCCAGCATTCTTCATTGTCGAGAGCTGCGCTGCCCACAGAAGCAATGGCCGTTGTCCGGTTGACTGTCTGACCGGCGGCATTGGTCGGAGTGAATGTGGCATCCCGGGTGGCCTTGATGCGTCTGCCAATCCGGTCAATGGCCCATTCCCAGGTGACTTCCTCCCATTCTGTGCTGAATGGCGCCCGATACATGGGCTTTAACAGCCGGTTGGTATTTTCGACCAGACCGGCCAGGGCCGCGCCTTTGGAACACAGCGCACCCCGGTTGATGACATGATCCGGATCGCCTTCGATATTGATCACGCGACCATCGCCCTTTTTGCTTGTGTGAACAATCGCGCCGCATCCCACACCACAATAACAGCAAATGGTTGTCGTTTCTTTTGCATACCGGGTTTTCAGCATCTGGGCATGAGCCTTGACCGGTCTCAGATCAAATCCCAGATTGCTGACGGCCATTCCCGCTGCCGCTGCCCCTGAAATTTTGATAAAATTTCTTCGTGTTACATTCATACGTTTCACTCCTTTTAATTTGCCGGGGGTCATATTCCCCATACATGAATGAAGAAACGTTAATGGATTGCCATTGAGACAGTCAAACGAAGCTGTTTTTTCACCTCCTTTTCGGGTTTTTATCGATGTATTGCCACAGCCTTACAGATCATCCTCAACATCACCGACATCGTCATCGGCAATTTTAATGGAAGGATCGATCTTGATTTCATCGGTTTCATCCGAATTGTCTTCAAAATCATCCTCCAGAAGATCATCAAGAACCTCTGCTTCCTCCTCGCCCAGATCCTCCATCAGCTCTGCAACCAGAATTTCTTTGGAAAGGTTACTGGTGTCATCAAAAAGAACAATCATCGGCTCCAGACTCTGGCTGGCATAGAAGTTCATGACAGCGTCAGCAATTTTTTCGGCATAGGATCGGGGGGGATACAGATTCTTGGTTCGCAGGGCGGAAATGAGCCGTTCTTTTCCGGCGTCAATCGCAGCCTCGACTACCGTGGCGTCATACGATTCCTCGCATAACAGGGACATGATGTCCTTGTCCAGTTCGGCCAGTTCCCGGATGATGAACTGCGATCCGTCTTTATTTTTCAAAATCTCATATTTCTGTTTCATCAAATCGCTCCTTGGGCTGATCGCGCGAAAATGCCACGAATTTATTATCATATCATTAATGTAGCAATGGAAAACATAAATTGGTTATTGTGTCAACAGGATTTCTATTTTCTATGGAACCGTTATTGATGCAAATTGGTGTTGAGTTGCAGGCGTATTGTAATTATAAAAGATTATACTGCTTAAAGGAGCTCTGCAATGAAAAAAATGCTGCGTCAATTTGATAATGGTCCGGCTGTAAAAAAACGGTCTTCATTCGCGCTTGTTTTTCTTTTTTTTCTGGCATTTCCGGTTATTTCTTCATGTGCCGGATATGGGGCATTGTCTGCACCGGAGATGGCATGGGATCGCCAGTTTCAGCAGGAGGTCGGCTGGACCGGTGCGGATGGGGTTCAGAGTGTGGCTATGGGAAATGGGCGGATACTCTGGCTTTTTGGAGATACCTGGATTGGTTCGATTCTGAATGGCAGGCATATGCCCGGATCCGAACTGATCCACAATTCTGCTGCGATTCAGACCGGATTTCATGAAAAGAAAACTGATCCGGCCAGCACCCGAATGGACTTTATCTGGGGTCGATCCGCCAAAACAGGCAAACCATCGGCATGGATTGAACCGACACCGGTGAAAGCCGCAGATGACGTCTTGTCGGTGGATGAACAGTCCGATTTGAACGACTGGTACTGGCCGACGGGTGATGGCATTGTCTTGCCGGATACGGATGGACAGAACCGGCTGATTCTTTTTCTGGCCAGAATATCACGACGAAGCGGAGACTATGGCGTATGGGGATTTCAGGGCTCTGGCGGATCCATCGTGATGGTGCCCAACTACCCGCTTCCACCGAATGAATGGCGGATAGTGACGGTTGATAACCCCCATGCCATCGGCCTGGCACAGGCCGAAACCGATCGGTCACAATTTGAAACATCCTGGGGCATGGCCCTGATTGCGGAAGACCA
>DFZE01000251.1 GCA_002382065.1 Desulfobacteraceae bacterium UBA4064
ATCAGTAAGTTTCCAGACATATAACCCTTTTTGATTACCACATGACGCCCTCCTGCCTTTGCCCGGATTGCCAAACCCCATCTCCGTACTGCCTGTCGCGTCATCCACAGGCCCTTTTATCATCCAGATGCAGCTTGAAATCAGAATCCGGTCGGGGTATGATGCCGATCGACTTCCCCAACTATTTTTTATGAAAATATTCAAAATGACGGCAACTTCCAATCAGGCCTGACAACAACAGGGATATTTTCAAAAATACATCAATTTTCGGGCATGGGTACGGGTGTGCACCCCAAATTATTGAGAACGTACAAAGGACGCGAGACATGGGACAATACAATCTCGATCGCATTTTCAGGCCCCGTCAGATTGCTGTGGTGGGCGCCAGTGAAACGGCCGGGAGCATCGGCAACGCACTGATGTGCAATCTGTTGAAAGGCGGGTTTTCCGGAACCGTGTTTCCGGTGAATCCGAACTACAGGATATTGCATGGTCAGCCAGCCAGCAAATCGATTTCCAGCCTGGCTGACGGGATCGATCTGGCGATCATTGCCACACCGATTCACACGGTTCCGGATATTGTAGCGGAATGTGTTGAAAAAAAACTCGGGGGGGCGGTCATCATTTCGGCCGGTGGAAAGGAAACTGGCCCCCAGGGGCGGGCCATCGAGGAAAAAATACATCAGATTGCCCATCCGGGCGGGCTTCGCATTGTGGGACCCAACTGTATGGGAATCATCTGCTCCGGTGTCAAACTGAATGCCAGCTTTGCCGCTGACATGACAGAAACCGGAAACCTGGCATTTGTGTCTCAAAGCGGGGCCATCTGCGGCGCAATTCTGGATATGGCTTTCAAGGAGAATATCGGTTTCAGTCATTTTGTCAGTGTCGGTTCCATGCTGGATGTGGATTTTGGCGACATGATCGATTATCTGGGTAACGATTCCGCCACCCAGAGCATTCTGCTGTATATCGAAAGCCTGACCAATTTTCGCAAATTCATGAGTGCGGCCCGGGCCGTGTCCCGAATCAAGCCCATTATTGTTTTAAAAGCCGGAAGAAGTCCATCCGGCGCCCGGGCCGCCGCATCCCACACCGGGGCAATGGCCGGTGAGGACATGGTGTATGATGCTGCATTCAAGCGGGCCGGTATCGTGCGCGTGGATACCATCCAGGAACTCTTTGACTGCGCCGAGCTTGTGGCCAAGCAGCCGCGTCCCCGGGGCCCGCGTCTGGCCATCATTACCAATGGCGGCGGCCCGGGTGTCATGGCAACCGATGCCCTGGCCCGCTATGGTCAGGAACCGGCGCCACTGGATTCGCAAACCCTGCAAAAACTCGACGCATTGCTGCCGCCCTTCTGGAGCCGGAGCAATCCCGTTGACATGCTGGGCGACGCCTCTGCACAGCGGTTTCGGGAAACACTGGATGTTTGTCTGGACGCACCGGACATGGATGGCATTCTGATCATTTTCATTCCCCAGGCATTGAATGATCCGGCTCTGGTGGCCCGGGAAGTGGTGTCAGCCATGAAGGGCCGGCGATACCCCGTGTTTACCTGCTGGATGGGCGGCAAACAGATCGAGCGGGCACTGGAAATTCTGAACGAAAACCGGATTCCCACTTACGAGACACCGGAGCGGGCCATCCGGGCATTCATGTTCATGGTGGCGTATTCGGCCAACCAGGAAGCACTTCTGGAGATTCCTCCCCGGTCGAACAGAAACCTTTCCCCTGATTTTCAACACGCCGAAAGGTTGTTTGCACAGGCCCCCCGGGACGGATTTCTGTCCGAACCGGATGCCATGAATGTTCTTTCGGCATATGGAATTCCTGTCATCCCAAGCGAAACCGCAATGACAGCAGATAATGCCGTTCGACTGGCGGAAAACATGGGGTATCCGCTGGTCATGAAACTCTTTTCACCGGATATCACACATAAAACCGATGCGGACGGGATTCGGCTTGCACTGCTTTCCGAAGCGGATGTTCGCATTGCCTTTGAACAGATTATGACCTCAGCCCGCAGCTACAACCCCGACGCCCGCATCGAGGGGGTAACGCTTCAGCCGTTTGTTTCAAACCCGGATTACGAGATCCTGCTGGGCGCAAAAAAAGACCCCAATTTCGGTCCGGTGATTCTGTTTGGAACCGGGGGCATTTTTACGGAAATTCTCAAGGACCGGGCCATCGGTTTGCCTCCCATGAACCGGCTTTTGGCCAGACGACTGATGCAGGGCACAAAAATCTGGTCCATGCTGACAGGATACCGGAATCGCCCTCCGGCAGATATGGCCCTGCTGGAAGAAATGATTGTCCGACTGTCCCAGTTACTGATCGATTTTCCGCAAATCGCCGAACTGGACATGAACCCCATCCTGATAAAAGATGGCAGGCCGATGGCTGTGGATGCCCGAATTCGGGTATCCGCCCAATACAGGCCATCACCCATGCATCTGGTGATTGCCCCGTATCCCGAAGCAGAAGAATCCCATGTCACGACCCAGGATGGCACCCGGCTTTTCATACGACCGATCAAGCCGGAAGATGCACCGCTTTTCATGGATCTGTTCAGGGCGCTCTCCCCCACCAGCATTTATTACCGGTTTTTTGGTGCGCTCAAGGCGATTACCCCCCAGATGCTGGACCGGTTCACCCAGATCGATTATGATCGGGAAATCGCGCTGATCGCCCTGGAGGAGGAGGCCGGTACCGAGCGGATGCTGGGGGTGGCCCGGATTATCGGTGATCTGGACAAAAAGGAAGGCGAATTTGCGGTTCTGGTCGGAGATGCCTGGCATGGCCGGGGCATTGGGTCCGGTCTGCTGGCCAAATGCCTGTCCATTGCCCAAAAACGGGGATTTCAAGTTGTTCGGGGCCAGGTTTTGTCAGAAAACACAGGGATGCTGGCAATGGGTAGAAAGCTGGGATTCCAGATCAAACGGAATCTGGATTCCCGGGAATATGATCTGGTCATCCATTTGTGTCCGGGTCAGCAACTGATTTAGGCTGAAGTCCGAAGGCTGAAGACTGAAGGTACCGCATTGAAAAAGGCTGAAGGCTGAAGACTGAAGGTGCCGCAACCCGCATTCTGGCAGACCGGCAGTCCCTTCAGCCTTCCACCTTCATCCTTCATCCTTCATCCTTCATCCTTCAGTCTTTAGCCTTCCACCTTGACTTTTAATGACATCATACCATATGGTATCGAAACAAGGGAGAAACAGCATGGACAGCCATCAGATTCAGTGGGGAAACACGGTAGCCGAAAAAATCATCAGAAACCTGGAAAAGCGCAGAATGGCAGGCAGTTATGCCCCGACATCCGCACAGGCCAGGGATCAGATCATGTCCATGATTCCAAAAGGGGCCGTGGTTTTCCGATGCGGCTCGATGACGGCAGCAAATATGGGACTTTGGGAAGAAATGGCCCGGTTGCCGGGAATCGAAATCATAGACCCCTACCTGCCGGGGATATCCCCGGAGCAGGGCCTGGAACTCCGGCGGAAAGGCATGACAGCAGATGTCATGATTGCCAGTTCAAATGCCATTACGCTGGATGGGAAACTGGTCAACCTGGATGGTATGGGAAACCGGGTTGCCGCCATGTCGTTCGGTCCCCGGAAAGTCATCCTGGTGGTCGGGATGAACAAGGTTGTCGCGGATGTGGAATCCGCCATTGCACGGGTCAAACACTATTCCGCTCCGGTCAATGCAAAACGGATTGGTGTCGATACCCCCTGTGTTGAAACCGGACTGTGTTCGGACTGCCGGTCTCCCCAGCGTATCTGCAACATGTGGAGCATCATTGAAGGGCACATGATCACGGACCGGATTCATGTCAAGCTGGTCGGTGAAAATCTGGGCTATTAGGATGGAATCAGATAATTGTCAACGGAGGTTTCCATGATCCCGCTACATCAGACTGTTTTGCATGACAGCCATCTGGATTTGGGCGCCCGGATGGTGGATTTTGGCGGATGGGATATGCCGGTGCAGTATCCGGCCGGCATTGTGACCGAACATCTTCAAACACGGAAACAGGCCGGAATTTTTGATGTGTCCCACATGGGCCGATTGGTGATACGGGGTCAATCCGCTCTGGATTTTCTGCAGCATGTCCTGACCAACAACGCCGCCGGCCTGGAGCCAGGAGAAAGTCAGTACACCCTGATTCCCAATGACTCTGGCGGTGCGGTGGATGACGCCTATCTGTACCGGTTTACCCCGGATGACTATATTCTGGTTGTGAATGCCTCCAACCGGGAAAAAGATCTGGCCCATTTTGCCGGTTATCAGAACCGGTTTGACGATCTGGTGATAGAGGACCGGACCTTTGACACCGCCATGATCAGCCTTCAGGGCCCGGCTTCAAAATCCATGCTGTATTCGATTCTTCAATCCGGTTCCCTGCCCGAACCCATGAAAAACCGGCTCAGCATTGCGGTCATTGACGGTGGCCGCGTCATGATCAGCAGAACCGGATACACGGGTGAACCGCTGGGATTCGAGCTGATTCTGGATACAGACCATGCTGTAGCGGTATGGAACAAACTTCTGTTGCAGGGGGCTCAGCCCGCCGGACTGGGCGCACGGGATACATTGCGGCTGGAAGCCTGCCTGCCATTGTATGGCCATGAACTGGGGCTGGATGCCGAAGGTAACGAAATCCCCATCTATGCCAGTCCGCTTTCCCGGTTTGCGGTCAGTCTGTCCGGTCTCAAGGGTGATTTTGTGGGTCGGCCCGCACTGACCCGACAGTTTGAATGCCTGCGGACAATCATCAACCGGGTGGCGATTCAAACCGATTATCTGCCCAAAATGATCATGCCGGTGGCCCTGACAGACCGGGGAGTGCTCCGTGCCGGCTGTCCTGTATATCATAACGGCAAACAGGCAGGCGCCATCACCAGCGGCACCATGGTCCCATACTGGAAAAGCGCGGGAAGCGGACTTTTATCGACCATGACCGATGAAAAGGGCATGCGGTCCATCGGTCTGGCGCTTCTGGACAGCCATCTGGTGGAAGGTGATGAAATCGATATCGATATCCGGGGAAAGATGGCCCGTGGCATTGTGGTTCCCTATCATCTAAGAAGTGAGGCGCCACCCGCAGCCCGACCCATTCCGCATGACCGGATTTATGCAGAAGAGGCATCCGGCCCTTTCCCGGAAAAACGGAAACAGGCGGTTTTATCCCTTGTCAAATCGGCCATTGAAAATACCCGCTGGCGTCAGCAGGAATGCATCAATCTGATTCCATCGGAGCAGATATCCTCATCCGTATCCCGGATGCTGTCAATCCTTGACCCCTGCAACCGGTATGCCGAACATAAAAAAGTCCGGGCCTTCAGCCAGGCCGATGTCTTTTATTATCAGGGAATTGATTTCATTGCCGGGGTCGAGGCCCGGCTTCAGCAGGAGATGCGGCATTATCTGGATTGCAACCAGGTCGAAGTCCGCCCGGTTTCCGGACAGATGGCCAATTTAACGGTCTTCAGTGCACTGGTCGATTATCTGAATCAGGCAGACCGGAAATCCGAGCAGCGACGTATGCGATGCGTGATGAACAATCACATCATCAAGGGCGGTCATCTCAGTGCACAGCCCATGGGGGCGTTGCATGATTTTGTCGCCCGGGAACCGGCCACAGACCGGGCCGCAGTCGTCAATTTTCCGGTTCTCTCAGATGACCCGTTCCGGATCGATATCGATGCGTCTGCGGAACTGATCGATCGGCGCCGTCCCGAATTGATTGTATTGGGAAAAAGCATGGTACTGTATCCGGAGCCGATTCGGGAAATTCGACAGATTCTGGATTCGCTGAACATCTCATGCGTCCTGATGGTCGATATGGCCCATGTACTGGGGCTTGTTGGCCCATGGTTTCAGCAGCCGTTTCTGGAAGGCGCAGATGTGGTGACCGGCTCGACCCACAAAA
Source organism: Desulfobacteraceae bacterium UBA4064 (assembly GCA_002382065.1). GTDB lineage: Bacteria > Desulfobacterota > Desulfobacteria > Desulfobacterales > Desulfatirhabdiaceae > UBA4064. The sequence goes on from DFZE01000251.1 coordinate 5,939, forward strand.
CATTTTTTGGACCCCAGCGCGGGGTGATCGCATCGAATCTGACACGGGAACACCGGCAATATCCATTATGGGAAGCGGTGGAGCGGCGGGCATTCCCAGGCAGCGTCAGCAACCATCATCTGGGCACACTGCTGGGACTGCTGATGGCTGCCTATGAAATGAACACCTATAAAAATGATTATCAGCGACAGGTGATCGCCAACGCCAAAGCGTTTGCCGTTGCCCTGAATGATTCCGGATTTCAGGTTGCCGGTGATGCATCGGTTTCCTTTACCCGGACACACCAGGTGATTCTTCAGGTCGGTTATGGGCGGGGACCGGAGGTTGCCCGGCGCCTCGAGGATAATGGCATCATTGTCAATTATCAGGCAGGGCCGGATGAAGAGGGGTTCAGTGCAGCCGGATATCTGAGAATGGGGGTATCCGAGATGACCCGCTTTGGCATGAAAGAAGATGATTTCAAGGTATTGGCCGGCCTGATGCAGGATGCAATCATTTTAAACAAACCGGTTAAATCCAAAATCACTGAATTTCGAAAAGCCTTCCTGTCCATGCAGTACTGCTTTACATATCCCGAACTGGAATCTTTGATTCAGTCAGTGCATGAACTGATATGAGGAAGAAGGCTGAAGGATGAAGGATGATAAATGATGGTTTTAAACTGTAAATTCAAGGATTTTTCGATGTCTTTCAAAACATTTATTATATTGTTTTTTGTGGTGACCCTGCCAGCCGTTCATGCATGGCCGAATGACGTTCCATCCGTAACGGAAATACCGGTTTCAGCGGAAGTGGATACCGGCCTCGATTACCTGCTGGCCCGTGTCGGCGCCAACTCGTCAGGCGACTTCGATATCCGTTCCATCGAGCCGGTAATGGCGTTCATCCAATCGGTCAAATCGCCATATGCCCGATATCATATGAAAAACAAGCCGGACATGTCGTCTGTTTTTTATCAGTTTGATGTCCGCAGCAATCTTCGCCGCATTCTGGATGTGGGGTATCATCCGGATATCCCGTCATTTATTCTGTCCCCATCTTCGGTCCGGCTGTCGTACTGGAAAAGCATTGACGGAAAGCAGCAGCCCCTGCCACGGCTGAGTGAAAATCTTTCCGGGCTGGACAACAACAGCATCATGGTCAAAGGCGTGGAGCATGAAGAAATTACACCGGATCAGTTTACCGGAACCTATTATGCCTATGAATTGGACCGGACCCTGATTTTGACCCGATATAACGGCAGAAACATGCTGATTTCCATTGCCAGGCAGGAGAATCTGTCCGAAGTCGGGAAAAAAGGACTGGTTGTGGGCAAGGATGAGAACTGGAACTATCTCTACTCAAACGATAAAGGTCTGAACAAACCCGGATTGGGATGGGTCAGTTCCTATATGTATGGGGCCAATTCCGTGATGATTCTGGAGGAAATCGATTCCAAAAAGCCATGGGTAAGATGCAGCATGTTCAAATGGCTTCGGGCCGGATGGTCCGGAATAAACATGGTGCAAAACCATCATATATATTCCGGTATGGAGCGGTTTGGTACAACATTTCAAAAGATTATGGATAATCCGTCACTCCCGTCCCATGACGAGATGGTTGATGTTTTTGTGCGGATTCAGAACCTGACACGCGATGAGCTTCAAAACAAAACGCAACTTTATTTCAGCCAGCTCCTGGAGAAATATGGTCGGGACAGTTCCGAAGCCGGCAAATTTATCACCGGCCTGATGAAGGACAACACATACCTGTCCCAAATGACCGTGGCCCAGATGCGATCCATTCTGGAACTGGAATATATCAAGCTCATCATGGGGAAAACCCGGATCATCAACATCAGTGACGTGATTCCGGTGTCTTCCGAAAAAGGTGTTGGATAAATGCATGCCGGCCCGGTTGCTCCGATTTATATTTCCTGCCATCGGGCTGCAGGCCAGATGATGCGTCAAACAACTAAAAATGCCTTTCTATCGAACGAGGATTGAGACCCGATGAAACGTACCGCAAGAGATGTAATGGTTACAGAATTCAACACGATACAGTATACTGAGCCCATCACAGAAGCTGTCAGATTGATCTATCATGCCGATATCAGGGAAACCGGATATAAAACCATCAGTGTTATGGTTACAAACCATTTTGGAGATCTGGTGGGGGTTGTTTCAATGTTCGATATACTCTACCATCTAAGACCGCCCATTTTGAATTATTTGGGCGACAATATTCATCTGGGCGAACAGGAGCTTGAATCCTATGGCAAACGATTCAAGGAAATGACGGTTGAAGAGGTCATGAATTCGCCCGTCAAGTATGTATCACCGGACACCGATATCATGGGAATCGTGGATCGCATGGTGAAAGACAAATGTCGCAGGCTGCCCGTTGTGGAAGGGTCCAAGGTAATCGGGATTGTGTATCTTTCTGAAATATTCCTTCACCTGTGCACCAATTGGCTTGATATTGATTTGTAAGAGCCTGTTTGAAGATTCTGGATCAGGCCCGACAACAAGGCGAAAAGCGCATCAAAACCGGCGCATACACGGAGTATGTGTGCATTTTGAGGGACTTTTCAACGCAGTTGGCGGGCCTCGGACGGGATTCACCTTGCAATCCTTGCGGTGATTAAACTTCAATGAATGACAGGTTGTGGCCGAATTGATGATCAGAGCCCAACCGCAATACCCAAGTCAGTCCACATCGATTTGTGCGGACAGCCCGGCAACGGATGCAAGCTCCCGATATCGTTTAACCCCATGCTTTTCAGAATCTGCCTGAGCCAGCACCCATTCGGACAGTTTGGCCAGTGCCCGGCCGCTTTCAATGGCTTCCCGGCTCATCGCAACACCGGTTCGAATATCCTGGACCTTGCCGATCAGATATAAAATGGCGCCGCTGTTAAAACAGGTCAAATCCCGGCATTCCGGATAACCGGTCCCGGCAATCACCTGTAAAAACCGGACTGACTCTTTTTGCACATTGCCAAAGGCTGCTATCGTCTCATACCGGGTGCGTTTCAGCCCCACATCTTCCGGAGCCAGCGTATAGGTTGTCTGATATCCATCGGCGCCAAATTCATGAACCAGGCTTTCTCCAATCGTGGAAAACTCATCCATTCCCTTTTCTTTGCGAGCGTCAAACCCATGGACCACCATGCCGCGCTGATAACCGATTTCACGCATGACGTCAGCGACAGCGGCCAGAATATCCCTGGAATAGACCCCCCGAAGACCGTGGGTCGGCCGACAGGGGCTGGCCAGAGACGCCGCAATGTTCAATGTGGAGCCAAACCGGATCTGCCCCAGTATTCTGGCCAGTGAATTGGGATGCACCTTTGCACTCATGCCGTTGAACAGACCAATTCCGATCTTTTGAATGCTTTCCACAGTTGTTTTGACCTCACAATTGACATCGATGCCAACCGCATCCAGCAGGTCAACCGTTCCACATGTCGATGTTAGCGCCCTTGCGCCATGTCGGGCCAGACAGGCGCCACCGGCTGCTGCCACAACCGCTGCGGCGGTACTGACATTGAATGTTTTCAACTGATCCATTCCGGTTCCCGAATTTTCAACCAGGGGAACCCCCAGGTTTTCCGAAACCCGGGCCGTGTCCGTCTCCATGATGGCGCGCCATGCGCCTGCAATTTCCTGAGGGGTTTCGCCCTTGGCGGTCAGCGCGGCCAAAAAAGCACCCTGCTGCAGATCCGGCTGGCGGTTCAGCAGAATTTGCCTGAACATATGATCACTTTCTTCTGCACTCAAATCCTGTTTTTCGATCAGCCGCTGAATGGTCCAGCCAAACTGTTTCAGTTCTTCCGGCGTACAGTTCATTTCAATCTCCTCAATCCATCTTTCATTTATGAAGGTGATCCGTCTGATGTGGGCTGTTTTCATCCGGATAAAGCAGTATTTTCCTGCATTGACGGGTTTCAACCATCAAAAGAGCCTTTTCCAGGTCATCCAGCGCCATTCTGTGTGAAATCAGATCGGCCACGGCCACGCTTCCGGATGCAATCCGATCGAGTGCCTGGTGACCATGCCGATAACAGCAGCCATAGGCCCCAACAAGGGTCTGCTCATGGTAATGCAGTTGGTTGAAACTGACAGACAGCCGGTCTGCATCCGGATGCAGGCCGGAAAAGACGACCAGCCGCCCCCGGGGACCCAGCCTGGACAAAGCCGACTGGTAGGCATCGACAGATCCGACGGCCACAATACAGACATCAACGGTTTTCTCCGGGCAGGTTTCATGGCCCTGAATCCGGCTGCGTCGCTCCGGATCGGGATCGATGCTGAACGTCTCAGCGCCCATGGCCTTTGCCGCGCGGGCCAGCAGGGTGCCGGCAGGTCCTGCACCCCAGATCGCCACCGTCTTGCCGGGTCCAACCTGACCCAGTTCCAGCGCGTTCAGACAGCAGGACAGGGGTTCGGCAAATACGGCCAGCTCGGCAGTCAGCCCTTCCGGCACAGGAATGACACTTTGGGCAGGCGCCGTTACAAACTGGGCAAAGCCGCCATCCCGGTGAAATCCCATGATCTGCATGTTCCGGCACAGATTTTCCGCCCCTGCCCTGCAGGATGGGCACCCCCCACACCACATGCCCGGATAAACATATACCCGATCCCCTTGCTTTATCGATTTTACGTTTTCTCCGGTTTCGGAGACCACCCCCACCACCTCTTCTCCGGGAATCCGGGGTAAAACCAGATCCCGATGGCCAAGGCGAATGAGTTTTAAATCTGTTCGACACAGACCGGTCACCTCAACCCGAATCAGGATCTCATCCGCATGAGGCATTCTGACCGGCACATCCATAACGTCAAATCCGCCGATCCTGTTCACCATGATACATTTCATGTTCATATGATTCTCCTGTAACGAAAGACTGCTGCGATTTTCTATACGGCATGCATTGTTACGGTAAACGCTTAACCGCAGGAATAAAAAAAGGGTTCTGATGAATATATTCATTCATCAGAACCCTTTTCCATCAGATTCCATAACCTGCAAAAACCCGTGTCGTCTTCTGACTCTCGAATCTGCCGCCTGATCACAACCTTCCCGCAGCAGTACGAAAGATGTCGTCTGACGCAGTGGTCATCCATGTGAAAGGCGTCCCCGATTACAGCGGCGGGACCGTCACGGATTTTTACCGTGTTCCGTTACGCGGATTTTATTGTTTTATCTGTTACACTGACTCCGAAATTTTTTCAATACAAAAAGTCTAAAGACCGAAGGCTGAAG
>DFZE01000275.1:0-9214 GCA_002382065.1 Desulfobacteraceae bacterium UBA4064
TTGATCGCTTGCCAAGACTGGCTCTGTAGGAATTCAATTTAAATGACCTTCCATTTTCTGATTATTTTGAACCATTGATGGATTCTCACATACAATTGTCAAAAGGGTAATTGAAGGTGTTTTCAAGTGGTTTCAGCCTTTAAAAGGAATTATTTTTTTCTGACACACGCCACCCCCCTGGGTTGATGGGAAAGGAGATACGGCCTGTTTCCAAATAATATGTGATATGGTAAGGCATCATATTTTATAAGCAAATGAAATTATTATCTAATTTAATTNNTCCTGAACGCATTGAAAATGTTACGGTTCAAATACTGTGGTAGTGAAGCTTTATATATCAAATTATTCTGAAAAAAAATGACCATTTTTTGCTACTATAATGTGAGACCCAACAGCTCTTTCGTATTTGGCCCAGCATACCGTACGCGTTAAAAAAATTGCCATAATGCAGAAGGCAAGCCAGGATTTCTGAATTCTCGTCAGCCTCAGATTTTGGTCATATTTCTTTATGACTTGATTGATCTCTTCAATGAAGCTCTTAACCCAAGTTCGCCAAATTTGCCTCTGCGGAGGCGCTTTTGCTTGATTTTCGGGTGCTGAAGCGTTGTAAGCGATTGAAATAGCTATACCCAAATTCCAAAAACCAAATGTAGTGACCCATAAAAAGCATTGCTATTGACAGGCCCGGATCTCTCTGGTAAATTGCGCGACATGTACATCAAAAAGGTCATTAAAAAAAACAAGGGATATTCAAAACAATTCGGATATCTTCACCTGGTTGAAAATGTCCGCACAGATAAAGGACCCAGGCAGCGCCTTATACTTAATCTCGGATCAATCGATATCCAGGAGGAAAAGTATAAGGAACTTGCAAACTGCATTGAAGGATTGATATCCGGACAGAACCCTCTGCTCAGTATCGATCCGGCAATCGCAGTATGCGCCCAAAAAGCAGCCAAGCGCATTATTGAAAAAAAAGTCAAAGACCAGGCTATTGACAAAATGGCCGTCTATAAAAAAGATGCGCCGGATTATAAACTGGTTGATGTATCATCACTTGATCCCCATACCATCCGGTCTATCGGCCCGGAATATGTCTGTCATAGTATATGGAAAGAACTGAAAATGGATGATATCCTTCTTTCAAATAATGTACCCGAACATTTTCTTCCATTGATAGAGACACTCGTTGTCGGACGTCTTTTAGCCCCTGGCAGCGAAAGACATACCTGGACTTGGGCTGAAAACCTCTCCGCCATATTTGAATTGACCGGGAAACCCGAACGATTTTCACTCGCCTCTTTCTACCGTGCTGCTGACCATGTATTCCGAGTAAAAGATGCCATTGAATCTCATCTATCGATGAAGGAAAAAGAGCTGTTCAATCTGCCGGAGATGCTATGTTTTTTTGATTTGACCAATACTTATATGGAAGGCCAGGCATCCGGTAACTCAAAAGCCAAACGCGGCCACTCCAAGGAGAAGCGTTCCGACTGCAAGCTATTGACTCTTGCACTTATTGTGGATGAGCAAGGTTTTGCCAAGTACAGCCATCTTTATGCCGGTAATCAAAACGAGGGGAAAACGCTTCCAGAAATGATCGAATTATTGATGAAAGCCAGACCCGATCTTTCAAAAAACCGAACCGTGATCATGGATGCAGGCATTGCCACTGCTGAAAATATCCAATACTCAAAAGATAACCAGTTTCATTATATTGTTGTAAGTCGTAGCAAGTCGATGTTTTCACCGGATGACACAGAACAATTGAAAGTTATCCATCAGGATGATGACCGTAATTTCAAATTGGAAGTTCTTCGTCTTGAAAAAGAAAATGAGGCTTACTTATTATGTAGAAGCACTGGCCGAATTCTTAAGGATAAGGGTATTCGAGTAACTCAGGAGGAGCATTTCATCGATCGTTTGGAGTATTACAAAAACGGTCTTGGTAAGAAAGGGCATACGAAATCATACACCAAAATAGTTGAAATGATCGGACGACTTCGAGAAAAGTATCCCCGTGCTTCCAAACTTTATAATGTAAAAGTAGTCTTAAAGGAGAATCCATCAGCTCCAGACAAAAACAATGCAACAGATATCATTTGGGAAAAAAGAGTTGAGGATCAGTTGAACATGGACGGCTGTTATATACTCCGGACCGATCATATGGATATGACGGATCTGGAAATCTGGAAAACATATGTTATGTTGACCCGAGTGGAAAGCGCCTTCCGTTGTTTGAAATCCTCTCTTGGTTTACGCCCGGTTTTTCATCAGATCAAGCGCCGGTCGGATGCCCATATGTTTATCACGGTGCTGGCTTATCACATCCTTCATATAATTGAACAGAGATTGCGGTTTCATGGTGATCACCGCTCGTGGGAAACAATCCGGGAGATACTTTCAACGCATAAACGATTAACGATAGAGTACAATGTCAAAGAACAGGAACGGATCATTCGTTACCATTTGAATCTTTGTAGCAGACCGGAACCGATCCATAATGAGATATACTACAGACTGAATTTATCAGGAGTTCCATTAGGCAGGAGGTACGTCGCAGTAAAATGAGTAGTGACCATAAATTTCGGCGAGGGCCCTCTGGCTATAGATTTATCCGATAAATTGGCGAACTTGGGTTAACGAACGGCAAAGGCTCGGATGTGAACAAGTGTCCCTCTAAGAAAAAGATGTTCGATGTGTCTGTCAACTGTTCAAGACGGTTTGAACATATTTTAAATGAGGTTTACTCTTGTGTCCGATTGTATTTTCAGATTTTTTCACATTTCACGGTGACATTCGGAATTTTGAAGTCTATAGTTCTTGTTGGCGGTCGGCCAGCTTTTATTACGGTGAAGTGTCTTGTAGGAACAAGACGCAGAGTTTTATCTGTTGACTCGGCCGCCACCCTCATTTTTATCTGATCAAAAAACTTGATAATCGAGTTTCAGCATATAAATGCTTAGAAAACGAATCTTTGCCCTAAATGATTACGAAAGGCAAAATTCAAAACCTATGAATTAAGGCAATTCAGGATGCCTCCGGGAATTGCTGATCGACCAGTCAGTTGATGAAAAAACAGGGGAACGGACAAGAACCCCAGCATGCCGTCGGTCATGGAAATGTCGATATACTGTCCTTCCCCGGTCTGACTTCTGGCGACAAGCGCCAGCAGAATGCCGATGACCGCATTCATGCCGCCGCCGGCAATGTCCGCGATCTGAACGCCGGGAATGGACGGGGAGTTGTCCGTCTCGCCGATCAGATCCAGAATTCCAGCTTTGCTGAGATAATTCACATCATGCCCAACCCGGTTTCGATACGGCCCATTCTGCCCATAGCCGGTGATCGCACAGTAAATGATGCCCGGATTGATTTTTCGGATCGTTTCATACCCGATACCCAAGCGATCCATAACCCCGGGTCGAAACCCTTCCAGCAGGATGTCCGCCTGCCGGATCAGCCGGAAGAAAATCTCCTTTCCTTCAGATGTCTTCAAATCGAGTGACATATGCTCCTTGTTCCGGTTGACCGTGGTGATGAACGATCCATCGGCGACAAACCGTTTGTCCTCGATGGCAATGACCCGTGCTCCATGATCGGCCAGAATCATGGAACAGTATGGACCGGGCAGCAACCGCGACATGTCGATGACCGTCAGCCCGGTCAATGCGCCATTTTTCAAAATATATCCTCCGTAAATGCGTGAAGTGGTAAGGGCGTAAAATCGGGAGGGCGAATCACCGTTACTGTTCCATCGGCAGAATCATGACTGGAACGGATGCATTCTTTTTGAAGCGTTCCGCATCTTCCAGACTTCCAATGCCCCGCCCCACATGCATGGGAATGGCGATTTTCGGCCCGATCATCCGGGCCGCATCCACCGCTTCTTCCGCCGTCATGACATAGGTCCCGGAAACCGGAAGCAGGGCCACATCGCACCGGTAATCCGCCATTTCCGGAATGGCATCGGTATCTCCGGCATGATAGATCCGCATTCCCCGAACTGTCAGAATAAATCCGACATAACCGGATTCCCTGGGATGATAGGGCGCGCCGGGACTTCTGAATTTATTGATGTTATAAGCCGTAACAGCCTGAACCGGAATGCCTTTGACCACCCGGTTTTCACCCGGCCCCATGGTCTGAACCTCGCCGGAAAATTTGGGGGCGGCAGCGGCTACCGTCAGAATGATGGTGTCATCCTTCTGGATTTTTGCCACATCCTCGACAGATGCATGATCCTTGTGATCATGGGTAACCAGAATCAGATCGGCTTTTGGCCCACCTGAAATTTTATACGGATCGATATAGATGACGATTCCCTCACCGTCAATTCGAAAACTGTCATGTCCCAGCCAGTGGATTGCGGTGGATACGCTGGCAGAATCGATCTGGACGGTCGTGGGGGCTGCGATTGCCGAAGGTGATGTCATGGCGATGGATGAGGACAGAAAAAAACCCAGTGACAAAAAACCCGAAAAACCTGCATTCAATGATTTCATTCGTTACCTCCCATTTGGCGATAAATGGCCAGAGGTCCCCATGCCTGGCAGACCGGCATGACCTCAAGCCGGTTGATGTTGACATGTTTTGGAAGCGATGCAACCCAGAATATCATATCCGCGATATCCTCAGGCATCAGCGGTTGACAGCCATCATAGACCGAGTTGGCTTTTTGAATATCCCCCTTGAAACGAACTGCCGAAAATTCGGTTTGTGCCAGTCCCGGTTCAATACTGGTGACCCGAATAGGGGTACCGAGAAGATCAGACAGGAGGTTGCGGGAGAACTGTTCCACAAATGCCTTGGTTGCCCCATAAACATTCCCGCAGGGATAGGGAAATGTCCCGGCGATGGAACCCAGGTTGATGATATGGCCCTGTTTGCGCCTGACCATGCCGGGCAATACGGCATGCGTGCAGTACATCAGCCCCTTGATATTGGTATCGACCATGATGTCCCAGTCATCCAGATCCGCCTCATGCGCCGGAGACAGGCCCAGGGCCAGTCCGGCGTTGTTGATCAGGACATCGATATGCTGAAACGGTTCCGGAAGTGAGTGGATGGACGAAACAACGGCGTCCCGCTCCCGGACATCCAGTTGCAGAATATGCACATCCGAACCGGAAGACAGTTCAGCCTGAAGGGAGTGGAGGCGATCGATACGCCTGCCTGTCAAAATCAGTTTCCAGCCTGCGGCTCCAAATTTTCTGGCGCAGGATTCACCAAACCCGGAAGTTGCGCCGGTAATCAGTATGGTACTATTCATGATATCACCTGAATTTTTTGATTATATGGTCTCAAAAAAATCATTTCCCTTGTCATCGACGATAATGAATGCCGGAAAATCCCTGACCGTGATTTTGTAAATGGCTTCCATGCCCAATTCCGGGTATTCCAGGAGCTCCACCGCCGTAATGCAGTCACGGCCCAGGCGGGCGGCGGGTCCGCCAATGGATCCCAGATAATATCCCCCATGTTTCTGGCAGGACTCGGTCACGATTTTGGACCGGTTTCCCTTGGCCAGCATGATCATGGAACCGCCCCGTTCCTGAAACAGGGGCACATAGGAATCCATCCGGCCGGCTGTGGTCGGCCCGAATGATCCCGAAGCCCGGCCTTTGGGTGTTTTGGCCGGTCCGGCATAATAGATGATATGGTTTTTGAAATAGTCCGGCAGATCCTCGCCCGCATCCAGTCTTTCCTTGAGTTTTGCATGGGCGATATCGCGTCCCACAATGATGTCGCCGGAGAGCATCAGCCGGGTGGCCACCGGATATCCGGAGAGAATGGACCGGATGTCACTCATGGGCCGGTTCAGATCGATATGAACGGCATCTGCGGCATCGGTTGTTGGCTCGGGCAGAAACCGGGCCGGATTTGTGTCGAGTTTTTCCAGAAAAATGCCGTCTGTCGTGATTTTCGCCTTGATGTTGCGGTCCGCACTGCAACTGACTCCCACACCGATGGGGCAGGAGGCCCCATGTCGGGGCAGGCGGATCACGCGGACATCGTGGCAGAACGCCTTGCCCCCAAACTGCGCACCCAGGCCGATATTCCGGCTGATACCCAGCATTTTGGCTTCCAGCTCCAGATCCCGGAATGCCCGGCCATGTTCATTGCCGACGGTTGGCAGGTTGTCCAGGTATCCGGCCGATGCCAGTTTGACGGTTTTCAGATTCAACTCTGCGGAGGTGCCGCCAATGACAAATGCCAGATGATAGGGTGGGCAGGCGGCGGTTCCCAGGCTTTTCATTTTTGTTCTCAGATATTCCGGCAATGTGTCGGGGCGCAAAATGGCGCGGGTTTCCTGAAACAGATAGGTTTTGTTGGCCGACCCGCCGCCCTTGGCAATAAACAGGAATTTGTAGGCATTGCCTGCCGTGGCATAAATATCAATCTGGGCCGGCAGGTTGGTTCCGGTATTTTTTTCACGATACATATCCAGCGGCGCATTCTGGGAATAGCGCAGATTGTTTCGCTGATAGGCCTGAAACACGCCTTCTGAGATGGCTGATTCATCCGAATACCCGGTCCATACCCCCTGGCCTTTTTTGCCCATCACAATGGCGGTTCCGGTGTCCTGGCACATGGGATATTCGCCTTCTGCAGATATTACGGCATTTTTGATGAATTCCAGGGCCACATACCGGTCGTTTTTGCTGGATTCGGGATCATTCAGAATATTGGCAAGCTGCTGCAGATGTGCGGTTCTCAGCAGATGCGAGACATCGGTAAATGCCTGATCGGTAACAAGGGTCAGACCGTCTGCCGCCACCTTCAATATGGACTGATCTTCAAATCGGGATTGGGTAACATAATCATGGGTCAGGAGCCGATATTCGGTCATGTCCGGGCCCAGGGGGAACATATCCTGATACACAAATTCTGTCATGCTGATTCTCCTTGAAACAGGTTTTCTTCTTCAAACAGGCTCTTAGTGAAATTGATTCGGGTTCAACGTAACAAAAAAATGCAACCGCTTGACCGATTTGCCTTTGTGTCCGTGATGTTAAGCTGTTATCCGTTCCATTTTCCCGGCACGCCATGCCCCGGACAGATGAGAACATCGGGTCCCAATTGTTCAATATGACACAGGGTATGCCGGTGCGCCAGCGAATCAACCGTGTACGTGTTGGGAATGATTCTGCCGTCAAATGACAGGAGGACATCTCCGCAGATCAGAATTCGGGCGCTTTCATGGTAAAACGAGGCGGAGTCCGGCGTATGTCCCGGCGTGTGCAGACAGACAAACCCGGATGGGACCGCATCACCGGTTTTGAAAAATTGGACATTCCGGACCGGAAAGCCTTTCCGGAAGGGTGTTCCATAAAACCCGCTTCGGAGCAAATCCGAAAAGGACGGGACATATCCGGATTCCCTCATGCAGGGAATCAGAACCGTTCGGATATCCCGGATACTTGAAGGTGGCACTCTCGTCTCTCCCGACAATACGGGTCCGGCTGTCTGGTGAAACAGAATGGGGCAACGGGGATAGGCCATCCCCAGTCCCCGCCATCCGGCAATGTGATCGATATGAAAGTGGGTACAGTAAACAGCGGTCAGTTCGGGTAGTTTTTTCAGGCAGGAAATCAGACCCGGGACATCGGATGGCATGCCGCAGTCAATCATTTGCGTCATCTGACGCCCACGGTCAACCAGCAGATAGATGTTTGCCGCCCTGCCCCGGTACCGGTGCAGGATGCTGTCGGGCGGGATATACCAGGTTTGTGTGATCACCGGCTTTTCTTCCCCTCATCCGGCCCTCTCCCGGCGGGGAGAGGGGATTTATATGAGCGTTGGTCTAATCGTCAAAATTGCCGCTGCTTCCTTTGTCCGATGTAATTTTTCCGGCGCGTTCCGCAATTTTTGCAGGGGTCCAGTCATCCGGATTTTCAATTCGGCCCACCTTGGGTCCGGGATCGTATGACCCGGCTTTCAGAATCGCTTCGATGGCCAGTGACGCACTGTCTGCCGCGTTGAATACATTCATCAGCATGCCATAGACAAAATCCGACACCCGGTTGGCCATCCGCTCCCGAACCTCCAGGGGTTGACCCATCAGCTTGTTTTCAAAGGGCAGATTCAGTTTTTTGTAATCCCCTTTTTTAAGTCCCTTGGAATCGGCATAGGCAACCATGTCTTTCCACATGGTCTCGGAGACACCCTGCCCTGCCACCTTGATGAACTGTCCGTCTGAATCCAGAATGGCATTGCCATAATCATTGACCTCAAGCCCCCAGGATATCATCTGAAGGGCTGTGGCCACGTTGGCCTTGGTGGTTTTTGTGCGTTTGGCGATTTCCCGCAGCCGCTCGGAGCTGTTGCCGGAGGTGCCATGCTGGGCCCCGGAAACCTGATAGGGTATCAGTGCTTCGTGAATTTTCTGGGTCAGCTCCACCTGAATGCCCGAATCCGAGGCTTCCAGTCCGTGGGTCGTGCCGTTGTTAAGGGCAATCCAGTCCGGAAAAATGTTGTGGGCATTGAGCCCCTGGATCAGAAAAAGGGCTTCCTCAACCGTCGACAGACCACTTTTGCCTTTTATTTCACCAACTTCTGTCTCAAGACCTGCCCAAACCGGGATATAGGGGTTTAACGCAATATTGGCAAGCAGGTTTTTATCGTCCGGCATATGGGAGGCATCAATGGCAATGGAGGTGATACCGGCCTCAAACAGGGTCGGTATCTCGATTCTGGCCGGATCGAGATCGGCTTCGGATTTGATGCCATAATGGTCGGCATGCACCGCAACCGGCACGGTGATGGCCTCCTCGTTGCAGATGGCATCCACCTGACGGGCCATGTTCCAGAGGCTGACCGGACAATAGGCGGCCGCACCACCCTCGGACCTGGCAATTTCAATAATGAGGGCGGAATTGGCTTTCTGTGCCGCACGAAGGGCGCCCCGAATGACAAAGTTGTTGCGTCCGTTTGCGGCAATGGAAATGGCCTGCCCCTTTTTCAGCATGGCCCGGTCAATATATCTGCCGCTGACAATCAGTGCTTTGGAATTGGGAAACAGTTTGACGATATTGGGGGGACGCCCCACATCGAGCGCTTTTTCAAAATCGCGATCCGAGGGCTTCAATGCGTGAGTTGACATGATGAACCTCCTGAGTCAGTTAAGGTATACGGCATGATTCCGCGTTTTTCCCGGAATGACAGAAAAATCCACTGCTATAGCTTTTAATTAGTGTTTGAACGAAAACTC
>DFZE01000275.1:9241-13517 GCA_002382065.1 Desulfobacteraceae bacterium UBA4064
TTGTTTCGGATTTCGCGCTTCGAATTTCGAATTTTAAGATACAGAGAAAGGGTTTCCGTTTAGGCACTAATTATCGCATCACCATCATTTTTTCAATGGCTTCCGAAACGCCGCACCGGTTATTGGATGCCATAACCCGATACCGGCTTTTCAGGTCTTCCGGTGCATTTTCCACAACCACACCGGTTCCGGCCCATTCCAGCAGATCCATATCGTTATAATCGTTTCCAATGGCCACAATCGATTCAGACCTTATTTTCAGGCAGTTTGCCAGCCATGCTGCGGCGCGGCTCTTGCTGACCTGTCCGTGAAAGATTTCGATCCAGGTGCTGACGCCATCCAGGGGTGATGTTGACCGGATTACGGCAAAATTCGGCAGGGCCATGGCCAGCGAACCCAGAACGGTATTGCAGGAATCGCCATCGACCACCGCCAGCAGTTGGGAGGGATTCCGGGATATCGCGCCGCTTTCTGTCAAGGGTCTGGCAAAGTCCCGATACCGGTCTATGCGCCTGAAAAAGTCCGGATTGTCTTTACCACTGGCATGATAGGAAAAGTGGTGATTATCCGGAACCGGATCATGCACCATGAAATCCAGATCCATGTCCACCAGTGTCTTGACCGCATGATCCCGGTTATCGGGTTCAATGTGGATGCTTCTGACAATTGATTTGTGCTGGTAGTCCATGACGCCGACGCCGGTGGAAAAAATCAGATAATCCACCGGAAGATCGATTTCAATGGCCCGATTGAACGAATACAGGGATCTCCCGGTGGCAATGACCCGAACGATTCCATTGTCCCCCAATGCCTGAAGGGACTTGATATCGGTTGGAGAAAACGTTCCATCCGAACGCAGCAGGGTGCCATCCAGATCGGTGATAAACATGCGGCAAGGATCTGAATTCATGACCGGTTCAAAATGAGTTTCATGGCGTCATGATCCGCAATCTGACACAGATGTTTCAATTGGGCCTGCAACTGATCAATTCGGCTGAAGCGGATCATCAGACGATAGTCCATGCCTTCAAAATTGGCTGGCGGCATCAGATCGATACCCGAATCCAGGTTCAGGCGGGCAACCTGTTCTGAAAATCGGGTTTCAGCCCGTGTGATTTCGGAATACCGCCGTCTCCGAAGGTATTCCCGCAGGTGATGGGCCTTCTGAACCCGGTCGGACAGGTCATCATTCAGAATTTCCATAACCCGGGGTTCATTCAGGATATCTGCGGTCGATATCTTCTCCCGGGCCCCGATTTCCTGAAAAAACACCAGAAGTTCCCGCTGCCGGTTCAGCCCCAGCTTCAGATCATTGAAAAGACCGGCCAGCCGCAGACCCTGCAACGGGTCCATCTGTTCCAGTTCCAGGGCCATGGACAGGGGAATGGTTTCGGAAAGTATCATGTCCTGAATCATCGATGGCAGTCCGGCAACGCGACCCAGTTTCTGAATCATTCCGATATTGTCCGGAAGACCCAGTTCGACAGCCATTGCCGACAGCGCTTTCAGATTGTCGCAATACGGGCCAATCAGACTGAATGCGCGGGACTGTTCAATCAGATTCAGGTTTCGCTGAAATGCATTTTCTGCAATGGCCCATTTGACACAATCCAGGGGGGCTGCATCCTGACCGGCGATTCTGACCGGAATCGAATCGATTCCGGCAGCCCGGCACGCTTCAATCCGCCGAAACCCGCTGATCATTTTGAATCCGGACTCGGTTTCCTGAAGAACCGGCGGATTCAAAACGCCCATCTGCCGCACGGATGTTGTCAGGGTCTTAGTTACCGGCGCTGTCGTGATTTGGAATGACCGGTCGGATTGCCGAATCCGGGATATTTCAATATGGGTTTCAGTCAATCGCATACCGGGGTCCGGCCAGAAGGCGAAGGGCATCCATGTATTTGTTCCGGGTGTTTTCAATGACATCGGCCGGCAGGGGCGGTGCAGGCGGTTGTTGATTCCAGTTGATGGACAGGAGATAGTCCCGAAGATACTGCTTGTCGAAACTCTTCTGCGCCCCGCCCGGGCGATAGGTTGAACCGGGCCAGAATCGGGACGAATCCGGTGTCATGACCTCATCGATCAGGATGATATCATCCCCGATCAGGCCAAATTCAAATTTGGTATCCGCAATGATGATGCCTTTTGGGGCCGCGATTTCAACGCCTTTTTCATAGATGCCGATACTGATATCCCGAATCCGCTCTCCAATGGGGCGTCCGATCCGCCGGCAGGCTTCTTCGAAATCGATATTGATGTCATGACCGGTTTCTTCCTTGGTGGACGGGGTAAAAATGGGCTTGGGAAGCCGGTCCGACTCAACCAGACCCGGCGGCAGCGAAATGCCGCAAACCTCTCCGGACATCTGATAGGATTTCCATCCGGATCCGGACAGATATCCTCTGACCACACATTCAATGGGAAGGGCCACGGCTTTTTTGACCAGCATGCTTCTTCCCCGAAGCGTATCGGCATGGGGCAAACATTCTTTGGGATACGCATTGACATCGGCGGTTATCAGATGATTGGGCGTCAGGTTCTTCAGCATGTCAAACCAGAACAGGGAAATTTGGGTCAGTACCTTGCCCTTGTCCGGGATGGGGTCATTCATGATGACATCAAAAGCGGAAATCCGATCGGTTGCGACAATCAGCAACTGATCGTCCAGATCATAAATATCCCGGACTTTTCCACGGTTTTTGAGTCTGAGATTTGAAAAATGTGTTTCAACAACGGCTGGGTTCATGCTTTCCTCATTATTTGGGTTAAAACAACAGGGTATTTCAGACTTCAAATTTGATATTCAAAATCTGAAAATGCCGTTTCAATAGATCGACATCCGTGTTTGTGCATCAAACACATGCAGGTGATTCAGATTCAGGGCCAAATCCGGTTGATCCCCGGTCCGGATGGGGTTGCGCCCCTCACATCGTGCAATAAAACTTTCCCCGTTCAGTTTGACATGAAAATGGGTTTCATTGCCCAGGGGCTCCACCACATCCACAATACCCGGCACAATCCAGTCCTTTGGACAGGGCTGGTTGTGATCCGCAATGCTGATATCTTCTGTCCGAAGCCCCATGATCACCTTCAGGTTTTCGGAAAAATTCTGAGCGGTCACACCGGGTTTATCCGGAATGGGAATGGATAGCCCACCGGAAAGAACCATCGATGGTCCGGCCGGGTTTCGATGAATGGTGGCCAGAACCAGATTCATGGGCGGGCTGCCAATAAAACCCGCGACAAATGTGTTGACCGGATTTTGAAACAGCTTGATGGGATTGCCGACCTGTTCCACCCGGCCATCTTTTAACACCTCGATCCGGTCCGCCAGGGTCATGGCCTCGATCTGGTCATGGGTAACATAAATGATGGTGGCGTTGACCTTGTGATGCAGCCATTTGATTTCGGCGCGCATCTGGGTCCTGAGCTTGGCATCGAGGTTGGAGAGCGGCTCGTCAAACAGAAACACCGCAGGCTTTCGGACAATGGCCCGGCCCATGGCCACCCGCTGACGCTGGCCGCCGGACAATTCAAAGGGCTTGCGATTCAGAAGTTCCTGAAGTCCCAGAATTTCTGCAGCTTCCTGAACCCGGTCCTGAATCTCGTCTTTTGGCGTTTTTTTCAGGCGCAATCCAAACGACATGTTTTCAAACACATTCCTATGGGGATACAGAGCATAGTTCTGAAACACCATGGCGATTTTACGGTCTTTTGGCGCCACCTGATTCACGACACGATCCCCAATGGATATCTGTCCTTCGGTGATGGTCTCGAGGCCGGCAATCATCCGCAGTATCGTTGATTTTCCGCATCCGGATGGCCCGACCAGGACGATGAATTCCCGATCCGCGATTTCCAGATTGACGCCATGAACCACTTTCACCTTTCCAAATTTTTTTTTCGACCCGCTCCAGAATAACCTGCGCCATAACAATACCCTGTCTGATATCAAAGTGATGTGTTGTGCATAATCAAAGGGGAGATATCGGGGGAGGACATCGGGCAAATCCGATTTGTCCCATTCCGGTTCCCATGCAAAGGATAAATCATGTTTTCAAACGGTTCGTCAAGACTTCTTTTGCCACGTTCATTGAATTTCGCACCCATATTAATCCGGCAACCGGATTATTCTGTTGACTCATGATTCCATAGCCCTTATAAAAAATCCCGGTGATAAATAAATCAAAACGATTCCGGCTGGCATTTTTTCCGATACGATCCGCCTTTTACAGCAACTTTTCATACTTCAGACCTCTTGTTTTTGTAAAAT
>DFZE01000275.1:13606-13934 GCA_002382065.1 Desulfobacteraceae bacterium UBA4064
TTTTACCGCCTTTTACAGCAAGCTGTCGAGATCCTCTTTACTGATGGTTGCAAAGAGGATACGGTCAATTGAGCAGGTCAAGAATCTGCGTAAGCATGAAGCAGGGTTAATATTGGGGATAGGGCATTTGCCGACGAGACAACATATTCGGATATGGCTACATGAAGCGAGCAGAAAAGAAATATCGAAGTATGTGTTGAAGGATTTTTTTGGGAATCAAATGAGTGAGGTGGACCCCACTGTCAAGACAAAAAAGGGTCGAGTTTAAGAGGGTAACCGATCAACCTGCAGCGGAATGGCGCTGCCCCAATTTCAATTCTCCTTGAGG
>DFZE01000292.1 GCA_002382065.1 Desulfobacteraceae bacterium UBA4064
CTGTTCAGATGAAATTCGAATATCGAAATCCGAAATTCGAAACAAATTCAAACTTCAAATGTCTGAATGACCCAAACGATCTGCCAGGCAATGCGCCGTTTTGAACAGTTGGGTTTGTTATTTGGGAAATTGTTTCGGATTTCGCGCTTCGAATTTCGAATTTTAAGATACAGAGAAAGGGTTTCCGTTCAGGCATTAACTACTCAGGTATCCAGGAGTCAGAATTCAGAAGGAGGGACTCCCCAAAGAAGTTTTTGGACTCGCTGGGTTGGCGGGAAGCCCATACGTTTGTGCTTGCCAATTATCGCGTGATGCAATCCTTAAATTACTGGAAGCTGACATGCGGGGTAATTCTGACTACTGAATTCTGAGTCCTGAGTAGTTACGGAGGAATATCATCTGCGATAGCTTGAGGCACTTTTCCGGATTAAGATTCGGACTAAATCGATGAACCGTTATTCGCTTTTGTATCATTCCGGATGGTGTTATAATTTATTTAATCTTGGACCAGATAATTCAGTGAAATTACTTTTCTGAAAGCTGATTTTCCAGGAACACCGAAATCATTGATAAGAAAGGATGCTGAAAACCCGCTATGAATCAACTGGATGCCATTTTTTCACCCCGATCGGTTGCTGTCATTGGTGCGTCCACCATGCCTGGCAAGGTGGGGCATGACATATTCGAGAACATCTTGAAGGGCGGCTATACCGGAACGCTTTATCCGGTCAATCCATCCGCCCGATCCGTACTGAGTGTCAGGGCCTATCCCGGCATTCTGGATATACCCGATCCCATCGATCTGGCCATGGTCATTCTGCCACCCAAACTCTGCCTTCAATCCGTGGATCAGGCGATTCAAAAAGGGGTTAAAGGCATGGTGATTGTATCCGCCGGGTTCCGGGAAGTTGGCCCGGAAGGGGCTGAAATCGAAAACCGGATTGTTGAAAAATGCCGTGAAGCCGGAATCCGTGTCATTGGACCCAACTGTCTGGGCGTGATCAATCCCCTGGCCTCGGTTCGGTTGAATGCCAGCTTCTCCGCCAGAATGCCAAAACCCGGAAATGTGTCCTTCATCTCCCAGAGCGGCGCACTCTGTACGGCGGTGCTGGATTTTGCGGCAGACCGGGAATTCGGGTTTTCCAAATTTATCTCGATCGGGAATAAAGCCGATGTGGATGAACTGGATCTGCTCCGGTATCTGCATGCGGACAAGGATACCGAAGTGATCATGATCTATCTGGAGGAGCTGCGACGGGGCAGGGAATTCATTGACGAGGTCAAGGAAATCACATCCGGTGACAGACCCACGCCCATTCTGGTCATCAAAAGCGGCAGAACCGGCGCCGGCGCCCTGGCGGCCGCCTCCCATACCGGCGCCCTGGCCGGTTCCGAAGCGGTTTATGACGCCATTTTCAAGCAGTCCGGCATGATCCGGGTAGAGTCCATCGATGAGCTGTTTGATTTTGCCACGGCCTTTGCCTACAAAAATCTCAGCAGTCTGGGAAAACTGACCAAAAAAATTCCGTCCGGAAACCGGGTAGCCATCATCACCAATGCCGGCGGCCCCGGCATCGTGGCAACAGACATGACCGTTTCATCCGGTCTTCAGCTTGCCCGGTTTCAGCCGGATACACTTGAGGTTCTGGCCAGCCATTTGCCCCAGACCGCCAATATTCACAATCCCGTGGATGTAATTGGGGATGCGGCTCAGGACCGGTACGAAAACGCCCTGTCCGCGGTCATACGGGATGAGGGGGTGGATGGCGCCCTGGTGATTCTGACACCCCAGTCCATGACCAATTCACTGGGTACCGCAGAGGCGATTGCCCGAATCGCCAGAAAAACCCAAAAACCCATTCTCTGCTGTTTCATGGGAATCGTGGATGTCTCCAAAGGGGTCCGGTATCTCCAGGAAAATGGCATTCCGGTATTCAAATTTCCGGAAAACGCCGCCAAATCCATGGGGGCCCTGTACCGGTATTCCAAATGGCTGAACCGGCACTTTCTGGCACAGTTTACACCCAAATATGACAAGCAACGGGCTTCCGAAATTATCCAGGCCTGTATCGATGCCGGAAAAACCACTCTGGGTGAGCTGGATGGGCTTTCCATTCTGGAATGTTACGGATTTAAAACCCTTAAAACCCGGCTGGCCCAAAATGCAGAGGCGGCGGCAGACATTGCCGCAGAGATCGGCCTGCCGGTTGTCATGAAAATTGTGTCTCCCCAGATTCTGCATAAAACAGATGCCGGGGGCGTGATGATTGGTCTGGAAACTTTGGATGATGTCAGGGCCGCGTATGACCGTATCGTGTTCAATGCAAAAAACTATTCCGCGGATGCAGAAATAACCGGGGTTCTGGTTCAGCAGATGGCCACCCACGGCGAAGAACTGATTTTGGGCATGAACCGGTATCCGGTTTTTGGACCCCTGATCATGGTGGGAATTGGCGGCATTTTTGTCGAGGTGTTTCAGGATGTGGTCTTCCGGCTGGCACCGATTCAGCGTAACGAAGCCAGACGCATGATTCGAAGCATCAAGGGATATCGGCTGCTGGAAGGCATTCGGGGAAGACCGAAAGCCGATGTCACGGAACTGGAAAAACAGGTGGTCAGTTTTTCCGATTTTGTTGCCAATCACCCGGAAATTCAGGAAGTGGATATCAATCCCATCCTGGTTCATCCCGAAGGCCAGGGCATTACCGTTGCCGACTGCCGGATCATTCTGAAAACCGGATCGAATCCACATTGAAAAGACATTTTCAGCCCGGCAGATTCTCCACGCGCACGACTCAAATCTCAACACGGAATGGCGCCAATGAGACGGGTTTATCCGGTAATCATGCCGGTTCCAGATGTGGATAAACCGGCCAGGGGCCGGGAGCGAAACACGCTGCTCAGCAGACTGGCCAGACAGGCGGTTCATGCCTCGGCGCAAAAAGCCGGGGCTGCTATCCAGATACTGGAAAAGGCGGACAGCGGGTGCCCTCTGCCGGATAACGGGCTGTTCTGGTCGTTGTCCCACAAACCGGATTATGTGGCAGGCGTGGTCGATCACCATCCAATCGGGATCGATCTGGAAAAAATCAGACCGGTTTCAGACGGCATGTACCGCATGATTGCCTTGCCCGGAGAATGGGACATGGGCGCGGATTTCGACAGGCAGACCCTGTTTTTTCGATACTGGACCGCCAAGGAAGCGGTATTGAAAGCCTTTGGAATCGGCCTGAAAGAATTGTCCCGTTGTCACATATCCGCCATTATCGATGATACCCGTATCGGTGTCCATTACCGGGAACAGAATTGTGTCGTCCAACAGATATGTTCAGACGGATATATTGTTGCCGTATTTGCAAGTGATGCCATCGTGGAGTGGTTCTGGATGTGATGGCGGCCGGCTGGTAATGGTGACTGCTTTGGCAATTGGGTGGACATTGATCAATAGGGAGAAACACAGATGAGACGCTTTCATTCTTACGGACCGGTTGATCAGGATATTCATTTTGCAGTACCCCGCACAGAACTGGTGGAAAACTGCCTGCAGCACATTCTGGGAGAACCCGGCAAAGGCGGTCATTATTTTACCATCTGGGCGCCTCGTCAAACCGGCAAGACCTGGCTGATGCGCCAGGTCAGGGCACGGATTGAAAGGGATTATCCGGATACGTTCATTGTCGGAACCATGTCTGTTCAGGGCGTGATCATGGATGTGGAAGAACCGGTTGACCGGTTTTTACAGCGCGCGCCGCGGTTGATACAGGATTTTTTGAAGGTCGCAGTCGATCCCGTGGATTCGTGGGAGTCTTTAAAATGGCAATTTTCGAAAAGTTCAGGAAATTTTGTCAGACCGGTCATATTGTTTATCGATGAATTTGACAGTCTGCCATCAGCGGTTATTGACAGACTGGTGACCATGTTTCGGGATATCCACTTAAACCGGGAACTCTACCAGTTACACGGTCTGGCCCTGATCGGCGTCAAAGCCGTGCTGGGGGTGGACAGTCTGAGGGGATCACCGTTCAATATCCAGAGAAGCCTGCATGTGGCCAATCTGACACGGGATGAGGTGATATCCATGTTTGATCAGTATCAGACCGAATCCGGACAAACAGTTGATTCGGCCGTACTGGATGCGCTATATCAGGCGACCAATGGTCAGCCCGGGCTTGTTGGCTGGTTTGGGGAACTGTTGACCGAAAAATACAATCCCGGCATTGGCAAGCCAATCGGCATGGATACCTGGAAATATGTATATCAGGCCGCTTTAAGCGTGGAGTGGAACAATACCATTCTGAACCTGGTCAAGAAGGTAAGAAGCGGCTATGTAAATTATGTTTTGGAGCTGCTTTCCCGTTCGGATGTCATATTTTCGCTGGATGCGGAATGGTGTGCCTATCTGTATATGAATGGTGTGATCACATTTCAGGTCCAAACGGATTCCGAGGGGCAACCGCAAACCATCTGCCGGTTTTCCTGCCCGTTCATTCAGAAACGGCTGTACAACGCACTGACTCATGATTTGATCGGAGACCGTCTGCCCATACTGGCACTGGAAATTCTGGACGATCTGGCAGATGTGTTTGAAGCCGGCCTCGATCTTCCGGCACTGTTGTCCCGCTACAAAGCCTACCTGGTCCGGATGAAAGCCAGGGGTCTGAATCCCTTCAAAGATCAGCCCCGGCGAACAGACCTGCATTACACCGAGGCGGTGGGACATTTTCATCTGTATGCCTGGCTGCAGTCTGCAATCGGCAGACGGTGTATTGTCAGTCCGGAATTTCCAACCGGCAACGGCAAGGTGGATGTCCATATCAACTGCCACGGCAAACCCGGGATTATCGAGGTCAAAAGCTTTATCGATATGGCCGAGACCCGAAATGCGCAGTTTCAGGCGGCTGCCTACGCAAAAAAACTGGGGCTCGATGCGGTGACACTGGCCCTGTTTGTGCCGACCGATGATGAGGCTGTTCTGGAAAAATTGTCCATTGAAAACATCATCGACAAAATCACGGTTAATGTCGTGGCCATCGGGTGGACATGATGGTCGGTAAAAGTCGGAAGACTGAAGGCTGAAGACTGAAGGTGCCAGCAAACAGCATTCAGGTAGAGCAGCCGTTTGAATGTCAGGCGGCCAGGCTGTTTTGGCTGAAATACAACTCGTTTGTTGCGCAATTATCAACCCTTACTTGGAGGATGGTTAGTCGTGTCACTGGAAGAATCATTTCAACCCCAACTTACGTGGTTGTCCGAATCGAATAAAGAACAACTGTTTCAGGCGGCATTGACGGTTTTGTCAGATATCGGCATGCAGGTTCAGCATGACGAAGCCCTTGATCTGTTGCAGTCTGTCGGGTGCGGCATTCTGGAAAATCAGATGGTCAGCATGCCGGCGGCATTAATCAAAAATGCGATTGGTTTGGCCCCATCCAGCATTCCGGTGTATGACCGAACCGGAAGATTGGCCATGGATCTGGGCGGACGCCGGTCCTATTTTGGAACCGGGTCGGATTTGATTTATTCGCTGGATTCGGCAACCATGTCCCGGCATCAGTGCGTTCTGGAGGATGTCAAGCGGGCTGCACGGGTCTGTGACAGCCTGCCCAACATCGATTTCATCATGTCTTCGCCCATCCGAATGATATCACACCAAAGGCTGCCTATCTGGCGGAATTCTGGGCAATGCTTCAAAATTCCGTCAAACCGGTCGTGTTTACATCGGAATGCCGGAATGACATGGCAGCCATCTGGGATATCGCCTGCATCATTCGGGGCGGTCCTGAAGAACTGGCCAGGCAGCCCTATATGATTCAGTATGCCGAGCCCATCAGCCCGCTCAAACATCCCCATACCAGCATTGACAAGCTGCTGTTCTGCGCGGAAAAACAGATTCCGGTCATTTATTCACCCGCACCCATTGCCGGATCGACCGCTCCCATGACAATTGCCGGGCATGTGGTTCAGGGATTGGCCGAATGTCTGTGCGGTCTGGTCATTCATCAGCTCAAGTCGCCGGGGGCGCCGTTTGTCATGGGCATGGGTCCTGCCGTCCTGGACATGGCAACCGGGCAATGTTCCTACAATGCACCGGAATATTATATGGCATACATGAGCATGATTGAAATGAGCCATCATCTCGATCTGCCGTCCTGGGGATATGCCGGAACCAGCGATTCCCAGATTCCGGATGAACAGGCTTGTCTGGAAGCGGGTCTGTTGACCTTTATATCGGCCATGAGCGGCGCCAATCTGAACCATGATGTGGGATATCTGGACTTTGGACGTACCGGAAGTCTGGAAATGATTGTCATCATGAACGAGGTGATCGATCAGGTCAGGCGGATCAAAAAAGGGGCGCCGATCGATGCGGATACACTGGCGGTCGATGTGATTCGGCAGGTTGGGGTAGGCGGAGAATTTTTGACACACGACCATACCTGCAGGCATCTGCGGGCAACCCAGTGGCGGCCATCCCTGATTCATCGGGATGGCTATGAAAACTGGGTGGCTTCAGGACAGAAAAGTCTGCTGGCCAGAGCCCGGGAAAAACTGGCGGAGATTTTGGAAAACCATCGGCCGCTGCCGGTTCCGGTGGATCAGGCAGCGGCCATTCAGAAATGCATCGATGAATTTGTCGTTTAAGACCATTGCGGGATTTAGGTGGTAGCGGCATTCAAACACATAACAAGGCCAATTCTGCGGATGAAAAAGCCGCGTCGCTGATTCGTAGCGCTGTGGTCTATCAAGAAAGATTCAATACATGAAAACTGAAAATATCATTCATGAGATAACAACGTTGCCACCGGAGATACAGCAACAAGTATTTGACTTTGTAGTCTTTTTAAAAAATCGCCATCTTCCGTCACAATCTCTTTTTAAAGTCGATCAAATAAAAAAACAGATAAAATTACGCGATGAACCGTTTATCGGTATGTGGCAAAACCGGGAAGATATACAGGACAGTACTCAATGGGTAAGAAAACTACGACAGCAAGAGTGGAAATAAAAGAACTGATTATTGTTGATACTGATATTTTGATTGATATCGCATTGAAAATCAGCGATGCAATTAATTACTTGAATAATTAGGAAAATCAGTTTGAATTAGCCGTCAGTATTATAACTCAGATGGAACTGTATGCTGGATGTCGCAATAAAGCTGAACTGAAAAACACAGAACAATTCTCGAAAAGATTTGCGATTTTCAGAATTAATGAGCATATTTCAGAAAAGGCTGTTCGACTGTTTAGCCAATACAGACTGAGCCATGGATTGGCTATACCCGACACACTGATTGCCGCAACAGCAATAATACTGAAAAAGCCTTTAATTTCTAAAAATCAGCGTGATTACTGCTTTATCAAGGGGCTTAATTTATTACCCTATCCATGAGAGTTTCGGTTTTAAATATAACCACCCATCCCTACAGGGACCGGGTAAAAATTCAGAAAAATAATTTCACTGGGATATCAATCGGGAATGGCCGACAACCTGTCTGTATTTTTCATTATCCTGTCCATCATGTATATACATGTAAAAGAATATAACTGAATCAGGGCAGATTATATGTTTTGAATCCCCGAAACAGGTTCAGAATCCCATTTTTTCCAGGGGACGCCTTTCCGGGACATACTCATGCGGGATTTTTCCCGCATTCCAGTCCGATGACACATAGAGATTGCAGTAGCAACTGCCATATTCGGCCACATCTTCGGTCCGATACACACAGGGGCAGATGATGTCCCGGTCTTTTTTCTTGTCACCGGTTGCCAGTCGGCACGGGCATACCATATAACCGTACCGGTCCTTGTTGACCAGCAGCGCGCTCAGGAGGCCATCCACCCATTCTCTGTCGGTGGAAAAAAAATACCCTTTTGGCTCCTGAGCCTTTTTCGACATGTCATAAAGCTCCTGAACGTCCATCACAGCCCCAGCGCCTCCCTGATTTCAGCTTCCTTGTATCCCACAATGACCTTGTCGCCGATAATGATGGTGGGAAACGAGCATTTGGGATTGAATTTTTTGACATCTTCCAGAATTGCCGCGCGTTCTTCACCCTGCAACATATCCACATCGACAAAATCATACTGAACGGTACAGTCTGCCAGAAATTTTTTGGTGGATTTGCAGTGGCTGCATGTACTGAGCGAGAAAATTTTTACAGATGGTGCCATATTGATATCCTTTCTTTAAGAGGTTAATAAGCTATAATTACCGATTCACCAGAAAAAAGTTATTGACTTGTTCAGTTGGGTTTTAAGGCGCTGTCATTATCATGGCCATGTTCATGATGCCTTTTCATGAAAAAACTGGTTGACCGTATCAACCACATAGGTGATTTGTTCTGTCGTAAGCTCCGGATAAACCGGCAATGCCAG
>DFZE01000055.1 GCA_002382065.1 Desulfobacteraceae bacterium UBA4064
CACAGACTGTCATGGATGGATAAAAAGCAGTCCTGATCAGGTGATTGTAAGACTTGAGGAATTCGGTTGAGTTGTTCATCGGTCTTCTTTTGAGATTCCTTCAACTCAGCTATTCCGAAAAACATGGCCTCAATTCCTTTTTCGATTCTATATCCATTCTGGTTTCCATTTGCAGTTTCTTCATCAAATTTTTGGCAATTTACAATCATTTTGCGGGACGGAATGACAACCGGAATGTAACCGATGTGTTGTAACAACACGCGCTGGTTGAAAAATGCGGGCTTGACTTCAAACAGGCTGCCAACTTATGATGAAAAACGGAAACAGGGACCCGACAGCAACCATCCAAAGAAAGGAATCCCCCATGCCATCACCGACCTCGCTGGATATATGGCAGGCCCTGAAACGACAGGCCGAAACCATGAATCAACCCGACAATCATCTTTCCCGTCTTCTGGAATCACGTGAGCGGAATGAATCCTGCCTGCTTCAGTATGACGGCATGAGTTATGACTACGTTTATCAGCGGGTGACGCCTCAGATCATGGCCATGCTGAAGTCGCTTGCACAGGAACAGGATATTTGCGGCCGTTTCAAAGACATGGCCGACGGAAAACAGGTGAACAACACGGAACACCGGGCCGCGCTTCACATGGCTGCCCGTCAGTTTTCCGATCAGGCCGTTTTGGTGGATGGCGTTGATGCCATGCCGGAAATTCGCCGGGTGCGGGATCAGATACGGGGCTTCAGCCAGGATGTGCATGCGGGACGGATCGTTGGATCAACCGGAAAACCCTTTCGGGATGTGGTGATCATCGGTATCGGCGGCTCCTATCTGGGAACCGAATTCGTATCAACCGCACTTCAGGCGTATGCCAAAAAGGGGATTCGGCTGCACTATCTGTCCAATGTGGATATTCATAATTTTGGCGAGATTGCCGCAATCATCGATCCCGAAGCCACCCTGTGGGTGGTGGTGTCCAAAAGTTATACCACGGCGGAAACCCTGGCCAATGAGATGCTTGCCCGACAGTTCATGTTTCAGAAAGGGCTCGATCCGGCCAAACACATTGTTGCCGTGACCAGCAAGGGCAGTCCCGGGGATCGCCCGGAGAATCCCATGTTGGCGACGTTTCACATGTTCGACTTCATTGGCGGCCGATACAGCGTAACGTCTGCGGTCGGTGGTGTGCCGCTCAGTCTGGCGTTGGGATATGACATCTTCGAGCGGTTTTTAAAAGGGGCCGAATCCATGGATCACCATGCCCTTGCCGCCGATGAAACAGCCAATATCCCCTTGACCGCCGCGTTGATATCCATCTGGAACAACAACTTTCTGGGATATCCGGCCCAGGCCATCATTCCCTACGCCACGCCGCTCAGGTGCCTGGCCTCCCATGTGCAGCAGTTGAATATGGAAAGCAATGGAAAAATGGTGACGGCAAATGGCCAATTTCTCGATATCCCGACCGGCATGATCCAGTTTGGCGAGCCCGGAACCAATGCCCAGCATTCCTTTTTTCAGCTTGCCCATCAGGGCCGGCCGTTTCCGGTGGAGTTTATCGGCATTCTGGAGCCCCAGTACGCCGGCCTGGATGTCAAAACCAAAGGGGTGACCGGCCATCAGGAGCTTTGGGCCAATCTGTTGTCCCAGTCCATGTCCCTGGCATTGGGAAGCCGGGGAAACGACGTGTTTCGATATTTCCCGGGCAACCGGCCGTCATCGCTTCTGGTCCTGAAAGACCTGAGCCCGGAGCGGGTGGGGGGCCTTCTGTCGTTTTATGAGGCAAAAACCATATTTGAAGCCTTTGTCTGGGGCATCAATCCATTTGACCAGTTTGGCGTGGAGCTGGGAAAGACCATGGCCACCGGCATTCGAGAGGCCATGGCCCAAAAAAATCTGGATGCCGACCATAATTTTGCGGATGTCGATCCGATCAGCCGACATTATCTGAAACAGCTTTATCAGTCCTGATTCCCGTTTGGGGGAGAGGACGTGAATGGGGTATGACCGTATCCGTCACCGAAAGGAATCTGAAATGTTGAAAAAAACGTGTTTTATGGTGGGATGTTTGATTTTGGTGCTTCCATTTCTGGCGAATGCCTTTGACTGCAACAAACCGGATTTTGGCGCCCATATCGAGGATCTGAACAAAGATGGCTATTTTGTCAAGTACATGGAAAAAGGCGGCGTATCCTATTACAACCATACCGGCCCCTGTCGGATGGACATGCATGATTATTTCAATCCGTCCGTATATTATGCGTTTATTGATAACCAGTTATATGCACGGATTATCACGTTGCCCCCCAGCGATGACAGTTTTGAGAATATTCGGAAAAGGCTGGAAAAAATGGTGTCCAAACAGATTGGAACACCACCCTATGAGATGAAACAGGAGGGTGACTGGTGGATTTACCAGTGGTTCAATGAAAAAGATAACCTGAAATTCAAAACCAAATTGAACAGCAAAACCAAAGCGGGCAAAAGTGCTTTCTATTATGAACCGCTCAGGGCAAAACTGAAAAATGCGGATGATGATCCTGCGTTACTTCGACATTGATGGCAGACCGGTTTTATGAAGGGTAAGGAACAATCATGGGATTTCAGAAATCAGTCAATCAGATGAATTTGCAGGAATTCAGACCAGGTATTCGGAGCATGGCGGAGTTTGGTGACAAACTGGTCATGGCCTGCATGGAAATTGGCCCGGAAAAGGAAGATGCCGGGCATCAGCATCCCGTTGATCAATGCGGCATCGTAATTGACGGAAAGATACAGATGTTCATTGGTGATACGCGTCGGATGCTGGAAGCGATGGATACCTATTTCATTCCGGCCGGCGTGATACACGGGTGGAAAACCTTTGATGTTCCTGCAAGAATATTGGATGTTTCGGCGAAATAACCCGTGTTTTGCCGTCTTCCTCCATCACCTGACGGTCCGACNNGACTGTCAGACCGTCCAAGTGCTGCCCTGCCTGAATGCTGGTTGCAGCACCTTCAGTCTTCAGCCTTCAACCTATCCCTCACCGCCTCTTTCACATAGGGATACAGATTTTCCACGATGGTCTCATATCCCCGGGCATTGGGATGAATGCCATCGGGCAGATTCATGGTGCGACGGGTGGCAACCCCTTCCAGAAAAAATGGCATGAAAATCACCTGCTCCTCCCGGGCAATGGTCTCATACAGGCCATTGAATGCCCGGGTATACTCTTTCCCCATGTTTTCAACCATTTTCATACCGGCCAGAACAATTGTGACATCCTGTTCCTTCAGTTTGGCAATCATGTTCCGGATATTTTTATTAACCGCATCCGGGTCCATGCCCCGAAAGCCATCATTGGCGCCGGTACACAAGATCACGATATCGGGCTGTAATGACAGAATCCACGTAATCCGGGACAGGGCGCCTGACGATGTTTCACCGCTGACCCCGGCGTTGATGACCTGAAAATCAAGCCCGTCCGCTTTGAGACGTTTTTCAAGAAGCGCTGGATAGGATTGGGATTCATCCACACCCAGGCCCTCTGTCAGGCTGTCACCCATGGCGACGATGATGCCGCTTTCTGTGGGGGAGGATTGGGTCGCAGCCGGAGTTTTGGCATCACTGCATCCAAACACCAGCATTCCCGCTGTCATCAATTTTATGGCCAGAATCAGTTTGTTGAATTTCATCATGTGGCATCCCGTAAAAAATCAACCGGTTTATGTTGAACAATGGCCCGGGAAGACATCAGGCCAATGGCAGTTGTCAGAACGATCATCATCAGCATCATCAGGATACAGGGAATCCAGAAAAACCGGTAAGAAATATCAAGGAGATTCCGGCAAACCATCCACCCGGCCGCCTGTGCCAGAATCAGGCCGAAAATCGCGCTCACGCACCCCAGAAACCCGTTTTCAAATGTAATCATTTCAATCAGAAAGGATGCGGACGCACCACTGATCTTATAATAAACCGTTTCCTGAATTCGTGCAAACCGGGTTGACCAGATGCTGTTGATCAACAGCAGAAGGCCGGCCGAAACGCTGAAGAGCATCAGAAAACGGATGGCGGTGGATAATCGCCCCAGAAGTTGTTCCATGCGGGTCAGGGTCGCTGTCACATCGATGATGCTGATATTGGGAAATTGAACCGATATCCGTTGCTGAATGGATGATATGTCTTCATTTGACGCCCGAATGGCGGTAAAAAGGGTCTGCGGCATATCCTTCATTCGGGATTCCGGAAAAACAAAGTAAAAAAACGGCTGAATGGCGCCCGATGTCCGGGTTCGGATGCTGGAAATTCTGGCCTCGACCGGAATCCCCTGAATCAGGAATGTGATGCGATCCCCGATCGCCATCGGATGGATTTCGGCCGCCGTATCCAGAATGGAGACCTGAAGATCCGATCCGTTGGCATCGAACAACTGACCGCCTTTCTGAATGATTTCATCGCTTAGCAGCGTGTTCCGATAGGTCAGATTGAAACTTCTGGCCAGATTGTCGCCTTTTTTATCCGATTCCTTTCGACGGTCAATGGGAACGCCGTTGATCGCCTGAATTCTGGCCCGGATAATGGGATAAAATTGGATATCCTCCCCCAGCGCCGCCTTGACACCCGCTTTTTGATCCGGCTGAATGTCGATGAAAAACAGATTGGGGGAATCTTTTGGATATGCAGTGATGAACGAGGCATTCAGATTGTTTTCAATCAGGATCACGGCCAGAATGACGGAAAACGAAACCGTCAGGGTGGTCATGACTGCAACAGAGCTGTTGCCTGCCCGGAACAGGCTTTTCAACCCCAAACGGACCGCCAGAAACCGGGTCCGCAGTTTTTTGATCCCATAAAGCGCGGCCGCAGACAGAAAAGCCGCCAGAATCACCCATGCCGTCATACCACCCGCGATTTGAAGCACGGTCTGCCGGTCATCCAGTTTCATGAAAAAAAACAGCATGATCACCAGACTGCTGATGGCATAACCGGTGTAATCGATCAGGTTGCGGGCAACCGGGGTTCTGTCTTTTTGAAATATGCGCGCCGGTTTCAGATGCCTGATTTGCAGAAGCGGGGTGAATGCAAAACATCCCACGACAATGAAACCGATTGACAGGGCTTCGATCAAAAATCCGAAAGATGTCAGAATCGCGGTTTTTTCCACAACCAGTCCGGGTATCAGCGAGGCCCCGGCGATCTGAAGGCCCCAACCCGTCGCAAACCCGGCTATTATTCCCAGCATGCCCAGAAATCCGATCATGATCAGGTAGTGTGTCAGGATAAACCGCCGGTCGGCCCCGATGCTGGAGATGACGGCAATGGTATGCTCCTGGTCCTGAATATAGGCGGAAACCGCGCTTTGAATGGCCATGCCGGAAAGAATCAGAATAAACATGCCAATCAATCCCAGAAAAAACAGCAGGTTGTTCAGAAACCGCCGGATCGGGGACCGGGCCGTTTGAAATGTCTCCACCTGTTCGGGCTGACCGGCGGCGACTGCGGTAATGTCCGCAACAACATTGGCCAGATTTTCAGACGCTTTGACCGCTATCAGGCGTTTATACTGAACCCGGCCTCCGGGTCTGACCAGATCCATTGCCGCCAGTTGACCGGCAGAGACAAATATCCGGGGACCCAGGGAAAAAAAGGCAACCGGACGATCGGGTTCATGAATCAGAATATCCCGAATGACCAGTTCGGCGCCACCCAGTCGAATGGGTTCACCCAATTGACAGCTCATCCGGTCCAGCACTGCGGGATCGACAATGGCCGCATTTCCGGTCAGAACATCCTGGAATCTGCGGCCGGACTGCAACTGAATCTGGCCATAGAATGGATATCCGGATTCCACCACCTTGATCTGGGACAGCAGCGACCCGCTGTCAGTTACGGTTCGGGCCATCGAATAGAATTCATATACCCGGGCGCTGCGGATAACCCCGTCTGTTTCCAACTGGCTGATCCGGTCGTTTGTGGCGGATGACACCGGAAAATTGGACCGGACAATCACATCCGCCGCATGAAGCGCGCGTGCATCCGCTGTCAATGCCTGCTGAATGCTTCGGGAAAAACCGTTCACCCCGGTCAGTGTTGTCAGGGAAAACATCACGCTGACAAACACCATGACCGATTGCCGGGGATACATGGCCATCTGGCGAAACAAAAAAGACCAGTGAATCATCATGGTGTATTGAAAATCTGGCTCATGGTGCACTCCTGTTGATGACCAGCCGAAAGGGTAAGGCTGTCGGAAACAAATAA
>DFZE01000058.1 GCA_002382065.1 Desulfobacteraceae bacterium UBA4064
AAGTTAAAATGTAAATGTTATTTTGCGACAGGCACTTAGTATGCATTACATAATAACATGATTACAAATTATTTATAACATACTGAATAATAACATATTATTCTGATAATATGATCATTTTAATTTGTAACGCATCCTTATGCCAGTGCATCTCTTTTGTAATCTGGGAATAAGCCCGAAAATCATTTTCAATGCCTTGCGAATATGAATTTTCTCAATAAATCCAGATCATCCCGAATTTCCGAGAAAACGACTGACCGGGTTCAATATTTTTTAAACCACGTGGCATGACTCAATGCAATGCGGGGGTTTTCCAGCACCGCAAAGCCGGATCGCGTGGCGTGGGTGCAGATGCGTTCAAACAGTTCCAGAGACACATGGATTTTGGGTTCAACCAGTAAAAATTTGCCACCGGGTTTCAGAATCATAAAAATTTCCTGAATAAACATTTCCATCTGCGGCACTTCATGAACCATCCAGAAGGCCAGCACCAGGTCGCCAAAACCAAACGGCAGTCCGATGGCATCGGACGACCCACATTGCGTGTGAATCCGATGCGCCACACCGGCCTTGCCAGCCCGCTTCTGAATGATATCGAGCATTTTCTGCTGGATATCGACCGAAACAACGTTTCCGGAATTTCCTAATAGTTTGGCCAGGGCGATGGAAAAATAGCCCATACCATACCCCATATCCACCGCCGTCATCCCCTTTTCGAGATGCGGTCCAAAAATCTTTTCGGGTTGATGAATCAGCCTGCGAAACGGGTTGTCAAAGGTATAAGCCAGCCACCAAGGGCAGACATGCGGTTCGGTGAGCAAGAGTTTTTGTGCAATATTCATGAATTGGCCATTTCTTGAAACACGTGAGTTCTCGATTATCTTTCAGGAGTGAATCCGTTCGATGACACACCTGTCACACCAGTGACATGGCTTTTTCCGGACAGATTTCCTGGCAGCAGAAACAGCGGATGCAGATTTCCGGATCCACCACCGGAAACTGTTCGGACAGCGACAGCGCGGACACCGGACATTGCGCGATGCAGGCGCCGCAACCCGTACAGATATCCCTGTTAGCCTGAGGCCGCAGCATTGTCGGTTTCGACAGGACTGACTGAATGGCCGGGTTATTGATATTGGCTTCTCCACCCAGAGGCGGCAGCTTGAAATCCGGAATGCGTTTCAGTTCTCCCAAAATTTCAATCGTCTTCAGATCAAAATCACCCAGCCCCATGGCCCTGGCTTTTTGAAGAAAGCCCAGTTTCGCCGGATCACACCCCATCATGGTGGCAATGACGGCATCTGTGGCCACAGCATTGTCCGAGGCCAGAATAATCCCAATGTCGCGGATTTCCGGAGAAGCCGGACCATTGCCTTCCATGCCGACCACCGCATCCACGATGAACAGATCCGGAATCCGGATTCGAAAGACATCGACAACCATGTCATGAAAACGGGCCGGAGTTCCGGCTGCCTTGTGCAGTCTGGCTTTCTGGGCACCCGGCAGTATGCCATAACTGTTTTTGATGGCACCCGTAATGACGGTCAGCCCATGGGTTTTGAATTTTGGAAGGCTGATGACGATATCCGCATCCAGAACCGCCCGTGAAACACTGACGACAGGCAAATATTCCGGATTGAAATCGATTGGCTGTGCATCTGTTCCGATATTCCGGTAATATCCGGATGCGGCTTCCATCAAGCCGGTTGCAATGAAACTGTCCTCATTGGCGCCATAGCTGAAAACACCCGGATTGTCCCCCACAATGATCGATGCCGGTCCCCTGGATTCCACCTCTTTCACCACGGCTGCCAGAACAGCCGGGTGGGTGACAATGGCCTCTTTGGCTTCCGATTTTCTCAGCACATTGGGCTTGATCAGGACCTTTTTATTTTTCATGTTCAGGGGGAATATGTCAAATGCCCGGCGGATTGCCGGAAAAATGTTTTCGTATGTAGCTGGATGAATCAGGACGGTTCGCATGGTTTGAGTCTCTCTTAGTGCAGGGTATCCAGAAATTTCCTCTTTGAGCCGGATTGACACGGGAGCCATCACGATTGGCATGACAGATTCAGGTCATAATGCCGGTGAGATAATACCCGTATCCTCTTATGATCCATGCCGTAACCTGAAGATACCCCGATGTAATTGGTTGAACCCGGTATCGAAGTTGGGAACGAACGGGTCGGCAGGAAACCAGACCGGCCCGGCCAATCCGTTGCCTTTCTTCACTCAGAGCCTGTTTGAAGATTCTGGATCCGGTCCGATAACAAGGCGGAAAGTGCCTCAAAAGCGGAGCATACACGGAGTATGTGAGCATTTTGAGGTGCTTTCCAACGCAGTTAGCGGGCCTCAGACGGGATATTCAAACAGGCTCTCATTCAGCAATTACAGAAAATACAGACCTCTTTCTCTAAAACATTCATAATGTAATTAAACATAAATATTTCAGTATGTTGAGTCCGCTTGACGCAGATTTGGACAATTCGATATTTATT
Source organism: Desulfobacteraceae bacterium UBA4064 (assembly GCA_002382065.1). GTDB lineage: Bacteria > Desulfobacterota > Desulfobacteria > Desulfobacterales > Desulfatirhabdiaceae > UBA4064. Next base: position 2,499 of record DFZE01000058.1, read on the forward strand.
AACCTAATAAAAACTATATATTGTTGTAAAATTTTATAAGGCTACTATATATAGATATT
>DFZE01000235.1 GCA_002382065.1 Desulfobacteraceae bacterium UBA4064
TCGGGGCGAGAGGATTTGAACCTCCGGCTTCCTGCTCCCAAAGCAGGCGCGCTACCAGGCTGCGCCACGCCCCGAATTGTGGCCCGAATTGTGGACGGATAAATAACACAAAATCCGTTTTCAGGCAAGAGTCTTAAACCGGATATTTGAACGACGTCAGGCATACCCGGTTTCTTCAGTTACTGACCGCTTTGACATAAAAAAAGCTGCTGAAATCCTGCCAGCCCACATAACCCAGATCCAGGCTGGCAAACCATGCAGCCGTATAGCTTCGTCTGTCTGAACTCCAGAGCCATTTTTGTGTGGCGTCAAAAATGGGTTGCATGCACAGGTCACGGGCTTGATGGGTTTTGGTCATCAGCGTGATCAGTTCATCCACTGTCGGCAACCGCCAGTCATTGCGTCCGCCGTAAAAATCGGCATTCAAACAGTCGATGGCGGACATGGCATCCTGCCAGGTCAGGGGATAGGGCGAACCGGATCCCTGCCAGATTCGCCCGGTTGTTCGATCCTGAACCAGGTTTTCTCCAATCATGACAAAATCATTCGGCCAGACACATCCCGGGCGCCACAACGCATCCAGATTGAAGCGCTCCCGGGCGGCATCCGATGATATTTTGATAGCGGTTTTCCGAATGGATGGCGGATCATTCGGACAGGCCGGGGGTTTCGGGAGATCATTGGACGGTTCCAGTTGGCAGACCCTGCTTTTGCGCATCGTCCAGGACTTTTCCGCTTCCATTAATCCGGACATCATATCGGTTGCGGTCTGAAACCGGTTTTTGGGCTTTCTGTCAATTGCTTTTTCAATGAATCGATCCCAGACCGCATCCATATCCGGATTCAGACTGCTGGGGGGATGAACCGGATTTCCCGGTAAAATACCGGTGAGCATTCGATACAGGGTAATGCCAACCGAATACAGGTCAGCATTGAAACCAATCTCATCCGGATGAATTTCCTGCTCCGGGGCTGCATAAAATGGAGACCCGACTTTCAGGTTGTCCGGCCCCCTGAAGGTTTCACCCCGTGTTCGGGACAGTCCAAAATCGCCGATTTTAATGGTATCCTGATCGGTGATCAGAAGATTGAATGGCTTGATGTCCCGATGAATGATTCCGGCATGATGCAGACAGGCCAAACCGGAAAGGGTTTGGCGGATATACGAAATGGCCTTGTCGGTTGGAATGATTCGGGACGGCTGTTCAATGTCATAGGTTTCACCCATCATCATGCCAAGATTGTTACAATAATACGCCATGGTGTAGAATGGTTTGCCGGTCTCGTTCCGATCAAAATCCCATATTTCCAGAATATGGGGATGCCGCAATCCGGCCATGATAACGGCCTCTGACAGAAACAGGGATTCAATCTGTTCCATGCCGATCAGATCCACCAGAAATGGATGCGGAAAGAGCAGTTTCAGCGCAACGGTTTTTTCGATGACCGGAACACGAACCTGGTAAACCCGGCTCATGCCGCCTTTTCCCAGAAAACCCGTGATCCGGTATTTTCCGATTTTTTTCATGGCCGCAGCCTTTCCGCATGAACCCGCGGCATCCCCAGGTAGATAATTTTATCGGCGATACGTCGGGGATCATAGGTGACAAAACGGACACGAAGCGTGTCATCATCCGTATTGAATATGACATATCTGGCCGAGACACCACCTTCCCGGGGTTGGCCCACTGACCCGGTATTGATGATGTATTTATGGGTTGGATCCAATGGATACACGTCATTTTTCAGCCGCGTGGTGACGACGCTTTTGCCGTCAAACGAAATCAGACGCAGGACATGGGTATGTCCGACAAAACAGATTCGCTCCACAAGCGTTGAAAATGCCTGTACCAGACCGTGTTGAGGAACCTGAAACAGATACACGAGGGGAGAGTCAGGGGGAAATCCGTGTACAAAGCGCATATTCTCGGTGACCATGAATTTGGGCAGGGATTCCAGCCGGGAATACCATGATGATGACAGAATTTCCTTTGTTTTTTCAATTGACGCTTCTGCAGTGGGGTTGAACCATTTCAGAACTTTGGGGCGGATCATGGCCAGTTCATGATTGCCCATCAGGCTGGAAATCGATCTGTTTTCAAGAAGATTGAGGCATTCCTCGGGTTCGGGACCATAGCCGACCGTATCGCCCAGACAGATCAGCCGATCTGCGCCGATTCTGTCAATATCGTCCAGAACCGCCAGAAAGGCGTCGGTGTTGGCATGGATATCGGAGATCACAGCCAGTTTCATGTCAGTTTATTCCGCCAATGCCGGACACATACCAGTCAATCATATCCGGCCCCCAAAACAGATAGATCATGGCCCCGATTGACAAAAACGGGCCAAACGGTATGGCCAGTTTCAGGGTTTTGCGGTTGATCACCATGATAGCGCCGCCAATCAGGGTGCCGATCAGTGATCCGGTAAAAATGGTAAAAATAACGCCTTTCCATCCGATAAAGGTACCCATCATTGCCAGAAGCTTGATGTCACCACCGCCCATGCCTTCCCGTCCGGTCATCATCTGGTAACCCCATGCCACGGCATACAGGCTGCCGCCACCAACAAGAAGGCCGATGACCGAATCCATAAATGTCATGTCCGGAAGCAGAAACCCGATGCACAATCCCGCTCCCATTCCCCAAAGCGTAATGACATCCGGCAGTATCTGATGATCGATATCGATAAAGGTCAGGGTGATCAGGGCACAGATGAACAAAAAATAGATCAGGGATGCCACGGATACGCCCCAGTTCAGATACGTGCACAGGGCAAACAGCCCGGTCAGACATTCCACAAGCGGATAACGGGGAGATATGGCGGCATGACAGTGACGGCAGCGCCCTCCCAGGAGGACATAGCTGATGACCGGAATATTGTCAACCCATCGGATCAGTTGATTGCAGCTCGGACAGGACGAACCCGGAAACACAATGGAACGGGCGGCAGGCAGGCGGTAAATGCAGACATTCAAAAAACTGCCCACACACATGCCTGTGAGCAGGGAAAAAACAATCATCAGGGATTCTGTCATAACCATATCGAGTTAGCGCACAACCACTTCGACCCGCCGGTTGCGGGGCTCGCCGATGCCATCGGACGTGGGAACACGGGGCAGTTTTTCACCAAAGAACTGAACATCCAGATGTCTTGCGGGTACACCGTTGTCCGCCAGCAATTTGCTGACGGTATTGGCCCGGTTCTGCGACAGTTTCAAATTGAATTCCGGAGTGCCAAGCCGGTCCGTGTGTCCCCATAAGCTGATATCCGTCGACTTCCGCTGGGTGATCAGCATGACAATTTTGGGGATCAGTGCGGCGGATTCGGGAAGCAGTTCTGACGATGCCAATTGGAAATACAACAGAATATGGACTGCCGAATCCGGCATCGCGGATAGCGCGGCCCCAAAAATCCGCTGAATTTCTTCAAGCGGCATTTCCACCGGCGGTTTGGGGGCCGCGTCCGGCGAATCGATTCGGGTTGACAGATATGCCCGGTCAATGGTTTGAGAGCCGGCAGCGGTTTTGATGATCATCTGTCCGGTTTCGCCTTCTTCATTTGGCAGCAGCACCATCTGATGCTGTGGACGGGCCGGCCCCCGTATCAGCCGGATCACCACATCGGCCTTTTCTGAAGTGGATGGCAATTCGGGCGCCACGACCCCATGTGATGAACATCCAATTGCAAAAAGGAACAGGCATGAAACAATGACGACTCTATAAAGGCAACCCATCGTTGTTATTCCCCTTCTGCCTGTACAGCAAAACGCGTTCCCCTGACACCGATTTCTGCGACAGGGGTTTGGACCCGCATGGACTCGGGCGAGAGCTTGGCAATCTGTCCGGAAACAAACGCAGCGGTGCCCCGAATCATCCGGGTAATGAATGAGAACTGACCTTCTGCAGGCCGAAACATGAAGGCATCGATTTTAACCTGGCTGTCAGGCCCCAGGGATATCATGGCATCATCCCGGAAAATAACACCGATGGTTCCGGTTTTATCCGTCATCAATATATCACCAACAAAAATCATGCCTCCTTCCTGAGCCGGAACGATTGTTTCATGACGCTTGATGGTGGCGGTATTCTCAATTGACTTGATGCTGCCAACCGGAGAATCGGCAGACATTGCCAGATGGCTGCACATCAGCAGGCCGATCTGTGCAATCACAACCGGTTTTATCATGAAAAGGAAGCCTCCTATTTGCTGTGTCCGTATTGAGATATGAGTAGTGCGTATTGAGAAACTGCTGGACCGTCAAACGGCTTTCCAGCCAAAAGGCTGTTAGCGGCTCCTTCAGTCTTCAGTCTTTCACCGATCGGTCAGTGATAAAGACCTTCCGTCCCGATCTTGCCCCGAAAAACCCAATAGCTGTATATAATGTAGGCCAGAATGACCGGCAGGCAAATGGATACCCCCCACAATGTAAATTCCAGTGTCCGGGTTTGTGCCACCGCGTCATACAGGGTAACCGATGGCAGAATGACGTAGGGGTAAATGGCAGCCTGCAATCCCAGATAGGCGGATAAAAATACAAACAGGCTGGAGATAAAGGGGATGATTTCACTCTTTTTTTTCAGATGAATGAACAGGGTTGTCATTGCCGCGATTCCCATGACCGGAAACACCCAGACCACATACACCCGTGGCTCACTCATCCATCGGGATACAAAAGACATGTCGTGGATGGGGGTCCAGATGCTGACAATACCCAAGAAACCGGTGACAGCAACGGCTGACCAGAAGGCCTGCCGGAATGCACGCTGCTGCACATTCCCGGTTGTTTTCAGAATCAGATAGGTTGACCCCATAAGGCAGTATCCGGCAATCAGTGCCAGGCCGGTCATGATCGAAAACGCATTCAGCCAGTCGAAAGCGCCCCCTGAAAAGCGGTTTTGATCCATTTGAATGCCGGACAGGTAGGCGCCCAGAACAAAGCCCTGAGAAATTGTTGCGATCAGGCTTCCGGCAAAAAAAGCCAGATTCCATACGCCTTTTCGACTGGAATTCACTCTGAATTCAAAGGCCACCCCTCTGAAAATCAGACCAAACAGGAATGTCAACAGGGGAATGTACAGGGCGCTGAACAGCACCGTGTAGATCAGGGGAAAGGATGCAAAGAGGGCGCCCCCGCCAAATACCACCCAGGTCTGATTGGCGTCCCAGACCGGTGCGATACTGTTTATCAGTTCATCGCGTTCTGCCTCATTTCCGGCAAATGGAAACAGCAGGCCAACGCCCAGACTGAACCCATCCAGAACCACGTACAAAATGACAACCAGCCCGACCAGGCACAGCCAGACATGAACCAGATCCATCAGGCCACCTCCCTGTCACTCATTTCATTGTTCATTGTGATCATATCCGGCGGGACATGCGGGCCGGGAACGGGGGGGTCCAAGTCCGGTCCGGATCGAAGAACTTTGAGTGTAAAATAAAAATAGGAAAAACCAATGACCATAAAAAAAACAACAAACATGCAGATGGACCACAGCACATTTCCGGCGGCTATCGGTGATACGCTGTCCGATGTCCGCATCAGTCCGTAAACGGTCCAGGGCTGTCTGCCCATTTCAGCCGTCACCCATCCCAGAATGGTGGCAAGAAATCCCAGCGGTTGAATCCCGATAAGAATTTTTAAAAACAGGGGGGTGTCGCTCAGTCTGCCCTGAAAGGCCAGCACCCCTCCCCACAGCATCACGGCCAGAAATAAAAAGCCGATGGCCACCATCACCCGGAATGTCCAGAATGTGACACCGACATTGGGACGGTCTTCGGGAGGGAATTCCTTTAATCCAATTACCTGGCCATTGATTGAATGTGTGGTGAGAATGCTCAGCATATTGGGGATGGTGATACTGAAGCGGTTGGTTTCGGTTTCCATGTCCGGCAGCGCAAACGCGACAAATGCCGCACCGCCTTCGGTATTCGTTTCCCAGTGGGCTTCCATGGCCGCCAGCTTGGCGGGCTGGTGTTTTGCAACAGCCTGACCCTTGAAATCACCCACCACCACCTGGAGTGGCGCAATTATCGCGGCCATGAACAGCGCCAGATAAAGAGATTTTTTGAAAAATGCCGGATGGGATTTCTTTAGAAGAAACCAGGCAGAGATACCCGCAATGGCAAAGGCAGCGGTTTCATAGGATGCCAGCAGCATGTGTGTCAGATGTGTGGGGAATGCGGGATTGAAAATGGCATCCTGAAATCGCGTTACCATGAATCTGCCGTCAATCAGCTCATATCCGGCCGGGGTCTGCATCCAGGCATTGGCCGCCATGATCCAGAATGCGGAAAGGGATGCACCAACCGCCACCAGACAGGTGGACAGAAAATGAACCCGGGGGGATACCCGGTTCCAGCCAAAAATCATGATTCCCAGAAATCCGGCTTCCAGAAAAAAGGCGGTCATGCCTTCATAAGCCATCAGCGGTGCAAATACATTGGCCACGGCTTGGGAAAACCGGGCAAAATTGGTTCCAAATTCAAATTCAAGTATGATTCCGGTGACCACCCCCACCCCAAAATGAATGGCGAATACTTTTACCCAGAAGCGGTACATCCGATAATAGAGTTCCCGCCGGGTTTTTAACCACAAAAATTCAACCAGAACCAGATACAGCGCCATGCCGATGGTCAGGGTTGGAAAAAGGATGTGGAATGCAGTGGTGATCCCGAACTGAATCCGGGACAATAGAACGACATCCATGTGTCCGCCTCGATGTTCAAGAAAAGTGTTTACTTTGTGGAAAAGAATTGATTAAAACGGTATTAATCATAATTTCAAGGGATATCATAACTGCTCAGGTGCGCAGGAGTCAGAATCCAGAAGCCAGAATCCAGAAGCTGAGAAAATCCAGTTGACCGATGAAGTCTGTAAACTGCTGGAAGCTAACGTGCGGGCCATTCTGAATTCTGATTCCTGAATTCTGAATACCTGAGTAGTTACGGGATATCAAGTGAAAATCGGTCAGCAAACGCAAAAGACGGCTCAATGGAGGAAGCATGCCTGAATTGAAACATAAAATTGGTTTTATTGGCGCGGGAAACATGGGAGAGGCCATCATGGGCGCCCTGATTCGATCCAAAATCTCAATGTCTGATCATATTTATGCCAGTGATATCAACCCGGACCGGCTCATGATCCTGAACAAACGGTATGGCATTGTTCCGGTACAGGACAATTTATCCGTTTTTTCAACCTGTGATGTCGTGATTCTGGCGGTCAAACCCCAGTTTTTTCATCAGGCCATGGACCCGGTGGTTTCTGATCCGGGTTATGCCATTCCCAACCGCAAACTCATCATTTCCATCATTGCCGGTATCTCGATACAAAAAATGGAAGCCCTGTTTTATGGGCCGTTGGGAGAAAAATCCCGATATTTTTTGCCCATTATTCGCGTCATGCCCAACACGCCGGCACTCGTGCTGGCCGGAATATCGGGCTTGAGCGCCAATTTTTTCGCAACTCCGGCCGATATTGAAACAGCGACTATCATTTTAAAGGCCATGGGAAAGGTGATTGAATTTGAGGAGGAGGCGCTCGATGCCGTGACAGCGGTTTCGGGCTCCGGCCCGGCCTACCTGTTTTTTCTGATCGAATGTATGATTGAAGGCGCGATCCGGGTTGGATTGAAGCCGGAAGAGGCGCGTGAGTTGACAGTTGAAACCGTCAGGGGCGCCATTAAATTGTATGAGGAAAGCGGGGAATCTGCGGTCGAGTTGCGCAGGAAAGTGACATCTCCCAAAGGCACCACCGAAGCCGCATTCCGTATCCTGGAAGAACGTCAGGTCAAGGCAGCCCTGATGGATGCCATTTCGACCGGCACGGCCCGCTCAAAAGAACTGGGAAAGTGACGGCATCCGCCTGGCATTCCGGATTTCAAATTTGAGATTTGAAATCCGGACGCTGAAAATCGCTATAGACTTTCAGAAAATTAATTTCGCAAGGCAGCAGGGAGGGAATAGGCCTTTTTGCGGCCATTCCCGACCGATAACGCAGCGAAATTATTTTTCTGGATGTNNTATATGTCAGGGTGTTGCCAAGGCCGGTGATGATTTCCCGCTGCATGGATTCCACTACGGCTATCGGGTCCGCGGCGTTTCGAATGGGCCTGCCGACAACGACATGGTCCGCGCCATTGATGATGGCCTGCTGGGCGGTCACAATGCGCTTCTGGTCATCTTCCCGGATTTTGATATTCTGGCCGGGTCGAATGCCCGGGGTCACAATGAGAAAATCCGGACCGATTTCATGACGCATGCGGGACGCCTCGAGACCGGACGAAACAATACCATCACAGCCCAGTTCAATGGATCGTTTCGCCCGGATCATGACCATATCCGATATCGATCCGGTCATGCCCATTTCCCGCATGTCGCTTTCATCAAAGCTCGTCAGAACCGTCACAGACAGAATTTTCAATTCGTTCTTATGCGCCACCGCAGCCCGGATGATCGGGTCATTGCCATGGATGGTCACAAACGTAACCCCCCGGTTTTGCAGCGTGTCAATGGCCAGCGCCACGGTTTCCGGAATATCGAACAGTTTGATGTCGCACATGACCTTGCAGCCGTGGCCGAGGATCATGTCGATTGACTGAAACCAGCTTGACAGAAACAGTTGAAGCCCGACCTTGAAAAAACGGATGTGGGATTTCAGTTTTTTGACCCATGCCTCGGCTTCTTCAACCGTATTGACGTCCAGGGCAAAAATGATGCGTTCGGTGATTGGGATGTTTT
>DFZE01000074.1 GCA_002382065.1 Desulfobacteraceae bacterium UBA4064
ATAGGGTTACAGAAATCGGCTGGAAATTTGTTCGACGAAGCATTTCAAAAATCCAATGATTTCAAGGGGCATGAAAAATCAGGCACTGAAAATCGCCGATCAGCCCTCTCAAATCGAAAAGGCATATGAACTCATTCAGGAAGGATTATCCATATTAACTCAGGAGCTTGCCGTGATTTCGCAAACATCAGAAAACGTAATTTTTTATCACGTTTTTAAAGACAAAAGCATAAACGTCTCACGGTATAATGGCCAACCCTCAATGGCATGATTCATGAAAGGACTTCCCATGACCGACACTTATGACAATCTGGTGAAAAAAGCCCTGGAGCTGGGTGCAACGGATGCCAGGCTCATCGATACGAACAGCATTGTGTTCGATCCCCGCTCCTACATCAAATGCCGCTTTGGGTGTAACCGGTGGGGACAATACTGGACCTGTCCACCGCATCTCAGTATTTCTACGGAAATGTTCATGGATGCATTTGGAAAGTACACCAAAGCACTGATCATCCAGACCGCAGATCCCCGGACAGGGCAGGACGTGACCCTTGCCATTGAAAAAGAAGCCATGCTGGCCGCCAACAGCCCGTTTGCGTTTGCCATGGTCCTGTGTGTGCAGTGCGAGACCTGCGCCTACCCGGAACCCTGCCGATACCCCCGTCTGGCCCGGCCGTCCATGGATGCCTACGGCATTGACATCGGGGCCACCATCGCGCCCCTGGGATTCACCATCAAATTCGACCCGGATGGACACCTGTTGCCTGCCTGGTACAGTATGGTTCTGGTGGCATGACATGACAGTCGGAATTCTGTGTTGTCAGGTGCTGGAGCAGGAGGTCCGCAGCCTAATCCGGCGCTTTCCGGATGAATTTTACATTGAAATTCTGGAATGGGGACTTCATGTTCATCCGCCAAAGCTTCTGAACCAACTGGTGGAACGGATTCGCGCGATCGAGAATCAGGTCACGTCCGTGGTCCTGGCATTCGGCCGGTGCCAGATTCTGGACAAGCTGCCCGAAGATTTCAAAATTCCGGTGCTGTATCCGCCAGGAGAGAATTGTATCGGTGTGCTACTGGGACAGGAGCGCTATCTGGAGGAACTCTACAGGGAAGCCGGAACCTGGTTTCTGACACCGGGATGGGCCGAACTGGGAATGTCCTTTATTTTCAATGAAATTCAGTGCAGCGGACTGACAAAGCAGGGCATCGACCCCATGACCGTGGCCCGACGAATGCTGGAAGGATATAAACGGCTGCTGCTCATCGACACCGGGGTTGGAGACACCGTTCTCCAGCAGGAACAGGCCCAAAAAATTGCGGATATCTTCGGCTGGCGAGTGGGTGCCGCCCGGGGGTCGATGACGGCTCTGGAAACGGTGCTGCAGAAGGCGCTGGACCTGTCCCGAAAGCCTGCGTGATAAATTCTCAAACAGCGTCATCTTTTCCGAGTTTAACAGATTTCAAGGATCAGTCACTTCCGCTTTTCGGCCTACGGCCTGCCAACTTGCTGTCCTACGCTGAAGCCAAAGTTTCAAACCCTCCGGCTTGTCCAAAACCCGCTGCCCTCTGACTCATCCGGAGCGGGCTTCTCACCCACCCCAATACGCGACCTGGCCCGGCCGCACCCAACATATTTATCTGGAAAGCGTTTGCAAGGTGATCAGCAACCTGAAACAGATGCCGCCCAATTTTATCAGCAACACGGAAAAAGACTTTTCCATCCTCGACCGGAAGATTGACATGTTTCGGCTGAAACAGGAAATGGTTGACATTTCGGGGGATAAGGGATACCGAAAACCGAACTATACCCGGTTCGGGGGAATGCACCGGATTACGCCATAACGAATTTGGGTTTGGTGGTGACGGAGAGTTCCTGTCTGGAATGGACGAAGTGGATCGTTTTTCGAGAATAGTGTCAACAGTTGGTAAAACAGGGGGATTGATCGGGAACAATGGCATTGAACAGAAACCATAGAAGACATTGACGCCATTTCCAGCGCTTATCATAACTGGCGGAACCCGGATGGAGACTATGAGGATGTGAAGGGTTTCTGCTGTTCCGCTTCCATTGACCGGGTGCGGGAACTGGATTATGTGCTGACACCGGGCAGGTATGTGGGCCTGGCCGATGAAGAGGATGATTTTGATTTCAAGGAGCGGTTTACCAGGCTCAAGGCCGAGTTCGAAGAACAATTGAAAGAGGAAACGCGGCTGAATGCGCTGATCGCGGAAAATCTGGTGAAGGTGAAGATATGACCCTAAGCCTGAAACCGGGATTTGAGTTAGCCGAAAATCACATCTTTATGATCCGCGACAGGCACGTCATGGTTGATCGTGATTTGGCATCCCTTTATGGAGTGGAAACCAAATTGTTGAATCAGGCGGTCAAAAGAAACATCGCCCGATTTCCCGAACAGTTCCTATTCAACTTAACCAATTGGAAAACGAGCAACTGGTCACAGATTGTGACCGGTTCGTCAGTTTGAAACATTCGACGAGCTTGCCGTATGTCTTTACCGAACAGGGTGTCGCCAACCTTTCCGCAGTTCTGCGAAGTGAGACAGCCGTTGAGGCACAGCGACACTGAATTTGAATACTGGTAACTTCTCAAAGATTCCAGTTCAATATCCAGGGGATGATTTCTTAATTGCTTTTCAAAGAGAGGTCGAGCCATATTTTGACAAAATATTCGCTAATCAAACTCAAATCCGCACCCTCGAAAAACTCAGAGACACCCTGTTCCCCAAACTGATGAGCGGAGAAGTGAGGGTTGCGCTATGAGCATTTCGGAAAACCCGGCCACCCTCTACCAAATCCCCGATGCCAAAATCAGCCTGGATGCGCGTTTGGAGATGGATAAAAGCAATGTGCAAAATTGCATATTGCAAATTCAGACGGTCAGCGAGGGTTAGGGACAGGCGGACATCATCAGACGGTTGTAGGGGCAATTCATGTAGAGGCAATTCATGAATTGTCCCTACAACCCCGCCGCATCGGCAACCCGGTACAAAAAATATGATGGAATAACGATATAAAATACGATCCTGCCATACACCATCGCCGGTCTATCCGTTTGAAGGGATACGATTATTCGTGGCCGGGTGCCTATTTTATCACGATTTGTGTGCAGAACCGGGAACATCTGTTCGGGGAAATCGAAACCGGGCGGATGATAACGAATTCCAATGGGGATATTGTTGCCCGCAATTGGTTTGATGTGGTCAATCATTACGGCAATATTGTTTTGGATGAATGTGTCGTAATGCCAAATCATTTCCATGGGATTATCATGATTAGGGGGCACGATGGTAACGACGCCGATGGTGGCGGCGGTGTAGGGACAATTCATGAATTGTCCCTACAATTGTCCCAACAACGCCGGAATATGCTGTTATCCAAAATCATGGGACGTTTTAAAATGGTTTCATCTAAACAAATCATCATATTACAAAACACATCCGGCATGGCTGTCTGGCAACGCAATTATTGGGAACACGTTGTCCGTAACGAGGCTGAACTCTCACGAATCCGGAATTACGTCAAAAACAACCCCATCATGTGGGAACAGGACAAATTGAACGACGGTCCGGGGAACAGGGTTCTGGAAACACAAGCCTTATATGGTGAAGAACCATGGATGTCATGAACACCATCACAGAATCCGCCATTGAAAAATTCACCATCGAACTGCTGGAAAAAACCGGCTACCACAATATCTACGGACCAACCATCATCCCGAACGGTGAAACACCGGAACGGGAATCCTTTGAAGATGTGCTGCTGATCGAGAGACTGCGGAAAGCGATTGGCAGAATCAATCCGACCGTGCCGCGGGACTGCAGGGAAGACACCGTAAAACAGATTCAGCGGCTCATTTCCCCGGAGCTGATTGCGAACAATGAGGCCTTCCACCGGCTGCTCACCGAGGGCATAAAAATCACCATTCAAAAAGATGGCCGAAGCCGGGGCGACCTGGTATGGCTTGTTGATTTTAAAAACCTCGAGAACAATGATTTTCTGGTGGTCAACCAGTTTACAGTGATCGAGAACAACGTCAACAATGGGCACGATCTCTGGGTGGCGTTTACTTTTTCCCCGCAATATCTTGCAGCTATCCGGGGAGAAGTGAGTAGCAATGGAAGCACTACCCAAGAAAAAATCATTCTTTTGCTAAAAGACAAACCATCCCTGACACGGCGGGAACTGGCGCAACAACTAAAATTAAGTGAAGATGGTACAGAAATGTCCGCTTAGGTTTTTGCTTACTTCACGTGTTAAAAAATCGGAAAAAAAATTAAAAAAAATGAAATTTTTGCTTG
>DFZE01000061.1 GCA_002382065.1 Desulfobacteraceae bacterium UBA4064
AATGCTGACACAAAAGCTCGGGGTCTGGGGTTGCGCTGGCAGGGAATTTCTACCCGGATTTTCTGCTATGGCTGGTGGATGAAGACAGCAAAAAACAATGGCTCAGCTTTATCGACCCCAAAGGATTGCATCATATCAGCCTGAACCACCCCAAGATGAAGTTGTACCAGGAGGTCAAAACCATCCAGGAGCAACTGGGAGATCCGGGTCTGATCCTGAATGCCTTTATTGTGACCGAAACCCGTTTGAAAGATATGGTAAATGTTTCCCTTGAACAGAAAGAATTGGAAGACCGGCATGTGCTGTTCATGTTGGCGGGCGGCCCGGTATATCTCAAAAAACTGTTTGAGGGGATCATTCTGGAATAGATCGACACCATTGGATTGAACAGGCATGGTCAGAGCCAAAGGGAAGGTTGGTGTGTCATGAAAAAACTGCCGGTTGGAATTCAAAACTTCGACAAGATCCGCAGCGACGACTACTATTACGTGGACAAGACTTGGTATGTTCATCATCTGGCAAGCACCGGCAGCTATTATTTTCTGGCCCGGCCCAGGCGATTCGGGAAAAGCCTGTTTCTGGACACCCTCAAACAGGCCTTTTCCGGAAACAGGGCCTGCTTCACGGGGTTGTATCTGGAACACCACTGGAACTGGGATGAATCCTGGCCGGTCATTCATCTCAGTTTCGGGACCGGGGTGCTGAAGAACCGGCAGGAACTGGATGACGCCATTCTGTCCATGCTGCGGGAACAATCCCGTCTGCACGGACTATTCCTGGAAGAAAGCGCCATTGCCTTCCAGTTCCGGGAACTCATCATCAAACTCCACGATCAGGAGCATCGGCCGGTGGTTGTCCTGATGGATGAATACGACAAGCCGTTGCTGGATAACATCGGGAAGGTTGACATCAGCGACGAGATGCGGGAGGGTCTGCGGAATTTTTACTCCGCCATCAAGGACTGTGACCGGTATCTGAAATTCGTGTTTTTAACCGGAATTTCCAAATTCAGCAAAGTCAGCCTGTTTAGTGTGCTGAACAACCTGGAGGATATTTCCCTGAATCCGGATTATGGCGCCATCTGTGGCTATACCCAGGACGAATTACTGACAACATTTGCCGACCGATTGACCGGGGTGAATCTTCAGAAGCTGAAAAAATGGTACAATGGTTTCAACTTCCTGGGGGCGCCGGTTTATAACCCCTTTGATATTTTGCTGTTTCTGAAACATCGAACATTCCGGAACTACTGGTTTGAAACCGGAACCCCGACATTTCTGATGACGCTGCTCCTCAAAAAAAACTATCCGGCACCCAGATTGGAATGCGCCTTTGCCACCGATCAGCTTCTGGGAACATTCGACACCCAACAGATCGAAGTGGAATCCCTGTTGTTTCAAACCGGATATCTGACTATCGGCAGCGTCCGGGAAGTGCTCGAAAACCGCGTCTATACCCTGGTTTATCCCAATGATGAGGTCAAACAGAGTCTGACCGACTTCATGCTGGGATTTCTGATTCAGAACATTCCGGCTCGGGAAGCGAACAAGATGGCCCTGATGGAGATTCTGATGTCACGGGATATGGACCCTCTGCGGGAACTCTTTCACCGCTTTTTTGCCGCCATTCCCAATGACTGGCATCGGAAAAACGACATCGCCCGCTATGAAGGGTACTATGCCTCGATTTTTTACTGCTATTTTGCCGCCCTGGGCTTGGACGTCACCGCGGAGGACGCCACCAGTCACGGCCGGATCGATCTCACGGTCAGGCTGCCGGAGCGGATATTCATTCTGGAATTCAAGGTGGTGGATCGGGACACGGGCCACAACAGCGCCCTGGAGCAGATCAGGAAAAAAGCCTACCATGATAAATATCGGTGTCAGGTCGCAGAAATTTATCTGATCGGCGTCGAATTCAACCGACAGGACCGAAATATTATCCGGTTCGATTACGAAAGGGTTTGCCCGAATCGGATGGACTGAGCTTATCCCTTCTGGAACTCAACCATCTGAACTTCCCGGACCGCCCGACAGCTTTGAAGCCATTTCATGCTCATTCAGAAAATTCAATTTTCAGGGCGCCAGAAAGGGAGTGGACCTTGTTGGGTCATTTCCGGCCGATAACGCATTGAAATTATTTTTCTGAAAGTTTATAAGATACAGACGGCTGTGGACAGAAAACAAAAACCTGTCAGATTGCAAGATAGAGACGACAAAACCAATAGAAAGGAAACAAATTATGGCCATGAACGTTGAAATCAAAAACAATAAACTCTGCATCGAAATCGATCTGGAAAAACCGACGCCATCATCATCCGGAAAGACACTGGTTGTTGCCAGCACGCGGGGGAATGTCGTTACCACGGTAGAAGTGGACGGTAAACCGGTTACAATCGGGTTGAATGCGTATATCAAACCGTGATCGGTCAAAACAGGCGGAATGACGCTTCAATTCAGACTGTTATTCCTTACGTCATTCCAGTGAGAGCCGGAATCCATCAAAAATACAAGAACTGATTGTTACCTGTTTTAACGGCGCCCCCATGTTTCCATTATTGAAAACATTCGTTTCCATAAAAAAGGCAAATCTTTTGGGCCTGATGGCCATGTGCGCACTGCTGGCGATAATCGTTGTTGCCGGAGCCGTCGCTGGCGTGACCTGGATGACAGACCGATTCATCACTATCGAGCGCGGGTGGCTTGACACATTGCTCAACTGGACTGTCGGTCTCCTCACCGGTGTTGGCGGCTGGTTCATGCTGCCGGCACTGACCGTTCTGATTTCCAGCCTGTTTCAGGAAACTGTCATCCAGCGGGTGGAGCGTTTCGATTATCCGGATACCGTCCGTGATGAGAATCTGAAATTCTGGCCGGAAATCCGGCATGATCTCAAGTTCACCGGATTGGCAGTTGGACTCAATATCCTTGTACTGCCGCTCTATCTGTTTGGCATTGGCTTTGCCGTGTCAATACTTCTTAACAGCTATCTGCTCGGCCGGGAATTTTTTGAAAGTGCGGCGGGGTATCATCTGGGAAAAAACCGGGCCAGGATACTGGGAGGACAGAACAGAAAAGCCATGTATGGTGGTGGGTTGGTGATCACGGTTATGGCGATTCTCCCGCTGCTGAATCTTTTTGTTCCGATTATTGCAATTATCTGGATGGTGCATGTGTATCATCAAATCCGCCAAAGCAGCTCTGACGGTTGAAATTTATCGACCTGTGCGATCAGCCGGTACGCTATAGGTCAGGTTGGCCGGTTGTTTGGCCTACCTGACTTTGCTGGTGTGCATTCCGGCTATTTGGCTTGTCAGGGAGCCGCAGAGAGCCGCGGCAGCCTTGCGTTGTTGGCCGCAAGCAAGGCTGAAAATTTTGGTATGTATTGATGGAGAACATCCCGGGCAGGAATTGGATCATACTGAAAAATGAAATCAGCTTGTGATAATTTTACAGAAACGTCGATATTCGCACCGATCCCCTCATCTGACGGGTGGCGCACGGATATCATCCGAACCGATGCGCTTCCTGACGAGAGCATCTTCCAGTATGTGAAGCGAATTTCAGGAAAATTCGATCCGGCGCTATACCGGTTTCTTATTGGGGCAGCCAACCCGTACAAGGAAGGGGATGACGCCCTTGGCGTGGCAGCGGATGGTGATACCATGCGTGAAAAAGCCAGAAATCTGCTGTCCAACACAAAAATCCCAGAAATTCATGAACATCCCCTGTTTGAGGTCATTCAGCAGAAACTGATCTGGAAAACCACGGATACGGCCCGGTATGAAAAAGTCAAAAATTGGACGATGGGGCAATTGAAAGATTTTTTGCTGAAAAGTCCCGAATCCGGCATCAAGGGGATTATGTGGGGACTGAACAGCGATGTCATTGCCTGCATAACCAAACTCATGAGCAATGCCGAACTTGCTGATTTCGGGAAGAAAGTTTTCAACCCGCTTCCGGGAAGCAATATCGGCGCAAAAGGATACATGGGCGCAAGAATCCAGCCCAATTCGCCCACGGATAATCCGGAAGACATTATCTGGCAGGTGTTTGACGGCTGGTGTTATGCCACCGGAGATATTGTTCTGGGAACCAATCCGGTTTCTGATTCAATTGAAAATATCGCTGCCATTGAGCGTGTCCTGAAAGATGTGGTGACGGTATTCGGACTTCAGGATGTCATTTCCCGGTGTGTTCTGGCGCATATCGACAAGCAATATGCCGTGGAGCAGAAATTTCCCGGAGAGACCGCCATCTGGTTTCAGAGTCTGGCCGGATGCGATGACGCCAACCGGACCTTTGATATTTCCATTGAAAAAATGACGCATTACGCAAAAATGCGCACCGGCGGATACGCATTGTACCATGAGACCGGACAGGGCGCAGATTTTACAAACAGGGCAGGCCACGGCGTTGACATGGTGGTTCATGAATAGGGAAATGACCGGTATCCAAACCCGCGGGCGTGAATGACATCTTGTATCATGGATAGGATGCTTTATTGCACGTCATCGGGATGGTGACGATAAATCGGGCGCCTTTGCCCGGTTCTGATTCCACACGGATGGTCCCGCCATGCTGCTGGATGACCTGACGGGTCATAAACAGGCCAATGCCGGTTCCCCGCTTGCCTTTGGACGAGTAGAAGAGTTGAAAAACATTTTGAATATCCGGTTTCTCTATTCCGGGTCCGTTATCGGCAATTTCAAAAATCAGATCGGAATTACAGACCGTTGCAGAAAATTCGATGGCATGATCATGGGGTCTTGAATCTTCGATACAGGCCTCCATGGCGTTTTCCAGGATATTGATCATGGCTGCCCGCAATCGCTCGACATCCACACAAATCTTTCCCAATTGTCGAGGCAAATCGGTTTTGAATTGGATGTTTGCGGCACGAATGCGGGTTTCCATCGAGTTGGCAACATTGCTTGCAAATTGCCAGACATCCGTAAACATGCACTCGGGCTTTCTCTCCTTGGAATAGTACAGAATGTCCTGAACAAGCCGGCGGATTCGTTCGATCATCAGTTTGAAAACATCGAGTCCTTCTTCGATTCGCGCCGGAATATTTCGATAAAAACCGGACTCCACCAGATAAACACCGGCATCGACGCCGACCAGACATCCTTTCAGGCTGTGAGAAATGATTCCGATCATCAATCCCAGACTTGAGAGATTGTCCTGAGCCTGACGCAGTTCCGTGATATCCATGAAATATCCCAGGGTGCCGCGTTTACCGCCAAGCTCGATCGATGTCACCGTCTCCAGCGCCCAGCGGATTTGCCCGTTCTTGTCACGGGCACAAAACATGTATGGCGCGTCGTTTTCACCCTTCAGCATGGCAACGGCTTTTTGCCGGACATAGTCCAGATAATCTTCATGAACAATGGACAACGATCTCCGGCCAAGCAGTTCGTTTTCACTGTATCCGGTAATTCGTGCAAATTCCGGATTCACATACCGGAACACCCCATCCTGAACGACATAGCTGCCAATTGGTGCTTTTTGTTTGCTTTGAATCAGTTGGGAGTCCGCCACATGCATTTCGGTTTGATCCCGAAGCAACCCCTGGATAATGCCGGATGATTTTCCGTTTGGATATTCAATCCATATCCAGAGATTCAGGAGCCACCGAATGGAACCGTCCGGCAGAACAGTGCGGAACACATTCTGACCCCGATCCCTTTCTGTGCCGGCACAATCGAGAAAATGGGTCTGCATGGTGGATTGGTCGTCCGGATGAATCCATTGCAGGATATCGTCCCGATCAAAGATGACACCTTTATATACCGGAATACCCATCAGTTGGTGAATACGTTCGTTATAAAAGAATAATTGCTGTCTATCGATATCATAATGATAGATGGCATCCGGTGATATTTGTGCGAACTTGGAGAAATCCGGTATATATTTTTGAGTATTACATTTTGATATCAAGTACTTGTCCTAATTCATGGATAGCTGTGGGAACAATCAGAATACGTTACCCGGATGCTACCGTACCGGCTTCTTCCACTCGTTTGCAAATATCTCCGCAATTTTGCCAATCTGACCGGCGTCTATCTTCAGGGCTTTTGCCACTTCCGAATACAGGATTTTGCGATCGCTGTTTTCGGCATCCACAAGCCCCTTGATATCCCGTTTTTCCGTGAGGCTCAGACCACCGGTATCCCGGACAGAGAGGTACCCGTTATTCCCTTCATTGAGAGCTCCTTTTTGATAGTAGGGCGCCAGTGCCTGAAAGCGGGTTTTCATCTTTTCCTTCAGGGAGCGAATGGTGGGGTTGGAAACGGTGGTTTCGTCCGCGGCCCATGCAGCAGTGGGAGAAAAGGCAAATCGGATTTTCCGGAAAATTTGCTGATGACTCCCGGATTGGCCATCATTTTGAGGCGGCATGATGCCCCGGATATCATTGACGATATCCTCGGCAGCCGACTCGACCTGTTCAGCCGGAAAATAGATGTTGATGGTGACGCAGGCAAACAGGGTTAATGTTGCGACCATCGTTGCTGTCCACAAAACCGTTTGTTTTTTTTTCATGCAGGCCTCCTTTGATTATTCAATAACCGCACCATCTTTTTGGGATATCCGTTGAATCCGTTTCAGCATGTCCCTGAAGCTGATACGGTTATCCGGATTTTGATTGACAATGTTTATACCGGAAAAGCCACGCCTTTTTACAAGATACTCCGTGTTACCTTCCCGGATGGTGCCATTAATGGTGAAGATGTCATTTTCAAGATAACCCCGGATACCGATTTTTTCATAAGAAAATTTGTCAAAAACAGATGCAACAACGCCTGCCAATCCCATAAACGGACTTTGACCGCCACCGATTTGGGCAATGTTGTCAACCGCCCGGATACTGATTGTCTGGGGAATATTTCTTTTTTGAACCGTTTCCATCAACAGGTCAAATTTTTGAGGCTGGCCCCAGGCAATCTCGAAATCCCGAATATGCCCTTTCATGACACCTTCTATCTGACCAAAATTGGTATCTTTCGTAATTTCAGCCAGCAGCAGATCATTCCAATGCGCATTCAGCCTGAAAATCGGCGCATGTGTCAATATCCCCGATGCACCCAAATCCGAAAAAATCATTTTGCCGCCAAATATGTCTGCCACCATTTCTCCCTGGCTGGTGACCGTGTTGTGTTCATACCGGACGGTATCCAGTTTTCCCGTTAACGCGCCCTTTGGGATGGCGTGGCCAAAACTTCCCAAAAGGGCTTGGAGGTCGATTTGGTCAACGGTCAGACTTGCCAGAAATGACAAATCCGGTTCCCAGAGATGATCGATCTTTAAAACGTCCAAACCAATATCGCCGCCGGGGATATGGAGCAAAACCGGGGAATCAACCGATATCCGGTTTGGCCCCGCATTCAGGGAAATGTCGAGCGGTTGTTCCGGCAGCGGCGGCAAGACCATGGCGCCAACCGCCAATCTGCCTTTCAGTTCCTCATCCGGATGGGTCTTCAACCCGGTTTGGTACCAGATCGGCAGATCGAGGTGAATATCATTCAGGGAAATGCCCCTGTCCGGGAAGGCAATGCGCCCGTCGCGCCATCCGAATCGCCCCATAATCCGCCAGGCGTTTTCCGTTTTGGTTACGCTGAATTCAGCAGAAATGATTCCGTCGGTCTCCATGTCTGCCAGAAACGGCTTTTCGGTTTTATGGGGCTCCTGCAGCAGATGATGAAAAATCGGCTTTAACGGTATCGGCCGGATCGTTGCCGTAAAATCGGGATTGCCTGTCGATTGGATCTGATAGCGGAAGTCCTGAATTTCTATCGGCAGGATATCTTTCAGATCAAACCGGAATCTGGAAAGTTGCAGGGATCGTTTCTGAATCTGATATGTTCCGTCACATGACATGGTAACGGGGTTATTCGAGAAGTTCAGATAATATTGATTAAAAAGGGCTTCCCCATCCGTAATTTGTGAATTGGCGGCAAAGGTTATACGGGAATGTTTTAAATCGACATGGCTTTCGGTTTCGATCGTGAGGGAGACATTTTCTCCCATCATGCTCTCCAACCGGTTGTTGAATACCAGATCATCAAGAATCAGTTTGGTGTTGACCTGCCAGGGCCCGGTTTGGGCTCCTGCAATCTGAATCCGGATGGAATTTTTGGACCCTGCATCCCAATCCGGCGGAAGAAGCGGATATGCTGCAGCCGCACCCGAAAATGCGATGTTTTCACCGGCAAGCACCATATCCATTTTGCCATTTTCAAGGCCAACTGCAAGAGCCATGTTTTTCAGTTCCGCCGTATTACATCGGATATGGGGAAATGCAACCGATGGTGTATCGATGTCAATCCGGCCGTCCGGGCTATGGATATGGATATCATCGATCGGGATATTCCGGTTTTCTGTGTGCAACTCGATTCGGGGAATATGCAGCGCCGCATTGGTGATCCCGATGAGGGGATACCGGACTGAAACGGCGTCAACCTGAAGATGGATGTCCACTGGAGACACAGGCAGTCCGGGTTGATTCATCATGGCCAGGCTGCCGATATCCATCTTCAGGGGGGAGATGGTGATTTCGTGTCTGCCCGTTTGGAAACTGAATGCGGTTTGGATGAACAGGGATTTGGCGATAACATCAGATGCCGCCGATGATTCCGTCATTTTGGAATCCGTTGTGAACGCAATATCCCCGCAATTGACCTGGAAATGATCGACATCCAGGTTTTTATGGATATGGTTATAGGTGAATCGGGACTCAACATCCATTTTGGGGATGTTCAGCCTGCTATCCAGATGATGAATGTCCCTGGCCTTAATCGACCCGCTGATTCCGGGGTTGTTGAAATCAAACGGTGTATCACTGACAAAATTGACATCCGATGTGGTCAATTGCATATTTAGGGACGGATTTTTGACGTCCATGGCAAAGGACAGGACAACCGGGCTGTCGATAGCGGCAGTTGCCTGAAGCTTTTGAGCCATAACGGTGTAATTGTTCCAGGATGCCAAAATATGCCCATCAATGATTTCACCTGCCTGAAACCGGATTTCCCGGAATAAAAACAGCCTGACGCCTGCCTGAAGAATTTTGGCCGGGAAAGATGTTTCACTGTCCCCACGGGAGGTAAATGGCAGGGCGAGATCCATAAAAATCTTGTGTATCTGCAAGTTTTTGATCAGGAGGGTTCTGCCGGCCCATGCGCCGTCAAGGGCCATATCCGCCCGGATACGTGACACATTCAGGGTGAAGCGGGGCTGCGGAGGCAGGCTGTGAAACATAATGCCGGTTGCCTCAAAAACCATCGGCTTCAGGGAGAAGGAAATGTTATCGATGGTGCAGGAATACCCGGTTGCCGCCGAAAGCGACTGCTCAATGGTGGGTTTTATCTTATCGGGATGCGCATACAGATAAACGCCAGCCATCGAAATGATGATTGCGATACCGCACAGAAAGACGACTGAAATCAGAACAATTTTTTTAATGGTCCGCATCGCGGTCACTTTCACGGGAAAATTGTTTCGGTTCGCTTCTGTTTGTGCATCTCAGGAGAAACGGTCACGATCTGATGAATTACCCCTTTGGGGGGCGGATGTCTAAACCGATCGGATCCATTTCATAAATGTGGATATGATGGATTCGGACTCTGATTTGACCGGAGCCTGTTTGACCAGATGTATCGCCTCCGGTTTTGTTTCCCACCATTCCATGGCTTCAAAACGAAACGGCAGCAACTGTTTCAATGCCGGCATCAGTTGATGTTCGATGATACGCCGCTCGATCCCTTTCAGCGATTTGATATAAATATTGATTTCGTCATACTGCCATGAGCGGGACTGGGCCAGTGAATCCATGGGGCATCGCAGTACGGTTTCGACAATATCCGCGAAAAAAGGTCTGAGCGTTGTTTCGGTAATGGTATTGAAGCGGTTTCCCAGTTTCTCACGTGCCGGGCCATCTTCGGGAACGTCCATGATGAAGGTCAGGGTCAGGTAGCCGCTGCCATCGGGCCTGTAAAAAGACGAGATTTTCAAGACCCCTTCACGGATTCCTGCCCCGTCTTCAATGGAAAAACCGGTAAACCCGGTCAGGTTTTCATTGGATTTCAGTTCAAGGGTCATTTTGCTCAAATCATATACATCTTCCATGGCACATTCCTTTTGTCTTCCGGGCAGGTTTTGCCAGTCAGTATTTCAGCATCAGAATTTTTACCAGTGCAACAACTCCGGCCAACCCAACAGCACTTTCCACCAGAAATTCCAGACGTATTCCCGGAAGCATGGCGCCTTTTTGATGAACATGAATGATAAACAGCATAAAGACAGGGCATATAATCACCCATATATCCAGAGTCGCTATCATTCCGGTCAACCGGGCGATCACGACAAGAGCGATCTCTGCCGCCAGAAGAATATTCAGGAACCGGAACGTGGCTTTTTCACCGACGATCAGCGGTATGGTCTCTTTTCCCACAATCCGGTCACCCTGCATATCCAGGATATCAAAAAATGCAGTCCTGGCAAAAACAAGCCCGGTTGCCCACAAAAATACGCCCAGATTCAGCAGTGAAAACGCATGTGACTGGGCCAGTGTCGGGAGCAGGGATGTCACCATACCCCATGCCACTGAAATCAGAACCGTTTTGGAGCCAGGTAAATCCCGTAATCTGGCGTATCGGAAGTGGCGCCATGATGGAAAAATTTTCAGGTTATAGGACAGCCCCAGCAGGCTCATGATCAATAACGTCAAAAACGGCGCAACCCCCATGTTTGCCGAAATCAGAAGTCCGGCCGCGCCGGATGCCAACGCCAGAACCGTCAGTACGATGCGATGCCGCTGATAAAAAAACTCCCGGTCGGGATCATTGTAGCGGTCTGCCCGTTTGCCGATCAGATTGTTCAATGTGTGCATGGACAGCACATACAGAAATGATATGAAGACATAGGGCTCGTATTCGTCAATCTTCTGGATCAATGAGCAGGCCAGACAGAGAAATCCGGCGCCCAACGCCACATAGAGGTTGGTCAGAAGACATGCCCGCTGCATGGAAAAAAGCGCTTTTTTGACAGCAGCGCCCCGCTTGAGGGAAAATTTTTCCAGGGTCCGGAACACCCGGTTGATGATCCAGTTGGGGGTTGATGCCCCTGCAGTGATGGCAACCGTCCGGATCGATTCAAAATTTTCCGGCTTTAGCTCGGATTCGGACTCGATATGATAGGTTGGAATATTGGACAGCCTGGAAATGTCGGCCAGGCGCTGCGTGTTGCCGCTGTTACGGCCGCCGACAACAATCAGGGCATCCGCCATTTTGGCCAGTCGCCCGATTTCAGCCTGTCTCATGGACGTTGAATCGCAGATGGTTGAAAAAATTTTATAATGGGGGTGATGCGCCTGAACCCAGTCGGTAATTTTTTTGAATGACAGTGAATTCAGGGTGGTCTGGGCCACAATGATTGCCTGCCCGAATTCTGGCAGGGCACTCATGTCTTCAAGGCTTTTTACCACATGTCCATTTCCCCCGGCAAACCCCAGAAGCCCCCTGACTTCCGGATGATCCCTGTCGCCGATGATGATGGCGGTGAACCCCTTTCTGGCATGTTTCAAAATAATGCTCTGAACCTTGATGACCCGGGGGCATGTTGCATCGATGACCGTGAATCCGGCTTTTTTCAACGCTTTTTTTTCATCCGGCGGAACCCCGTGAGCGCGAATCAATACCACGCCCTGACCGGATTCCGGAATCCGGTCGATGATGGTGATGCCTTTTTCTTTCAGAAGATCCAGAACCTGTGGGTTGTGAATCAGTGGCCCGTAGGTGAAAATGGGCGGATCATGTTTTTTGGGGGCGTCCAGAACCAGCTCCACGGCCCGCTTTACCCCCATGCAAAATCCGGCGGTTTGTGCAACAACGATTTTCATTTGAGAAAAATTTTGTGATCCACCAGAGAAAGGGAATAAACTTGGGCCTGAACAAATTTCTGGTCACCAAAAATATTGACCAGACGCAGTCCGTCTTCCTGCGGTTCGATCACATCGACCGCTTCCATGATGAGACGGGTTTCGTCTCCTTCAATCAGATAGGCATTTGCTTCACACATGGGCAATCCTCCTTGGACATCAAAATAGTGTCAGTATTGCGTATTGAGATTTGAGTATCGAGAAACCGCCAGGCTGGCTGACAGCTTCTCCGCGTGCCTGGCAAAAAGAATGATCAATGCAAAACAACTATAACAGGCGGGCCAGATGGTTTGCGATCATGTCGTCAATCAGATGGGGTAACGGCAGGTTCGGGGCGCCCGCGATATTGACCCGTTCCTGGGAAATGGGAAGCAGAATTTTATGGGCGGGACTGGCGGAAATGGCTTCAGCGATTCGTGGCGTCACCTCTCCCATCATGGCATGGGCCAGAACAATACCAATGGGTCCGATAATGATATCCATTTGGGGAGCTGTCTGAACAATGGCATTTTCTCCGGTAGCGCCCCGGTTGGCTCTGGCTTTCAACATCTGGGCCGTGGCAATGGCATTGGTTCCAAGAGCGATAATTTCAATGGTTTCACCAAGCACTTCCCTCAGTTTTTTGATAACGGTACAGCCAATACCGCCGCCCTGGCCATCGATGACACATATACGTTTCATGTTTACAGCTTTCCGGTTTTTATGCGGTTTCGCCGTTCTTTTTTGGACATTTTCCGGGATGGGCCCCTTTTTTTTGTGGTCGGTGTCCATCCGCTTTCCGGCTCATCGGTCAACTGACCATTTTCCATTAGCGCGGCCAACATCATTTTGTCTTCAAACTCGGGTGAACCAATGGTTGCACATCCCTGAATCTGCGAAAAATGAATCACATCCTGATCCGAGGTGACAATCAATGCGCGCTGTTTTTCAGTTGCCGCCATGCGTTTGATGACGGTATCCGCCAGTTCACCGGTATGGGAATACCGGACATGGATACCCTGAAATGTGTCCCGAAACGTGGATCCTGTGGGGGCGCAGGCGCCATCAAAGACAACGGTCAACTTGTGATGTTTGAATCGCCGGTATGACGCAAGTTTTTCCAGAAGCACTTCCCGGCCAAGTTGAATATCCTGATCATCAAAACGGCTCAGTTCATTGGACTGCCGAATCAGATTGTAACCGTCAATGATGATATGGAGCGGCATGACCGGTTAACAATCGATATCGGGTTCACAGACGTCATGCAGGGAACCCGATGGCCTGCGCAGCAATTCAACCAGACGGTTCAGATCATCCGGCGAATAAAATTCAATTTCCACTTTTCCGCGGGATCCCCGTTGCACAATATTGACCTTTGTTCCGAAACCCTGAGACAGTTCCGTGGCCAGATGCGCCAACTGGATGGATGTTGAATCCGGGAGTTTTGCCGGGTTTTCCTTGCGCTCCCGCTTCATCCGTTGAATCAGGGCTTCGGTTTCCCGTACGGAAAGACCTTTTCGGATAACCTCTTTCCATGCGGCTGTCTGCTGGGCAGATGTCTCTGCACCCAGAAGCGCCCTGGCGTGCCCCATACTCAACTGGTTGTCGAGAACACTGTCACGGATCATGTCCGGGAGCTGGCGCAGCCGAATGAAATTGGTAATCGCCGGCCGGCTTTTCCCGACACGGTCGGCAATCTGCTCCTGAGTCAGGTGAAATTCTGTCATCAACCGGTGATAGGCCTCGGATTCTTCTATGGGGTTGAGACTTTCCCGCTGAATGTTTTCGATAATCGACAATTCCAGCAGATTGGCCTCCGGAACATCCCGGACAATGACCGGCACGCTGGTAAGTCCTGCCAGCTTTGCGGCCCGCAGGCGCCTTTCCCCGGCGATCAGCTCATATCCGATATCATCCTTTCGGACAACAATGGGCTGAATGATTCCCTGTTCCTTGATGGATGCACACAATTCCTCGAGTTCTTCGGGCCGAAACCGCATTCGCGGCTGATACCGATTGGGCCGGATACGGAAAATATCGCACATGAAAAAGTGAGTGGGAGATGCATCATCCATATCGATATCCGGAATCAGGGCGCTGAGACCTCTGCCGAGCCCGGATTTTTTTTTACTGGATGAAGGGGCGTCTTTGATGGTATGTTCTTTCTGCATGGTTTTTAATTGACATGTGATCCGGTAACCGCAAAATCGAGAATTTCGCAGGCCAGATTGACATAACTGATGGACCCGATGGATGTTGCATCATACAGGAGAATGGGTTTGCCATGACTGGGTGCTTCGCTCAGCCGGATGCTTCGGGGAATCGTGGTTTTGAACACCTTGTCCATAAAATGCTTTTCGGCTTCTTCCGCAACCTGACGGGACAGGTTGGTCCGCCGGTCAACCATTGTCAGCAGAATGCCCAAAAGCGACAATTGGGGGTTCAGCCCCCGCTTGATCCGTTTCATGGTTTTTAGAAGCTGACCCAGTCCTTCGAGTGCGTAAAATTCACATTGCAGGGGCACCAGCATGGCATCTGCTGCGGTCAGTGCGTTAACGGTGATCAGGCTGAGCGATGGCGGACAGTCCAGAATAATATAATCGAAATCGGAAATCAGATCGGTCAGCAGATTTTTCAAAACCTTTTCCCGATCGTTTGCTGACAGCATTTCGATTTCAAAACCAATCAGTTCCTGACGGGCCGGAATAATTTTCAGGGTGTGAATTTCCGTATCAACAACCAGATCCCGGGCAGACGATTGTCCGATCATGCCATGATACAGGGTTTTATCCAGCCTGGCCTTGTCGATACCCACGCCGGTCGTTGCATTCCCCTGCGGATCGCAATCCACCAGCAGTGTCCGTTTTTCCGATGCCGCCAGTGCTGCGGACAGATTGATTGCCGTCGTGGTTTTTCCAACGCCGCCTTTTTGGTTGGCGATGCATATAATTTTTGCCATAATGTGTAACCCTATCATAAAATTTGTTTCATGAAAAGAATATTGGCGACTGGCTTCAACTCCAGCCACGGAAGTTCCGGCAAGTATCCGGATGACAATGGCTGGTCGGGGTACAGACAAGGAAAAACGGTTATGAGTCTTTTTAAACGGAATAATCGGCTGGCGGTTATGCTGATGGTGATACTGTCCTTTCATATTGCCATGATCGAGCCGCTTTCAGCCATCACCATTCATGAAGAAGAGGAGTTGTCCGATGAATTCATGATGATGGTTCGGGAATATTATGAGTTTATCGATGACTTCATGATCACCGATTATGTATCCCGTATCGGTGATAAAATTGTCGCCACACTTCCCGAACAGCCGTTTCAGTACCGGTTTTATGTTGTAAAGGATGCAACCTACAATGCATTTGCCGGTCCGGGGGGGCAGATATTTTTGAACAGCGGGCTGTTTGCGGCAATGGAAAACGTGGATGAACTGGGCGGCATCATCGGACATGAAATTTCACATGTCGCCTGTCGCCATATTTCGGATCAGATCGAACGTCAGAAGAAAATCGGGCTGGCCACACTGGCGGGAGTCGCCGCCGGCATTCTGATGGGCGCATCAGGAGCGTCATCGATTGGAAGTGCGGCAACCGTCGGATCTGCGGCAGCCGGCCAGACCGTTTCGCTGGCATACAGCCGGGATGATGAAATGCAGGCCGATCAGATGGGGCTGGACGTTCTAACCCGGGCCGGTTTCAGAGTTCAGGGGCTTTTGACCATGATGAACAAAATTCGCAGCCAGCAATGGTTCGGTTCCAAACAGATTCCGACCTATCTGATGACCCACCCGGCAGTTGAAAACCGGATCGCCTATATCTCATCCTGGCTGGAAGAACATCCGCAGCCCCCGCCATCAGCACCGGATATGCTCCGATCCGGGTTTGATCTGATCCATATGAAGCTCGTGAGCCTTTACGACAATGAAGATCTGACTCTGAAAAAAATTTCCGGCAGACTGAAACAGTCGCCCGATGATCCGGTCAACCTGTATGGCATGGGACTGATTCAGGCCCGTATGGGGCATCGAAAAGAGGGAATTTCCCTGCTCCGAAAATCCCTGGAAAGCCGCGCATTCGACCCGGTCATTCTGACGGATCTGGGACAGATTTATTTTCTGGACGGCAATTATGAGCAGGCTCTGCGCATTCTTGAAAGCACGGCAGGCATGGTTCCGAACAATCTTCAATGCCTGTATTATCTGGGCAGATCGCAAATGGAACTGGGGAAATTCAAGGAGGCGGCCGAAACCCTGGAGCGGGTTTTTCATATGGCCCCGGATCATTCCGAAACACTCTTCAATCTGGGCAAAACCTATGGCGCACTGGGAAAAGATGGCGATGCGTGCTATTTTCTGGGGGTTTATTACCGGCTCAAGGGGGATTATAAAAATGCCCTTTTCCAGCTTGAACGCGCTCTGGAGCTGGGCTCCGATCCGGAAAAACAGCAGGAGATCGAAAACATGATCCGGAAAACAAAAAAACGCTACCGGTTGCTGACGCGTGAAGCCGATCAGAGTCGTTTGAATCAATTCCGTGAAATCCGGTCACAGGATCCGTTTTTATCAATTGTGAATGAACCGCGCTTAATGGACCCATTTAAAAACGAATTGAAAGCGCCATGATATCTTTCAGGACCGACTGCACCGGCGTCATACTGGCCGGTGGTCTGAGCACCCGGCTGAACGGCCGGGAAAAGGCGCTGATTCAAATCGGGGGACGTCCCATTATCGATTATATTTACCGGGTTTTTTCTTCCCTGTTCAACGATGTCATCCTGATCACCAATCAGCCGCAACGCTATCTGGACTGGGACCTGTGCATCGCCTCGGACCTGTATCCCATCCGCAGCTCATTAACCGGCATTCATGCCGGTCTGTTTTATTCTTCAACCCCCTATTGTTTTTTTTCGGCCTGTGATGTGCCCTTTATTCAGGCAGACCTGATCAAACTGATTCTGGAACGTATGGACAACCGCTTCGATGCGGTCATGCCCGAAACCCGGTATGGCCTTGAGCCACTCTGCGCCGTGTATGCCGGATCCAGCCTGGCCCGAATCGAACAGGCGCTTTCTCTGGGACATTACAAGATTCAGCGCATTTTCAAAAGCCATCGCATCGGGCGTGTACCCGAAGCGGTTATCCGGTCGGTTGACGCGAACCTGAAGTGTTTTTACAACATCAACACCCCCGAAGACATCGAGCAGGCCGAACAGATTCTGCAATGCGGGTGTTACAATCGATCATGCCTTACTCCCAAACAAAGGGATGCCGGAAGAGGGTGTGAATTATTGCCCGCGGAAATTACAGCTCGGGTGGTCCCGCAGGAATCAGACAGATAAACACCAGCGGGGCATCACCGGTATTTTTGATCTGATGCGTCATTCCGCCAGGGATAAAAATGGCATTTCCAGCCCGTACCGGTTTCCAGTCTTCTCCCCAGAAAACCATGCCGTTGCCATGATGCACAAAAATTTCATGTTCCCATTCGTGACTGTGCCGGGGTGAATATCCGCCGGGTGACACCTCGAACAGGCGCATGCAAAAATTGGAAGCGCCGTCTTTTTTTCCGACAAGGACCCGCCCGGATACCCCTTTTACAGAATCGTTTTCGAAATGTTGGGCAGGAACGTCCTCGTAATGTGTAATGCTCATGAATGATTCTCCTTGAGTTTTGGATTGGTTAAGGCTGTTTTAAGCGATACGTGCGAACCGGATAATCCAGGTCGGCGCGAGGATCTGTTATGACCAGTTCCAGCCGATGAAAATCCGAATTCAGTTTTTTCCATTCACCGGATTGTACGGGATCAACGGTTAATTTCCAGAGATATGCCGGGTAATCCGGGCCAAAATCTCCCTGATGGCTGATCTGGTTCAGTTCAGGCTGCATTTCCATTTCAGCCAGTTTCTGTTGTGCCAGAAACGGCGCCAGGGTATGAAAGCGGATTGTTTCGTGCATGGACAGGGTCTGGGCATGAAGTTTCCAGATTGCGGTCAGAGCAATGGCCAGTACAGACAGGGCAATCAGAATTTCCAGAAGTGTAAATCCCGCATGGCGTTCAGATCCGGAAGCCGTCCGCAGATATTTTCGGGTTTCAGTTTCCAACACCGCAACTGTCTTCGGTCCTTGATCCGCATTGTGGCCAAAAAAATAATGAATGTTCCGCATATCGATATGCTTTGATGCAGCCTTCGGGCATTTGTCTTTTGTGGTTTATAAAACCATCATTGCCTGGCGGTGACATAGCGGGGTGTGGACAGAAACGGCTCTACCAGAATGGATATTTCGGCTGATTGCCTGTCTATCAGATGAATCCGGGCCATGCTGGAATAGCCCTGTTTAAAGAACTGGATCGGGGCGATTCCTGACGTCAGGATTGATTTATCGGCATAGATTACCCGAATTCCGACGATCGCATCAGAAATCGCTTTGCTGCCCCCTGCCGCATTTTCAAGGGCTTCTTCTGTCATGATGGCATTCCCGGCCCAGTAGCGGCGGCGGTCCAGATCGATGTACAGCGTGTAATCAGTTTGCCGGGTCATAGCCGCATCTTTTAGAAACCGGATGGTATTGAAAAGGGTTTGGGCCGAGTGTTCCAGATCGCTGACCGGATCATGGGGACGAAACCGGGGAATGGCAAAAACAAGCGTCAGACTGATGAGGCTGATCACAACCATCATTTCCAGCAGCGTAAACCCGATCATGGATGGCCGATTCCGAAGTAAAACCGGGACATCAGGGTTTGACTCACTCGGTTTCCCAGTTGGTGATATCTTTGTCGAAGCCATCTCCGCCAGGCATTCCATCTGCGCCATAAGAAAGGATATCATAGTCTCCCCGGATTCCGGGTGACAGATAGACAAATGCATTTCCCCAAGGATCTTTGGGAATTTTCCCCTTTTCCAGATATCCGCCCTTTTTCCAGTTTCTGGCCGGGGGCGCCTTGTCGGGCGTCTGAACCAGGGCTTGAAGCCCCTGCTCTGTGGTCGGGTAGATGCCATTATCCAGTCGATAAAGCTTGAGAGCCGTTTCCAGGCTGGCTATATCCATTTGGGCCTTGACCTGTCTGGCTTCATCCGGGCGCCCCATGATTTTGGGTGCAATCGCCATGGCCAGAATACCCAGAATGACAATGACGACCATCAGTTCAATCAGGGT
>DFZE01000196.1 GCA_002382065.1 Desulfobacteraceae bacterium UBA4064
TGAGGGGAATAGCAGCATCAATTTCTACAAACAGGTCGCACCTACGGGGCTTTTTCGGAAGATATCATTTTCATTGATGAGGGTGAACCACATGGAATGATTCATGATCGTTTCTCATAAAAAACCGCGCCAACCCGTTTTATATGGCCGATAAGGGCCGGATCATCAATTTTGTGAAGAAGAGACAGGTCGATTGTGTAGGGTAACAGCAGATCATCCAGATCATTTTCAATTTCAAACAACCGGGAAAGTGTGACGCTTTCGCCCTGTATGACAAGATCGATATCCGATCCATTTCGATAGGTTCCTTTTGCCCGGGAGCCATAAAGAATCACCCGGTCTATTTCAGGCACAGCGGCAAATATCCGGTTGATTTTGTCAATGGTGACCGGATTCAGTCCAAACCGGTTTCCCATCACATCATGATCCATGCACCAATGCCTGCATTCGCTGTTCAAACCTGACAAACAACTCATAATAAACAGAAATCACTTTTGTCGCGATTTCATCGGCTATCTTCTGGTTGTAGGTATGCGTGGTCTGATTGCGGCTTTTTATCATTTCCATCCATCCCTCGCCATCGGTAATCAGATTCCGTAAAAATGCCTCGCGCGTTGCATCTCTGGACCCCATGATGGTACTGTTTCCCTGATATTCAAAAAAATTCTTCATGACATTCCAGGCCAGTTCATGGGTAAACTCAAACGCCTGAATAATACCCTGCTGCTCGATGTCGGAAAGTGGCCGCAATCGGCTCAACTCGACACCCTTTGACAATACCAACAGGGCTTTCTGGTAGTTTTGCAAACGTTGTTTCCAACGGATGTCTTCACTGGTCATGATATTATTTTACCTGTTCGGGCGCTGAACAAACGTAACGCCACAATGTGTATCTACTCGACAAATTTCAAGGATGCGTCGCTCATGATTGGCTGATATCGTGATTCACGTTCCGTTCATCACTACCATAGCGGGGTATGAAATTCAAGCGGGCTGGAAAATCAATAAGTCTGCTGAATTGGCCATTACCCACCTCTTCTCTTGAAAAACCAAAAGCAATTGATTATAAATTGAAGTGGATTGAATACGCCCAGTTGGTTAATCACCGGAGGATTGAATATGGAAATGATTGATAATGTTTTATCGGCCATCAAGGAAATGATGCTTCCGGAACTGGATAAAATCCGGGAAGAGAACCGGGAAATCAGGACCACCCTCATCATGATGAATAAACGTCTGGATGATATCAATCTCCATCTGATCGATCATAGCAGACGNNGAATTGGGCAACGGAATAGACGGGACCAACAAGCGCGTGGATTCCATTCGTGACGAGTTGACCAGACGCATGGATGCCTTTGCCCAGCGGCTGGATCGTCTGTACGATGTGATTGTGCGTCGCGATGAGCATCTGTTGGCGGAAGAACGGATTACGGCTTTGGAAAGGGATGTGGCAGAGATCAAATACCGACTGGCGGCTTGACAGATATCCGTGAAACCCATAATGAACAGAACTGCCCGCATGTGCGCCACTCCAGGCTTGCTCTTTCCGGCAATTGGTGAAAAGTTCCGTTTCCCTCTAAGGCAGAATGAAAAACCGGTACAGGGTCTCCAGGCACATTTCTGCCATGCCGGCGTTACCGGCCCCAAACCATATCCAGAAGGCAGGGGACTGCTTTTGCCGGGCAATCATCAAATTGAACGAAACAGTCAGGGGCAGCATCATCCGGGCATATGCATATTGACCGGCCCAGACAGACGGTCCCAGAAAGCAGAACAGCGCCACAAAGCCGATACCGGCTTTCCAGGCATTACAGGACAGGTTCCAGTTGAACAGTAGATACACCGACTGCACCAAGAGTGACACCGGACAGATGAGCTCAAAAATCAGATAGGGCAGTATCACCCACTCCCGGTTGGAAACGCCGGCCTGAATCCCGTGGACACTGTCTGCCAGCTTGTAAAGAAAACCGGACAGGGGAAATGAAAAATTGCCGGAACCGGTCACGGATTCCGGAGAAAGTCGCAGATAAGCTTTTGTTTTTAAGCTATAGGTGCAATCCGTTCAAAATCGGAAATTCAATATCTGAAAAGCTATATTAACCCGGACCCGGACAAGGATGTCTGCTGGGCCCAGTGTGCAATTCATCCGGCATTCTGCCGTCTGACCTCTTGCCACTTATCCCTGATTCCTGAATGCATAAGCAGCAATGGACAGATGATGAAACTTTCAGTCGTTATTCCCTGCTATAATGAAGTCAACACCATCGAAGCGATCATTCGGGCGGTAAAAAATTCCCCGTATCAGAACCAGGAAATCATTGTAGTCGATGACTGTTCAAACGATGGCACCCGCCAAAAACTGCAGGATGAAATCGGACCTTCCGGAATGGTCGATAAAATTCTGTATCACCCGGTCAACCGGGGCAAGGGTGCGGCCCTGCGGACCGGCATCGCATCCGCTACCGGAGATATGGTGATCATCCAGGATGCGGATTTGGAATACGACCCCAACGAGTATCCGGTACTGGTGGATCCCATCCTCCGGGGTCGGGCTGAGGTGGTATATGGCTCCCGGTTTGCCGGTGGCGGGGCACACCGGGTACTGTATTTCTGGCACCGGGTCGGCAATGGCTTTTTGACCATGCTTTCCAACATGTTGACCAATCTGAATCTGACCGACATGGAAACCTGTTACAAGGTATTCCGGCGGGAAATCATTCAGGGTATCGCCATCCGGGAAGACCGTTTCGGCTTTGAACCGGAAATCACTGCCAAAATATCCAGACTGGACTGTCGTATCTACGAGGTTGGAATTTCCTACTATGGACGCAACTATGCCGAGGGTAAAAAAATTGGGTGGAAAGACGGATTCCGGGCCATTTACAGCATTCTCAAATACAATCTATTCTGCTGAACACATGCCATCTTTGTTTCGCCCAGGAATCCTGCTGATCCTGATGGTCATTTTTCTGGTGACTTTTCTGATTTTCAAATTCTGGATGACGGGATGGGTGGTTGGTTCGGACGGTCTGGGATATTATGCACATCTGCGCTCGGCCATCATCGACCAGGATTTTCATTATGCCAACGAGTTTCGGGACTTCAACCCCCATGGCCACGGAGTGCCTCCGTTTGATGCCACAACCATTACCGGCCATGTTGCCAACAAATATTTTGTGGGGCCAGCCATTCTGTGGGCTCCTTTTTTTCTGGCCGCGCATGCCCTCACCCATCTGGTAACGATATCCGGATACCCGGTTTCTGCCGATGGATATTCCATTTTTTATCAGCTTTTTATCGGAATCGGATCAATTGCCTATGGCGTGGCCGGGATGGTTATCCTCTACCGGATCTGCCTGCTGTTCTTTTTTCCGGGTCATGCACTGGCCGCGGTTTCCCTGGTCTTTTTCACCACCAATGTCTTTTACTATCTGACAACAGAGCCGGCCATGACTCACAGCCTGTCCCTGTTTTCCGTATCCCTGTTTCTGTATTTCTGGCTCATCGATATCGGAGACCGAAGGGTTTTGTCCGCGTTGAGAATCGGCTTGGCCGGGGGCCTGATGGCATTGATCCGGCCCCAGGATGCCATGTTTGCAGTACTGGCTGGTCTGGAATGGATCGGGCTGGCAGGTAACAGGCAATCCGTTGCCGAACGGACCCTTCATGCCGGGTTGACCGGACTGGTCATGCTGGTTGTTTTTCTGCCGCAGATGCTGGTGTGGAAAATTATCTATGGAAGTTATATCCACTACTCATATTCAGATGAATCTTTTTTCTTTCTGCAGCCCCATCTGCTGGATACGCTGTTTTCTGCGCGGCACGGGCTGATCAGTTGGACCCCGGTCATTTTGTTTTCCCTGGTGGGGTTGGTGTGGTTTGTCAAAAAGAATCCGGTATTGGGCGGGTCATTCTGGCTGGTGTTTCTGATCCAGTGGTATCTGAATGCATCCTGGTGGTGCTGGTGGTTTGGCCTAGCGTTTGGTGGGCGCGCCTATATCAACTGCAGTGCGGTTTTTGCTGTGGGCCTGGCCTGCTTTCTGGAAAGAACCGGTTCATATAAACGCCTTGTCACGGTCGGCGCAGTGATTCTGGGTGTCTGGAACATCCTGTTTTCGCTACAATATACCCTGAAAATGCTGCCCTATGATGATCCGGTATCCTGGCAGATGGTAGCAAAAAATCAGATGGTGCTGCTGAACCGGATATGGGAAGTGATCCATGATCGGCTAACCGGCACCGGATAAACGCGGTTTTGTTTTCAAACGCCCACATCACTTTCAACCGCTACCATTCGACCAGGCGGGATGCGGCATTCAGATCAAAAAAGCCGGCTTTGGGCAGGCAATCATCCGGAAAAGCAGCCACGTTGCGATAGCCGCAACAGAGCGGCATGTCCGGAAATGATTCAAGGAGGGTCATCGTCAGCTTTTCCGCACTTCCCCGAACTGCCAGAAAATCATACAGCATGATGCCGTGACGGGCTGTCATGGTTTAACATCTCCATAAATTGGACTGAAGACCAAGGGCTGAAGATTGATATCTGTGTGAATTGCATTCCCCATTGAAATAACCATATTGAAATAACCATCTAAAATAATAATAGTCTTTTCTACTTGACATATCAAATGATAAAACATAAAAACGACAACCGTCCCATAAACACTGGTAAATGGTGACGAGTAACGGGTTGCCAGACGGCTTTACCCGTGACCCGTCACCAGTGACCAGTCACCAGTGACCAGTGACCAGTCACCAGTCACCAGTCACCCGTCACCAGTCA
>DFZE01000141.1 GCA_002382065.1 Desulfobacteraceae bacterium UBA4064
GTCTCAGCATCGGGCTTTTTTGTTTCTACGGTATTAAAAAAAGTGAAAACCCCTTTCGTCAGGCTTTTGCCTTTTCAGACAGGATTGCCTTCACCATATTCCCGTCCGCTTTTTTTCCAAAATGTTTCATGATCGGCCCCATTGCCATCATTGGGCTTTTGAATTTTGAAAAATCAATGTTGGCATCAACCCAGGCAATAATCTCGGAAGCCTCTGCCATACGGGGCAGGTATGATTCCAGGATGTGAAGGTAATCACGACTCTGGTCTGTCCTGATTTCAAGGACCGATTTTTCAGATTTGACCAGTCCACGAATGATATCAAGGATGTCATCATCAGTGATTTCATCCTGAGTTTTCAGGCGAAATGATTTTTTTCCGCTTTCCAGGGTCAATGGAACCGTCAGCTTTGGAAATTCTGACATAATCTGTCGAACTGCATCCTTCAATGTACGGTTTTTTTGAAGCAGGGCGGTCTTGAGGTCAGCTTTCAGTTTTAACAGCAGCGGAATTGACATTTCCGGGTTCCAGCCATAGTGGGTGTCGGGTGTTTCTGTCATAATATTATCCTGTTCAAACGGGTGGATATCTCATCCTGTGATGTCATTCGAGACATCGGTTAATTCTGCCAACTCAGAATCAAATACAGCTTTTTGAGTTTCATAATCCCGGGTCAACTGTTCCAGTTCTTCAAAAAGCATATCAATCAGACCTTGAGCCGATGATATGGTTTTGGATATGTCCGCAATCTTTCGTCCGTCGCACTGACGGGATGCCTCAAGCATACCGGTCGAAGCATCCGTTATAATGCTTTCCTGGTTTTCAATGTTTTTTTCCACGGCCGCGATTCTGGATTCAAGCGGTTTTAATACCTTTGATCGTCTGGTTACAATTTCTGAGCGGATTTTACGGGATTCCTTTTTTGACTGTCGGGTCGGTGAGGAGGTTCCAACCTGTGATACAACCGCTGATTTTTCATCAGACCAACCCACTTTTTCCAGAAAATATGAATATCCACCATCAAAAACACTGACGCGGTCATCCTGAAACACGATTAATCTTTCTGCAAGCGCATGAAGAAACATCTCATTATGGGTTACCATGACGATGGTTCCCTCATAACTGTCCAAGGCTGACAACAGGGCGTCACAGGAATCCATATCCAGATGATTTGTCGGCTCATCCAGAACCAAGAGATTCAAGGGGGTGGCGAGCAGTTTTCCCAACATGACACGACTCTTTTCTCCGCCGGACAGCACCTCTACTTTTTTCAGGGCATCATCGCCTTCAAACAGCATGGCACCGCAGATATTTCTGGCTTTCTGACGGTCCATATCCGGGTGTGAGTACAAAATTTCTTCTTCAACGGTTCTGGAATCGACCAGGCTGACAATATTGGTTTGCTCAAAGACTCCCATCACAGTCGCGGGGCTGAAGTCAATTTTCCCATGATGGGGTTTCAATGCGCCTGCCAGAAGCCTGAGAAGGGTTGTCTTCCCTTTCCCGTTTTTTCCGATGACGCAAATCCGTTCACCCGACTCTATCGAAATGGCGAAATCCCGAATCAGCGGGTGATCCGGATCATACCCGAATTGAATTTCCTCTGCCCGCACCATCTGCTTGCCGGGAAATGGGCGATAATTGAATGAAAAATCAAGCTGGTGAATTTTGTCAAGCCGGTCCCGTGGGGTCATTTTGGACAGGGTTTTGATTCGAGACTGGACCATGTTGGCCAGTCGGGCCTTGGCGCGAAACCGGGAGATAAACACCTCGATTTCCCGGCGTTTTTTCTCGTCATTGATTCGGGTTTTCTCAAAAACTTCCTCATCCTGAGCGATTTGGGCATAGTATTTTCCGGTATCACCCGGAAGTTTTCGAATTTTTTGACGGTGAATACCGATGGTGTGCGTCACGATTTTATCCATAAAACACCGATCATGTGTTATCAGGATCAGTTCATGCGGCCAGTTGGACAAAAATTGTTCGATCCATCGAATGGAGGCTATATCCAGATAATTCGTTGGCTCGTCCAAAAGCAGCATATCCGGATCGGACACCAGAATTTTGGCGAGATTCAGACGAACCTGAAAACCGCCGGAAAATTCGTGGGGATTGCGTGTCATGTCACTGGATGAAAAGCCCAGCCCGGACAGAATCCGTTCCACTTTCCAATGATGATCGGCCTGGTTGGCCGGTAAATGTCGCATCCCCTCTTCAAGAACCGTACGCCCTGTAAAATGGATATGTTGTTCGACATATGCAATGCGATACTGTTTGGGGATCAGGATGGCGCCGCTATCTTCATGTACCAGTCCGGCAATGATACGCAGCAGCGTGGTTTTGCCATGACCGTTTCGGCCCACCAGTCCAATTCGTTCTTTGGCATTGATTTTAAAACTGATATTGTCAAACAGATGATGACTGCCATAACTTTTGGAAAGATTTTCAATACTGATCATGATAACCTGTACGTGGCGTTTACTATGGATCGTTCAAAATTCAAAGGCTTCGTTCCAAATTGACGGTTCTGGAAGGGACAAAGTGATTGGCACCAAAGAAATGGATCAGGCTGGAATCATCCCAACCGACCAGGGTATATATTTTCTTGACACCCAGTTTTTTAAAACGAATTCAGGCATTCCAGAGGGTTTCTGTAACGCCGGCCACATGATTACAGTATCGGGCCAGAACAAACAGGTAGTCGCTGAGTCTGTTCAGATAGATCAGTTGATATCGCAGATGCTTTGGTGCTTCCCCGACCCCGACCTGGAGGGAAAGCCCCACCATATGTCGTTCTGCCCGACGGCATACGGTTCTGGCGATATTGGCCATGACCGCCGAAATATGCCCGTTGGGAATGATAAATCCATTCAGGTTTGGCAAATCGGCCTGCATGGTATCGATGGCAGCTTCCAGATTTTTGACGGCTGTATCGGAAATCAGGGGAATTTTATCAAAGGCGCTTGAATTCCTGGATGTCGCGATATATGCACCAATGGTCATCAGATTGGATTGAATCTGATACAGTTCAGAAATAATTGGTTGACAGGTGCTGGGCAGCAGGGACGCGATGCCGCCAATAACAGAATTGAGCTCATCGACATCACCACAGGCTTCTACACAGGGGTGATTTTTTGGAACACGCTCACCGCTGAAGAGGCTGGTTTTGCTCTGATCGCCACCACCGGAATAAATTTTCATAAATATGTTGCTCCTGTTAACAATGGAATGGATGGATACATGATTTAATAAAAGGGGCTATCCATTTCGCTGGCCTTAAAATTAAAGGGGCCATGAGTCAGCCAAAAACATTGGGTGCGGCTCTTCTGCAATAGACATGAAAGCTCTTAATAACGGATAGTTAGTCATTTATTCAGGGCTAACCCATATACATTACTGGTCGTATAGCTTTTGCGCAATCCGATATGCCAGAGATTTTTCAGTCCAGAAATTAGCGATGCAAATTTTGATGGACTGGCACGGCAAGAGTCATTTTCCGCTGGACATTGTGCCGTTCTTTC
>DFZE01000248.1:0-398 GCA_002382065.1 Desulfobacteraceae bacterium UBA4064
TATATCGATATTTTGGTGATAAACGCGGATTACTCCATGCAGTATTGCATCAATATTTGGAAGCCTTCCTTTTAAATGTTCAGCATGACCTGAAAGGTGTCGAGGGTGCGGTCAATAAATTGCGAAAATTAATCTGGAGTAGCATCTGTTTTTATAAAGATAAAACCTTCGCCAAAATACTTCTTTTGGAAGTGAGAAATCATCCGGAATATTTTCAAAGCGATACATATTACTTAATCAAACAATACGCTCGTACGGTACTGAATTTGATTGAGGATGGAATACAAGACGGAACTATTCGTAGTGATATCAAACCCACCCATATCAGGCAGTTTGTTTTAGGTGGGTTGGAGCATTTCATTCTTCCAGCGATTATATACGATACAGAATTGAATGCC
>DFZE01000248.1:418-2958 GCA_002382065.1 Desulfobacteraceae bacterium UBA4064
AAAAACTTGAACATCGAGTTAAAGGGTTCCAAAAACAATAAAAACATTGTCCTGAACAATAATTTTCATGCCTAAGAGTCATTTATTGTCGTACGGTAGCGTCATGATATGTTAAATGTATAAGTAACATTTACTTATTTACCTGATTTGGTCCAATATTAGGTAAAAACGTCAGAGCAGGGAGCCTTCAGAAAATAATGAATTTTGAAATGACAAAATCACAAAGGGAAATCCAGAAAGCCGCACGGGATTTTGTAAAAGGGGAGTTTGACAAAGATCTGGCGCTGAATTTTGACAGGTCTGGAAATTTTCCAAAACAGATCTGGAAAAAAGCCGTTGAGCTTGGATTCATCGGCATTCATTTTCCCGAAAAATTCAGCGGTGGCGGTTTAGGGGTTATCGAGAACGTTTTGGTCGCTGAGGAGTTCTGTAAAAAGGATTCGACCATCGGGGCGGCCATCATGTTATCATCGTTTGCAACGGAATATCTTTTGCGTTTCGGCAGTGATCGGCAGAAAGAGCAGTTTCTGACTCCGGTTGCCGAAGGGAAAACCATCTCCGGTTCTATCTTTGGAACTTTACCTCTTGCCACGGGAGAATATCCATGTGCGTTGAAAACGAATGATGGTTGGCGGATTTGCGGTGAATTCGATCATGTCGCTAACGGTGGTCAGGCCGGATTTTTTT
The DNA here is from genome assembly GCA_002382065.1 of Desulfobacteraceae bacterium UBA4064. Lineage (GTDB taxonomy): Bacteria > Desulfobacterota > Desulfobacteria > Desulfobacterales > Desulfatirhabdiaceae > UBA4064. Next base: position 1,106 of record DFZE01000248.1, read on the forward strand.
GTGTGCCCTGCGCGATCAATTCAAAAGATGGTAAGTCAGATGGCCTGAATATATTCCTGATCGAAAGCAGGCAGAAAGGCGTAGCATTTGGTGAGAATGAAGACAAGCTGGGACTCCGTATGACGCCCACTACGAAAATGATTCTGACCGATGTTGAAATTTCACAGGAAAATCAAATCGGGAAAGAAAATTCCGGTCAGAAACAGATTGACCGTGTTTTGGGTGAATGTTGCGTGCTGATTTCCGCTATCGCCCTGGGAACAGCTCAGGGCGCTTTCGAGCGCAGTTTGTCCTATGTCAAACAGCGTATTCAGTTCGGTAAAAAAATCGTCCAGTTTCAGGTGACACGTCATAAACTGGTGGTAATGGCCGCCCAGATCGAACAGGCGCGTTACTTGACCTATTGTGCCGCAACCAGTTTCGACAGTCGTGATCCGAACACGTATCTGTCCGCCTTGGCCAAGCTGACCACAACTCGGACCGCGGTGGCGGTGGCCAGCGAAGCCATACAGCTTTTAGGTGGCTATGGTTACATGAAGGAGTACGAAGTTGAACGATTTTATCGGGACGCAAAGACTTTGCAACTGATGGCCGGCGACACCGATAGGCTAAAGGATGTCATAGCAGAAAATATCGTTGGGAGGACAAAATAACATAAAAGCGATCATAGCCAAGGAGTTTAACCTTTAAGGCGAATTTTGTGCGAAGGAGATAATTATCAACATGGATATCCTTAATTACACAGATGCCCATTTAGATTTTAGAGTGAGGCTGCGATATTTTTTGGAACAGGAAGTTGAGCCCTTTGTCGATCAATGGGAGGCCGATCATATCGTCCCCAAATCCGTATGGCGCAGGATGGGGTCTCTCGGTTTTCTATGCACGCACTTGCCACCCGAATATGGCGGGATGGGTGGGGATTTTCTGTATTCCGTCATCTCTGCGGAAGAAATTCTGAAGACCAACCAGGCGGGCCTGCTTTCCCCACTGCACAGCGATATTGTGGTGCCTTACATCAATGCATACGGTTCTGAGGCTCAAAAGCGCAAATACCTCCCCGGCTGCATCAGCGGAGAAATCATTACCGCGATTGCCATGACCGAGCCCGATGCTGGCAGTGATCTGGCTTCCATAGCGACCACAGCCGTCGAAGATGGTGGCGAGGTGGTGATCAACGGTTCCAAAACCTTTATTTCTAATGGGATAAACTGCGATCTTGCTGTTCTGGCAGCTATAAATCCGGAAGTGGACAATCCACATCGGGCCATATCTTTATATCTGGTGGAAGAGGGTACACCTGGTTTTAAGAAAGGGCAGCGGTTGGAGAAAATGGGGATGTACAGCCAGGATACGGCCGAACTGTTTTTTACCAACTGCCGTATTCCGCTGGGTAACCGGTTGGGTGAAAAGGGGGCCGGGTTTGTCATGCTGATGCAAAAACTGCAGCAGGAACGGCTGGTTTGTGCGATCATGGCTCAAGCCAGAACAGAATGGGCGCTGCAGTGGACCATGGATTTCTGCAGCGGTAGCAGCGGTGAAAAGTCCCTCTCAAAGCATCAGGCCAAGCAGTTCGCTCTGGCGGAGATGGCCACAGAAGTCCGAATCAGCCGGTCTTTTCTGGAAAAGTTGGTGGCTGATCACATGGAGAAAAAGGATGTTGTGATGGAGACATCTATGGCCAAATATTGGACATCGGACATGGGCAAACGCTTGATCGATCGTTGCATGAACATCGTCGGTGAATTCGCAGCCACTGAAAAATGTCCGCTGGTTCGGGCATGCCGGGATATTCCGGTGATGTCTATTTTTGCCGGTACCAACGAGGTCATGAAGGGGATCATCGCCAAGTCCCT
>DFZE01000016.1 GCA_002382065.1 Desulfobacteraceae bacterium UBA4064
CTCTCATATCGGTGTACCAGCATGTTTCGGAAAGAAGCCATATTTTGAAAAGTGGTCAGATGCTCCGCCGGAATGACCCCATGCTCGTTTAAAATCAAAAGCAGATCGCGATATCCCGCAGGTTCACGCCATTTATAAAANNAAAAAACTTGATAATCGAGTAAAAGGAAACTAAATGATTCGCGATATCCAGCAGTTCTTCTATGGCGAGATGCAGATACCGCTCGACAAAGGCCTTTGTTCTGGGGTCATCCCGATATTTCTCCCAGTTGATGTCTTCTGCCGATTTCAGCAGGTCAATATCGGTATGGAGGCGTGACAGTTTTCTGGAAAGCAATTCATGATCCACCATGGCAGCCGCTCCAGCCAATTTTCTTGTATAAAAAAGTGGTATCCAGATAGTTCCGGCGGGACTGAACCTCCTGCCTGATCCGTTCCGGAGGGTTTGCCTCATAAATCAGTCGGCCATATTTCAATATCTGATGCTGAAGAAGGGCCGATGATTTGCCAAAAATAACGACATCCACATCCCGCCCCAGCAGGTTGGACAGCGTGGTTTCCATTTCAACGCGTTTCATACCGGATAGCTCCCCGCAGACCATGACGGCCAGATCGATATCGCTTCCCCAGCGATCCTTCCCTGTGGCAACCGATCCAAACACATAAATGGCTACTATATGTTTTTGGCGACAAGCATGGTTTCTGATTTTTTCGATTTGATCCGGCATGAGCATCGAAGAACCCTTCCCAAAATCATTATCTTAAAAGCTATATTTATCGGTCACTGCCCCATAGCCTTGTTCATGGCGTCCTGAAACGGATTGCGGAAATTTGAATTGGGAACGACCCCCTTGACGCGATCCTCCTTGAATTTTTTGAATATTTCTCCAAACGGATTGGGTTTGGGAGTCTGGGATGTTTGTCCCGGGGTATTCGGCAGATTCGTTCCCTGCCCTGGAGGACCACCCGATGTTGTAACGGGTCCAGGCAGCGGTTGCCCGTTAGTCGGCATGGTTTTGGATGCTGCCGCTCCGGCCTGCGGTCTGCCTGTCGGTGTCGCCCCAGGAGGGCCGGCTTCCTGTCCAGGCGCCGGTTTTGCTTCAGGCGGCGGCATGGCCGGGGCATCCGGCCGTTTGCGGTCACTCTGGAACAAATTGTAGCGGATGTCCTTGCCATCGGGGTCGGTGATGATGACATGATTGGATGCAATGGTTTTTAACATCATGCCATGAATGGTATCGCCTTCCTTTCTGACCAGGGCTTTTTCGGTTTCTTTTTTTTCTTTTATCAACGCAATCTTTCTTTTCGGTGTAATGATCACACCTGTAAACAGGATTTCATTCTTGATTTTCTGATCGGCCATTTCCTTTTTGTCGGCAGAGCCGCTTCTGGGCGGTTCGGCCGGCTCGCCGACAATAGTCGGGGCTCCAAAAATCTGTTTTTCCACCATCGGGGCCGCGGCAAAAACCGGCGTGGGCGCAGCCAGCACCATGGCCAGACCAATTATCAGTCCGAGTTTCATTTGATCACCTGTATGGTTACCATTTCCGGAAAGCGGATGTCTCCGGTGTCTGTTGAATAGGCATATGCAAAGATGAAGGTATCGCCTGCGAACAGGCCCAGATCGGTCATGCGCAGTTCCGCGACCAGCGTTGTGTCATCCGGCCCATACGGATACGTGTATGCCGTCAGGTCCAGGGTGCCGGTCACCATGACCAGTTCGGTTCCGGTAAACAGATAGACCGGTAGAAACAGGTCCTGAATGGCTCCGGTCAAGGCAAACCATTCCACAACCGGCTGTTCATTCCACAGGTTGGTGGTATTGATGTACAGTTGAACCGGGGTTTGGGACGGCAGGGTATAGTCCCATGTTCCGGTTTCCTGGCCGACCGGGACCAGCACCTGGTCATACAGGATTGCGCCATTCAGTATCCCGTATCCGTAGATGTCATCCCTTCCCGGTTCTCCCAGATCGGTCACGCCATGAATCAGCACATCCTTGAGCGCCGACGGGGTCAACCGGTTGTCCATGCTCAAGATCACCGCACATGCCCCGCTGATGATGGCGGTGCTGACCGATGTGCCGGTGGTATATTCCTGGCTTCCGCCAATGCCGGTAACCGGAATGGAAACACCCGGGGCCATGATATCCATCTCCGGCCCGGTGGTGGAAAACCAGCTTGCCGCCTCGGTTTCGGTGTACATGGCGCCAACCGCATGGGTTTCTGTCATGGATGCCGGAAACCCGATGGGTGCATATTCTCCGCTGTTGCCGGCTGCGGCATTCAGCACACAGCCGGCCTGCCAGGCAGACTGTATAGCCGTTTCCAGGCCCGATGTCCGGGATGCGTTCAGGCTCATGTTCAGGATATCGGCGCCATTGTCTTTGGCATAATAAATAGCCTCCATCAGATCGCCTTCCGAAAATGAATTGTTTCCGCCCTGGTTGATTTTGACCACCATGATCCGGATATTGGGCGCAACCGTCAGCATGGCGGAACTCATGTTGGTGCCATGACCCAGATAATCCTGAACATTGGCGCTGTCGTCACCGAAATTCATGCCCATGACATCATCCACATAGCCGTTTTCATCATTGTCGATGCCATCGTTTGGTATCTCGCCGGGATTGGTCCAGAGCATGGAACGGAAATCGGCGCTGCCCACATCGATGCCGCTATCCAGAAGGGCCACAACGACATCCCTTCCATCGGATATTTTCTGGATATCGGTCAGATGGATCATGTCTTGCCAGGTGGTTGTCTCCTGAAAACCGGTCATGGTTGGAGGAAAAGAGCCCATTTGGGCAATGGATGCGTGGGTTATCCGGGTGTCGAGGCGAAGCTGCTGTAAAATGCGGTCTGCCTGGGAGGAAGACACTTGTATCCGGAATATTTCGGTTTTGGGAATCTGGCGGATGTCCCGTATATCCCGGGGCCAGTCCATAGATTGGGACAGGCCGGGTTTTACCTGTACGATCAGTTCCAGGTTGACCGGCGCCGCATGGATGGCGGCCGGGGGGATAATAGCGAAAAGAATGAAAATGAATAGGTGGATGTATGATTTCATTTTTTTGTCCTTGCCTGGAAATCTGTATTTAATTGGGAACGCGTTATCTGTCTGGCATTCTGGAGTGTCAAAATGAAATTTTGACATTTTATGATATGCACCCTATATCATCGCTTCAATGCCTTTTCGATCGACCAGATTAAGCAACTTGGCCGCCGCAGGACCAGGCTTTTTCTCACCAGACTCCCAACTTGCCACAGAAGTCTCGCTCACGTTCAGATAAGCGGCAAACACGGCCTGGCTGACATGATAACGCAATCGCATCTGCCTGATTTCCTGTGGGTGATATGTTTTCACAGGCGGCAGACAAAGCGCATCAAATTCGCGCATCGTTATCTCATCCATTATACCCGCATTATGCAGCCCCATTGCGGTCTCATGAACGGCCGATAAAATACTGTCATGTTTCTTTTTCAATACAGTTCACCTCCAGTAATTCACCACATTGCAATGCCGCTTCGATCTCATCGGGTTCCAATGTGAGGTAATATTTTGCAAGACGCTTTAAAGCCTTTGTCTCATCGGGTTCAATATTGTCACAACTGTTTTTTGCAAACAGATACAGGAAAAACGCCTTTTTACCTTTCTGAAATCCAAGCAGCGACCTCCAGCCGGCACGTTTTCCCTGGCCTGGAATAGCAATCCGTTTTTTGAACAAGCCGGCGCCAAGATTGGCATCAAACAGGCCCACATTCATCTCGGCCACCGCCTTACAAATATGAATCTCTGTCAATCCCTCACGTCGAGCCATACGTGAGAACACTTTTGAGAGATAAATTATCACAGAAAATTCTTTTCGAGTTATTTATTGTATTAGCTCAGTTATATAGTGCCTGAATGGAACCCCTTTCTCTGTATCTTAAAATTCGTAATTCGAAGCGCGAAATCCGAAACAATACCCA